>JAQWPZ010000124.1 GCA_029245125.1 Rubripirellula sp.
AGCGTTACCACTAAATCAGCAGCAGCAGCCAACGGATTATCTTCGCTCGCTGTAATCGCGATTAGGCCACTGGAATGTTCGCGTAGGTGAGGTGCGATGCGAACCACTTCTTCGCTGCGACCCGAATTGCTCAACGCCCAAACAACGTCATTGGCACGAATCCGACCCAAATCTCCATGGACTGCCTCAGAAGGATGCAAAAAGTGCGCGGGATTACCAGTACTTCCCAAGGTCGCAACCAATTTCTGACCAACCAATCCAGCTTTACCCACCCCCGTCACGACCACACAACCGTCGCATTTCGCGGTCATTTCGGCGGCTTGAACCGCAGACGAGGCGAGCTGAGCAGAGCAGGCGAGAATCGCTTCCGCTTCGGCCGATACGTACTGCCGAATTGCCCGCAGACGCTCTAGCGGGGTGATCGGCGAAAGTGATGAGATTTTGTTTCGAGCAGCAGCCGGCACGGCAACACCTTCCTTGGTGAGGGCGGCAGCAGAAACCGCTTGCAGATTCCGCTTCCTTTTCAGGCCAGATCGTAACGATTTGAGCAGGTCTGCGACAACGTGAGTTAGCTGGCAATGTTCTCAGCCAGGCAAGGTTCCGGACCAAAAGCACCGGCCCTTGGCAACTTAGGAACCCGCATGTAAAGCTAGGCAAAAGGGGCGGACTGCGGGGCGGTCCAAGCCAGTCGAGAATTCCCGCTACGTCATCAACTGGACTCACCAACTGCCGAGATCCCACTTGCTGTGGGACACTTTCGGCCCAAGAGGCTGGGGAGCGATAACGATCGACTTTTGGTTGCGACGGAGCCCGATCACCAATTTTGCGATGAGCACCGCGTCACCTACCACGGTTGATGGGGCCGAACTTAACTCCGGAGGCCGAGAACTTTGAGAAATACCGCAAATCAAAACTTCGCAAATCAAAATTTTGTTTTCTAAGGCATTCCCCAGACCAACGCGTTAATCAAATCAAATTCTGCAATCGTCTTCTTGCCCACCAAATAAAATTTTGGTGCAGGCAGCAGAGACTCGGCTCGAATCCCCTGATTTGTGCTGACGCCCTGACTGGACGCCGCGTCCTGCATCCGCCCGAGGCTTTGCAAGCCCGCTTCCGCGATCCGGCCCTGGTTTGAAACGGCAAGTGCTGACTACCATCAGCATCGATTGCAACACTGCCTCTTGAAAGCTCTCCATGTACGAATTCTTCAAGCAGAACTTTCGCTGGCTTGCCGGCGGTTTTTTGCTGACTTACTTTTCGAGCTTCGGCCAGACATTTTTCGTCTCGTCATCGGTTGGTGAATGGCAAGCCCAGTTTGAGTTGAGCCACGGGGAATTTGGTCGTCTCTACATGCTGGCAACGCTTGCGAGTGCCTTGTGCCTGCCGTTTCTCGGCCGACTGGTCGACATCATGCCGGTATCCCGCATGGTGCTACTGGTCATTCCCATCCTCGCACTGGCCAGCTTATTGGCAGCCAATGCGTCATCGGTTGCGATACTGGCGATCGCCATTTTCCTGCTTCGCCTGTTCGGCCAAGGCATGATGACGCATATCGCGTTAACGGCAACGGGCCGGTGGTTTGAACAGCAAAGGGGCCGGGCGATCTCGATTGTCGTGCTTGGGCATCAGGGTGGTGAAGCGACCCTGCCGTTACTGTTTGCTTCCGTGGTGACCACCTACGGCTTCCAAACCGGCTGGACGCTCGGTGCTGTGTCATTGATTGTGATCGGCCTGCCACTTACCTATTACGCTTATCGACGTCCCAGAATTCCACAGGAGCATCACCAGAACAGTGAGATGCCGACGGCTGAGATTCGCAGTTGGACTCGCTCCGAAGTTCTCCGTGACCCGTTATTTTGGATCTTGTTAATCGGTGTCCTAGCGCCGCCGTTCATCGGGACCACGATTTTTTACCATCAGGTTTACCTGACTGACCTAAACGGCTGGCCTCCCCGGATGTACGCACTTTCGCTAACAGTGATGGCGGGGACCACTGTGATTTTTGCGTTAACCTGCGGAGCCTTGATCGACCGTTTTAATGCGACCAGTGTGTTACCGTTCTTTCTGCTACCACTAGCCGTAACCTGCTTCGTCCTCTCCCGAGGTGGCCCAGTCCCGACCCTGTTTGTAGTAATGATCCTGATTGGAATCAGCTACGGATGCTCCTCGACACTGTTCGGTGCCGTTTGGCCAGAAGTTTATGGAACACTTCACCTAGGAGCGATCCGTTCTGTCATCGTATCTTTCATGGTTTTCGCAACTGCCGCCGGCCCTGGTCTGACTGGGACACTGATCGACCGAGGAATCCCGTTGCCGACCCAAATGTACTGGGCTGGTATCTATTGCCTGCTCGCCACTGTCGTTGTTGGACTCACGTCGCTGGAACTGAAAAAAAGAAACAAACACGCCTTGGAAATGGCAACCCCCTGAACCAGCATCACTCGCCATGCCGCCGCTCCGCTTGAACGGTTGCCCACCCGCTTGGTCCGACTCACGTCGCCACTTAATGATGATCACTAGAGAAAATCACGCATGAGAATCGCTTCCCTGTTACCGAGTGCTACCGAAATCATCTGCGGCTTGGGTCTGCGTGATTCATTGATAGGTGTTTCGCATGAGTGCGACTACCCACACGACGTTATCGATTTGCCAAGAGTGACTAAAACTTTCCTTCCGGAACAGGCAACGAGCAATGAAATTGATTCACTGGTACGCGAACGAATAAAAACGGAACGCGCTCTCTATGCACTCGACTTGGCCGCCATCCAATCGCTGGAACCAGACCTGATTGTCACTCAGGCGTTGTGTGATGTCTGTGCGGTAGCCGAGAGTGAGGTCAATGCAGCAATCGAATCCCTGCCGGGAAATCCTCGAACCCTCAACCTGGAACCTTCCAACCTAGCGGGTGTATTGGACTGCATTCGGCAAGTCGGAATCGCAACAAACGCTGGACCCTCGACTGAAAAATACATTTCGGGTTTGCAAACACGCATCGACACAGTCTCGAACCGCTCCCGATCGATTTCCCTACGACCGTCTGTCCTGTTGCTCGAATGGATTGACCCTCCATTTTGTGCGGGTCACTGGAGTCCTGAACTTGTCGATTTGGCAGGAGGAATCGAAGCGATTGGTGTCGCAGGAAAACGGAGTGTGACAACATCCTGGCGAGAGATTGCTGCTGCGGATCCTGACGTCCTCGTGATCGCCTGTTGCGGATTCACCGTGGAGCGAACACTACAAGATTTGCCGATCCTGCAAGCTCAACCCGGGTGGTCAACTTTGAAATGCGTCCAGACCCGCCGAGTTTATCTCGTTGACGGATCCGCCTATTTCAATCGCCCAGGCCCAAGAATCGTTGACAGCCTGGAATTGCTGGCCCATGCACTTCATCCCGCGATCCACCCACTGCCGCACAACGTGACATCAGCCAAAAACATCTTTGCCGACAACAGCGAAGCGGGCGTACCAGATGTGCGTCGCCAGGATTGAACCGATTGATGGGTGCGACCACAAACATCCCAGCCGACACGGTCAACCGCGATTTATGCCAAATAACAATCCAATTTGTCGCACTGGCCGCTCACCGATCAATGGAACTCGGTCGAAACTGGCTCTCGCTTTGGGAACCAACCCCGCTAACAACTAAGTTTCCCTTCCGCGATCGTGTCCGTCGGCTAGAATAGAACCGTGCCGGGATCGGAAATCGAAATTCCATCTCGACATTCCCACCTGTAAAACGCTCGGTCACGGTGATCTCGAATTCGCTGACCGGCCTCACCATCCTTCCTGTGTTCCATGGAGGAGATACATCCTCAGTGTCTCTACCCACATCTAAACACTTTCCTGGTGCAAGAAACGCCCACGCCAGGAAGCTCACACAAATCGCAAACAGCACGCAACCAGTGACCTGCCGTATCGGTCGGTGGGTGCCGTCGCTAACGCAAGCGGTCGCTTGCCTTACCGTTTCTTTATTGTCCGTGGTTGGAAGTACGCTCATTGCTTTTGGGCAAAATTCTCCCAATCAACAAGAGACTTTCTTCGAGAACAAGATCCGTCCGCTGCTAGTCGAACATTGTGTTGAATGCCACGGCCCGGATGATCAGTCCGGTGACTTGCGTTTGGATCGAAAGATTCATCTTCAACAAGGCGGGGCGGCGGGGCCAGTTGTCATTGCAGGTAAACCGAGTGCCAGTCGTTTGAATCAGGCGATCGGCTATCAAAATAACGACTTCCAAATGCCGCCAGCCGGCAAGTTGTCGCAAACGGACATCGACTTGTTCAACCAGTGGGTCAAAGCAGGCGCTTATTGGCCGAACGAAAAGCATCCACTCGCCGACGAACCGCTCAAAATGTCGGCAGCCGATTTCATTGCGTCGCAACAACGATCCCACTGGGCACTGCAACCGATCATCGCACCAGAACCTCCGGCAAACATTGCCCTGCCAGACTCCTGGTCAGATTCGACAAACCCGATTTCAACGACTGAGATCGATCGCTTCGTACTCGCCAAACTGGCTGAAGCAAATTTGGCTCCCAACCCGAAGGCTGATCGACGTGTTCTGATTCATCGCGCCTATTTCACGCTGCTGGGTCTGCCCCCTACCTTTGAAGAGGTTCAAACATTCCTGGCCGACGAAGCGCCCGATGCATTTGCGAGATTGATTGACCACCTGCTGGAAAGCCCACACTATGGAGAGCGTTGGGCGCGACATTGGCTTGACATCGCACGTTACGGCGATACGAAGGGCTACTTCGCTGGAAATCGCGAAACACGTTTCCCATTCGCTTTTACCTACCGTGACTATGTCATCGATGCCTTCAATCGAGATAAGCCTTTCGACCGATTCATTCTCGAACAATTGGCAGCGGACCAACTCAACCTGCAGGGACCAGAGCGTAAGAATCTGGCCGCCATGGGCCTACTGACGGTGGGTCGCCGATTCATGAATCGCCAACCCGACATCATCGACGATCAGATCGATGTAG
Source organism: Rubripirellula sp. (assembly GCA_029245125.1). Taxonomy (GTDB): domain Bacteria; phylum Planctomycetota; class Planctomycetia; order Pirellulales; family Pirellulaceae; genus Rubripirellula. The sequence goes on from JAQWPZ010000124.1 coordinate 4,987, forward strand.
TCACTCGTGGCTTCCTCGGCCTCACCGTTTCCTGCGCAAGATGCCACGACCACAAATTCGATCCAGTCCCAACGGCTGACTACTATTCGCTGTACGGGGTCTTCGCTAGCTCCCAAGAACCCGCTGAATTGCCTTTGTTGGGTGAACCAAAATCCTCGCCCGATTACGAAGCATTCCTCGCGGCCAAAGCGGTCAAGCAGCGTGAGGTGGACGACTGGGTCGAAAAGCGACGTGTCGAGACGGAAGATGAATTGCGTTCCCGGACCGCTGATTACTTAACCATTCTCCCAGGAGCGTTAGCCAATTTCCAACGCGGGAAATTGAAATTGCGGGGTGAACGCGGGCCGCTACGCCGCGGTGCCGCCTTGCGATGGCATCAGTACCTCACGACCCCAACGAAATCGTCACACCCGATTTGGATGCTTTGGCGTTTGCTAGCTGCGACACCCGCCGATGAATTTGCCGCTAAAACTCCGCAGATTCTGCAAGAGATCGAAAACAAAACGCCCGCCAACATCGACACGGTGGCAAACCCGCTCGGAAAACAAAAAATTCCGCAACGACTGTTAATTGCGTTACGAGATGCGAAACCGCAGTCGATGAACGAGGCAGCCAAAGCGATCGGCAAAGAACTGGAATCGGTGTACGCACAATGGGTCAAAGCACGAACAGACAACCCAACCATTGAACGCTTAAACGATGACGAGGACGAATGGTTGCGGCAGGTGCTTTGGGAACCGGGTTCGCCAACCTTGTTGAACCGCGAAATGATGATTGCCTACCTCAATCAAAGTGAGCGAAACCAATACAACCAATTCGTCAACAAAGTCAACGGCGTCGAAGTGACGCATCCTGGAGCACCTCCGCGTGGAATGGTGATGGTTGACAAGCCGAGGCCAATCGAGCCAGTGATTTTCCGTCGGGGCGTTGCCAGCAATCGCGGTGATCGGGTTCCACGTCGTTTTCTACAGGTGTTAGCTCATGTCGACGGCGGCCAACCATTCAAGCAGGGCAGTGGGCGTTTGGAACTCGCCCAAGCGATCGCGAGCCCCAATAACCCTCTCACCGCCCGTGTTATCGTCAATCGTATTTGGCAACATCATTTCGGTGCAGGTTTGGTTCGCACCCCAAGTAATTTTGGAAATCGTGGCGAGCGTCCAACTCACCCGAAACTCCTTGATCACCTAGCCGCAGAATTCATCGCAGATGGCTGGTCGATCAAACGCTTGCAGCGAAAAATCATGCTGTCCGCAAGCTGGCAACAGACAAGCGAACTTCGGTCCGAACCGATGCAAAAAGATCCCGAAAATCGACTGCTGTGGCACATGCCGCGACAGCGATTGGAATTCGAACCGCTGCGAGATCGCCTCTTGGTTGCGGCGGGGCGACTGGATGATCAAGTTGGCGGGCGATCGGTGATGATCCACCAAGACGCCACCCGCCGCGGAATCTATGCCTATATTGATCGGGAAGATTTGCCGGGATTACTGGCAAGCTTTGATCTTCCCAGCCCCGACGCAAGCCAAGCCCAGCGAACACAAACAACGGTTCCACAACAAGCGCTCTACCTCATGAATTCTGCCTTTGCGATTCAACAGGCAGAGGCCTTAGCCGCCCGCACTGAATCTCAATCAGAAAACGCCGGGGTCGAGCAAACGAAGACCTCGGCCTCCACCGGCACTGCACCGCCAAATCTGGCTGCGAACCGGATTCGACAAATGTATCGATTCGCCCTATCACGCGAACCACACCAACAGGAATTGCAAGTCGCCCTCGATTTCGTTGATCCATTGGCGATTGCCGAATTTCGCAGCAAGCAAACAGATGACCCACGAGAACAACCACGCTGGCGGTTTGGCTACGGATTCTGGGACCAGCAGACGAAACAATTAAGATTCACTGCACTCCCTCATTTCAGCGGGCAAGCCTGGCAAGCGTCAAAACAATTCCCTGACCCGCAACTGGGTTACTTGCAGTTGTCAGCCAGTGGCGGTCACCCTGGATCGAACCAACAAGTCAACACAATACGACGATGGATTTCTCCACTTGCCGGAATCGTTTCGATCAATGGCCAGCTCAAACACCCTACTGCCAAAGGTGATGGCGTATCCGCAAAAATCATCCATTCCCGTGCCGGCATTCAGGGCGAATGGACTGCTTTCAACAACGAAGTTGAGACGATGGCAACAAAACTAAACGTCCAAGCGGGTGACACGATTGATTTTGTTGTCGGATGCATTGGCGGACCAGGTTTCGACAGTTACTCATGGGCGCCGACGATTGAGTTGTTCGAATCACTCGAACCGGATCGATCCTCCGCTCGCTGGCCTGCGGGGTACGTTTGGAATGCGTCCACTGACTACGCGGAGTCATCAAGCCGTATCGCAGCGGGCACCAATCGAGATGCAATGGATCCCTGGGTCCAGTTAGCGCAAGTCCTGTTGCTCTCAAACGAATTTTCATTTGTCGACTAAAATGGCCAACTTGAACACGCGAGAAACTCGGAGCTCAACAATGGCTGAATCGTTGCCTGATTTGAATCGATTGCCAACGACGCGACGTGACTTTCTGCGACGTAGTGGAATCGGATTAGGAACGCTCGGACTTGCTGGCGTGATGTCGGATGATACCGCCGCGGCGGGCACAAATCCGATGGCCCCGAAGCAACCTCAATTTCCGGGCAAAGCAAAGGCTGTCATCCACCTGTTTTTGAATGGGGGCCCCTCTCAGGTCGATACGTTTGACCCCAAGCCCATGCTCGATCAATTCCACGGAAAGTCAATTCCCCTAGACCTGCGTACCGAGCGAGAAACGGGGGCGGCCTACCGATCACCCTTCCAATTTAAAAAATACGGGCAAAGCGGCATCGAAGTTAGTGAGCTGTTTTCCGACGTAGGCGAAATGATCGATGACGTCTGCGTCATTCGTTCGATGCACGCCGATGTCCCCAACCATGAACCCTCCCTAATGCTGATGAATTGTGGGAGTTCACAGTTTGTGCGGCCGGCATTCGGGTCATGGGTTACCTACGGGCTCGGTAGCGAAAACCAAAACTTGCCTGGCTTTATCGCGATGTGCCCCGGAGGCTACCCGATCAAAGGTGCCGAAAATTGGCAAGCCGCGTTTCTGCCCGGCGCCTATCAAGGCACTTACATCAACAGCAAGCATCAACAGATTGAAAAACTGATTGCTGACATTCGCAATGCCGCCGGACTGGGACGCAACGAACAACGGCGTCAACTCGATCTGCTGCAACAAATCAATGCTCAACACCAACAGACGCGGCAACAAGATGCCGACCTCGAGGCACGCGTGCAAAGCTTTGAATTAGCCTATCGAATGCAAATGGAAGCAACCGACGCTTTCGATATCAGCCAAGAACCGAAGCATGTTCGCGAAATGTACGGCGATTCTGTGCAGGCCAAGCAGATCTTAATCGCGAGGCGACTGGTCGAGCGCGGCGTGCGGTACATTCAACTTTGGCATGGCGCCGGTCAGCCCTGGGATAGCCACGATAAAATCGAAGTCAATCACCGACGATTGGCTGGTGAATGTTCCCAAGCCATCGGAGCATTGCTAAAGGATTTGAAACAAAGATCGTTGCTTGACGAAACACTCGTGATCTGGGGTGGTGAATTTGGGCGAACCCCAACTGTCGAACTGCCAAAGGCAGGATCAAACGCCGGGACGAATAGCGGCCGCGATCATAATCACCACGGATTTACAATGTGGTTAGCAGGCGGCGGTGCCAAAGGCGGACACGTTCACGGCGCGACCGATGAGTTTGGATTCCAAGCCGTTGAAGATCGGGTCCACGTTCATGACTTACATGCAACCGTCCTGCATTTACTTGGATTCAACCATGAGAAATTGACTTATCGGTATGCCGGCCGTGATTTTCGACTCACCGAT
>JAQWPZ010000131.1 GCA_029245125.1 Rubripirellula sp.
AGAATGCTCGATCGATTCAACCGCATGCTCACTGAAATCGGTCGCTCCCGCATCGATTGCCAATTGAAACAGAAACTGATCGACATCAGGCCGATACCAATGCGTGTCGGCCACGTCATCACTTTTGCTGGCCGCCACCCACAGGCTGTTCTGGCCAATCTTCCGTTCCGAAAATGGTTCGCCATCGTGATGCTGAAAATAGGTAAAACCACGCTTGCGTCCCGCTGCAAGCTCTGGGTGCGACTGCTGCCAACGCCCCCACGTCGACAAGTCAACATATTCAGCAATCGAGTGTCGCTCGCCAAGTCGCCGCAGCAGCATGTCGGCGATGGGCGTAGAAGACTCTCCGATCGCAAACCGAGGGTGACGAGCCACGTCGATCAATGCGACACGCATTCCTTGTCGCGACAGAATGCCAGCCAGAATTGAACCGGCAAAACCAGAGCCAATGATGGCGGCATCAAACGAACGGCGTGAGGTCTGTTTCATCGGGGCAGGATCCGCGGTCACTCGTCGCTCAATGAAGGCAAAACTGTTTTAGTCAGGAAACTGGGTTAGTCAGGAAGCTGGGTTAGATTGACTTGCTTCAGACGGTCGACGCGGGGATCCTCGGCTGCCATCTCCCACAGATCGATGGTCACGGCGGCACGTCCGTCGGCGTCTGCGATCAGCCTCGCCTGGTATTCTAACCAATCATCGAGGGAAAGGTCTGGCAAACGACCGGTGGCCGGCCCCCAACCATTTCCGCGACGCGATGGGATCATGCTGACATGCCTCGCTCCAGCCCGAATCGCGTGCCGAAGGGACAGTTGTCCCCACCTCATCGCCTCTGAAACCCCCACCCCAGGTACCCCCACAATCAAAAACACTCGCAAGTCGACCCCAACCTGACGCAACTCTGCGGCATATTGATCAAATTGGTCACGTGTCAGCTGTTTTTTCATTCGAGCCAGCCAACGCGGCTGAACGGTTTCTAATCCGACGGCCACCTCGAGCGGTTGCCTCAACTCACGCTGAAATCGTTTCAAACGCTCCCCACCGAACCGCGGATGATTCTCGACGATCACACGCTCAAACTCACCGCAAAGCTTGCCGATCTGGCCATAATCGGCGGGCGGAATACTCTGAGGGTCAAAAAAGTTCCCGCTGTTATAAAGTTTGACCCATCCTGGGCGGGACCGACCGTTGGCTGCTCCGTCGCTAGCCCCGTCGCTAGGCCCGTTGAATGGCCCATCGCTTGACGCGTTGAGTCCTCGGCGAATCTGCAGTGGAATCGCACCGGTGGGGGTCGGTTGGTCCAGCGTAAACCGGTGTAAGTCACACATCGAACAGCCGATGGGACACCTCGAAGCGGTCAAAAAAATCGCGATCGTCTCGACCTGACCTCCACGGCCATCGGGTTCTGGCTCACGTACAACCAGATAGGGAGAATCGGCAGATAACGAAGGCAATGTCATCACAATCACAGGTGGAGAAATAAGTGCGGAGCCGTCGAGTCGTCACAAGTTTCACCTTTGCAGACCCGACTGTCTTGCCGTAGCCCTATTGCCCCGAGCAAGAATGCGGAGAAAATAACGTCTGCGGAACCTTGGTAAAGCCAGCAGCGTATTGGTCCAATGCAAACCGGATGCGACGCGTTGGTTCACCGTCACACTTAAACTGTTGCGCCTGCACGGGTACGCCTACATCGGGCGACCAGCTAGCGTGGGACGGGGTTCTGTCCCTCCTTTCCTTCTACAAGCGATGATTCGGAGCTCAAATCCAAATGGTTGATGATTCTTCTGGGAAACCCTCAGTCATGATCCAGGCGGACGGGCTCAGTAAGTTCTATGGCGAGTTTGCTGCGGTCCAAAACGTCTCCTTCACAGTTCCCAGCGGCCAAGTTTGTGCATTTCTGGGTCCCAATGGAGCCGGCAAGTCGACCACAATGAAGTTGCTGACCGGTTTCCTGGCTCCCTCCGAGGGAACTGCACGGATCGGTGGATTCGATACGCAAAGCGATCGCTTACCAGCGGCAGAGATGCTGGGATATCTGCCCGAAAATGGTCCGTTGTATACCGAAATGACTCCGGCGAGCTTCCTTCGCTACGCTGGCAACACGCGGATGATGCCCAAAAACCTGCTCAGCCAGCGGATGGAATATGTTCGCGACCAGTGCGCATTGAAGGACGTCTGGGGCAAGGCGATTGGAAAACTATCGCGTGGTTATCGCCAGCGTGTTGGGATGGCCCAGGCGTTGCTGCACGACCCCGCGGTGCTGATTTTGGACGAGCCCACCAGCGGCTTGGACCCCAATCAAGTCCATGGGCTACGGGAGCTGATCATCAGCTTGGGCAAAACCAAGACGGTGCTGTTGTCGACCCACATTTTGCAAGAGGTTCACGCCGTTTGCAGCCGCGTCGTCCTCGTGAACGAAGGCCGTTTGGTTTTTGATGGTCCTACGAACGAGTTGGGAACCGAGGGCACAGCCATGGAAGAGAAGTTCCGTGAACTCACCCTCGCAGCCACCTCTTAGTCGGCCAGCCTTTGCTTTTCATCGAAACGTCGATCGCGACGTTTCCGTTCGACTGCATTCTCCACCACTCCTTCCAGATAGACCTACCCGATCATGAAGTTACGACCTCAAGTTGTCACTGCAATTTTCCGGCGAAACTTTTCGGCCTACTTTTCGGGCATGCTCGGTTACCTGTTCATCCTGGTTTTCGTGATGGCAGGCGGTTATTTCGCATTCAGCGATTCATTTTTCACCGCCAACGAGCCGAATCTCGACCAGTTAACGCAATGGTATCCAGTGTTGCTGTTGTTCTTTGTGCCCGCCATCACCATGAGCGTCTGGGCCGAAGAACGAAAATCGGGAACCGATGAGCTACTGTTCACGATGCCGGCCACTGACCTCGAAATCTTGCTGGCAAAATATTTCTCGGTCTTAGCGGTGTACACCGTGGCCTTGGTGTTTTCGATGGCTCACGTGTTTGTCTTGGGCTATCTCGGCAACCCCGACTGGGGCCTGCTAATCGCCACCTACTTTGGCTACTGGATCGCGGGGGCCGCCTTGCTGAGTGCGGGGATGTTGGCATCACAAATGACCAGCAACATGACAGTCGCTTTCGTACTCGGCGTCGTTCTCTGCACGATTCCTGTCGCCATTGGGTATGTCGGTGATCTGCCGGTTCTCGGAAGCGTGTTGGAACCATTCAGCATCCGGGAACAATTCCGCGACTTGGGGACCGGCGTCATTCCGATGACTGGCATTCTGTATTTCGTCGGATTCATTGCCTTGATGCTCTACTTGAACCTCGTGCTGATGTCCCGCCGTCACTGGAAATACGCCCGGCGAGCGTCGGTAGCTGCCGAATACGGGCTGCGTGCGGTCTGCATCGCAGTGATTGCCACGTGCGTCACCGCCTGGGCCGGCTACTCACCCTCGATGCGAATCGACGCGACCAGCGAAAACCTGTTCAGTCTGGCTCCATCAACCAAGAAAATCCTGAAAGATCTCGGCTCCGAGCGGCCAATTGAAATCCAAGCATTCCTCAGCCCTACAGTCCCGGCAGAATACGAAGAGACGCGAAAGCGTCTGGTTGGCCTGCTGCGACAGTTCGACGATCTTGGTGGCAAGAATCTGGAGGTTCGCTTTGTTGATGTGGAACCCTTCAGCGAACAAGCGGACGAAGCCGAAAAATTTGGAATCGCTCCGGTACGGGTGCTAACAGAGGATGGCGGCCGCCGAGACGAAGTCGACCTGTTCTTGGGCGCCGTCGCGATCAGCAGTTACGACAAGGTCGTCATCCCCTTCTTCGGCAAGGGACTGCCAGTCGAGTACGAATTGACCCGCAGTGTTGAAACGGTTGCCAACGATACACGCTACACCGTCGGCATCTTGCGAACGGATGCGGGCTTGCTGGATGGATCACGCGAATGGCGAATCGTTTCAGAACTGCGAAAACAGTACGAAGTTGTCGAAGTCGCGCCCGCAGCAGCAATCGATTCAACTCAATTTGATGTCTTGCTGGCAGCGATGCCGTCGTCACTTACCGACCCCGAAATGGCAAACCTTGTCGCCTACGCTCGAACGGGTAATCCGCTTCTGATTTTTGATGACCCGTTCCCGCTCTCGTTCAATAGTGGCGGCTTCGGAGTCGCCGGTGCCCCCCGACAATCCAAACCGGCAGCCGGCGGTGGCATGATGGGCGGCGGCCAGCAACCGGTACCAAAAGCGGATGGCGGACGAGCGACTCGGCTGATGAATGTGCTGGGCGTCCAGTGGCAATACGATCGAATCGCTTTTGACCTAAGCAATCCGCATCCCGAATTTGCGCAGCTGCCAGCCGAATACGTATTCGTAGCCCGCGGTGGCAGCAACGACGAAACCTTTAACAACGAAAGCTCGATCACCAAAGGACTGCAAGAAGTCATCGTGCTATACGGTGGAACGATCGAGAAAGCGGCGTCCAGTGAGAACGCTTTCACGCCTTTGGTCCAAACGGGATTCGAATCAGGACTATTGCGATGGGAAGAGTTTGTTGATGAGACACCGAATTTCATGTCGAGGCAACTGACTGCTAGCCCGCGGCAAAACCCTGCCCGTCGAGTCGATAGCGATGCCTTCACCTTGGCAGCCCGAGTACAAGGCAGCGGCGATAATGGTGTCAATGCGATCTTCGTCGCTGATATCGACATGATCTCTGACTTCTTCTTCGATGAACGCACCTTCGGAAATCTAGATATTACCTTCGACAATGTCACCTTCGTGCTCAACGCCGTCGATGCGTTGGTGGGAGATGAATCGTTCATCAACCTTCGAAGTCGGCGTGCCAAGCACCGCTCGCTCAATCGAGTCGAAGAGCAAAGGAACGAATTCCTTGAAAAGGCGAATGATGCCGAACGGAAAGCAGACGACGAAGCGAAAAAAGAGCTAGATGCTCGCAAGAAGCAACTGAGCGAACGGGTGAAAGAAATCGAGGAAAACGAGGATCTTGACCCGATCGCGAAACAGCAAATGCGGGAACAAGCTCAGCAGACCGAACAGCAACGCTTGTCGCTAGCCGAAGCACGCATCGACCAGAAAAAGAACGACGACATTCGTCGGATTCGGGCCCAAACGCAAAAAGACATCAAAGCCTTGGAACGCAAGATTCAATGGCGTGCGATCGGACTCCCCGCCCTGCCGGCACTGCTCGTCGGCATCTTCGTCTTTGCCGGCCGGTGGCGAGACGAAAAGCTCAGTGTCACCAAATCCCGCCGACGCGACCATTAACCCGTCGGCTGACTTTCGAATTTCTAAATTAAATCACGTCGCGATATCTCCTGAGGCATGCACGATGTCAACCTCCTCTGCAGGTAATTCCAATCCAACCGGTAAGCCGCAGAACAACACTGGCCGCACGACAATTTTTGTCGGCGCTGCTGTTGCCTGTCTGGCGATTACCGCTGCACTCCAGTGGGCTAACCGCCCCGAAGAGATTCAAGAATTTGGAAAGGTTGGGGAAGAGTTCTATCCAGATTTCACCGATCCCACCATCGCCACGGCCTTGGCGGTCAAAGTCATTGACTCGGACAACTTGAAACCACTTGAGTTTTCAGTTGAGCAAGCCAGCAATGGCCGCTGGGTGATTCCGTCTCACCACGACTACCCCGCCGATGCCGCTGACCAATTGGCCAAAACGGCGAGTAGCGTCATTGGCATCAAACGTGGCGCGATGGTCACCCGCTGGGCATCCGATCATCCGCAATACGGCGTAGTGGACCCCGAAACCGACTCGGTCAGCGTGGATGAGATCGACGGTATCGGCAAACGACTCACTTTCCGAGGCACCAACGACGAAATCCTCGCCAGCTTTATTGTTGGAAAGAAAGTCGACGACCAGGACAGTCGCTACTACGTGCGGCACCCCGGCGAAGACGAAACATACATCGCCGAACTCGACATCGATTTGTCGACGAAGTTTTCCGATTGGGTCAAAACCGATCTATTGGACGTGGAAGGTTCCGACATCCTCCGTGTCGAATTACAGGACTATTCGTTTGAAGAACGCGGGATGCAATTGGCCGTCACCAATACGATTGAAACCGAACTCTCACGCGATTCATCCACCGACGATTGGAAAATGAAAGGCTTGGATGTGGCGACCAAACAGGTCAACGCCGAAGCCATCGCCGAAACCGTTAATACCGTCGCAGATTTGGCGATCGCCGGCGTGCGTCCCAAACAACCTGGCTTGACCGGCACCCTTGAACTGGATCGAAGCGTGATCGCCGGCCAGCGCGACGTAGATCGAATCCAAGCTGATCTGCTGGCTCGCGGTTTCCTTCTGCAACCGAGCACCAGTGACCCGAAACAATTGCGCTTAATCGCCAGAGAAGGTGAATTGTCCGTCGGCACCAGCGATGGCCTGATTTACCAATTGCACTTCGGTCGTGCTTTCACCGGCAGCGATGAAGAATTGGAAATCGGGCTCTCCAGCGAAGGCGACACCGAAAAAGATGCAGATCAAGCCGATGCACCAGATGCAACCGAAGGCAGTGAAAATGAAGACGGTGAAAACAATGCAGAAGAAACACCCAATGGAAAACCAGGACGGTATGTGTACGTCCGAGTTCAAGTCGACCCATCACTGCTAGGCGAAAAACCAAATCCAGTCGAGCCACAAAAACCGGCTGAACTGATCGAGGCCGACAAAGAAGCGGCCGACGCGAATGAGTCCGAGGAAAAAACTCCACAAGACGAGACTCCACAAGACGAAGATGCTACCGAGGCAACCGACACCGAAGCGACGCCGGAAGGTGAATCCGAAGAGGCAAAAGAAGCCCGACTGCAGCAACTGAGGGGAGCGTTCGCTCAGATTGAGCAACAATACGAGGCAGACAAGCAAGCACTCGTCGAGTACGAACAGAAAGTGACGGCGGCTGAAGAGAAAGCTGTCGAACTCAATCGACGATTTGCACTCTGGTACTACGTCATCCCAGGGGACGAATACGATAACCTCACGCTCAGCAAAGAAGATCTGGTCACCGCAATCACGACAGAAGACGGCACACCGGTTGGAGAACCGATGCCCCAATTACAACTGAATCTGCCATCAGCCAATGCTCCCGGCCTGCCGATTCAAGCCCCAACCGGAGAACCACAGCCAGCCCCCAGCGAGATGCGCGAGGCTACCACGACGGACGAACCTGAGCCTGCTCCTGAGCCAACTTCTGAGCCTGCTCCTGAGCCTGCTCCTGAGCCAACTTCTGAGCCTGCTTCTGAGCCTGCTCCTGAGCCTGCTCCTGAGCCTGCTCCTGAGCCTGCTCCTGAGCCAACTTCTGAGCCTGCTCCTGAGCCAACTTCTGAGCCTGCTCCTGAGCCAACTCCTGAGCCAACTCCTGAGCCAACTCCTGAGCCAACTCCTGAGCCAACTCCTGAGCCAACTCCTGAGCCAACTTCTGAGCCTGCTCCTGAGCCAACTCCTGAGCCAACTTCTGAGCCAACTTCTGAGCCAACTCCTGAGCCAACTCCTGAGCCAACTCCTGAGCCTGCTCCTGAGCCAACTCCTTAAACGACGCGCTGCGAAGTTTGTGAAAAGTTCACCAGACTGGAAGCTGCGTCGAACGGTTCCGGTTCGACGCAGGCTACTCTCCTAGTCCCCGTCGGGACCGTAAACGAAGCACCATCGCGAGAGTCGCGACTGCGACCAACAACGTGCTGAATAAGAAGTAGCAGACAACGATGGCGATATTGCCAACGTTGGCAGGTACGTCGTCGAAGTTAAGCTTGAGATTCTGATCGAGCGGTATCGAGAATAAGGCAGAGAACGGGCTGCTGATTCCTAACCATTCAATGCGGCCCGCGACGTCTGGGGCGAAGTTCAAAATTTCCCCCAGTGACAACAGGGCAGGCGGAGCGACATACAGCAGTAACAACAGCACGTAGGTGCTGAGCAATGCGATCGATGTTTTTCTGGAGAACAGGGAACACGTCAAGGCAATCACCGCATTGACCAGACAGACGACCAAAACGACCAAAAACATCGCCAGCACGGCGGCCCAATTCGACCAAAAACGGTTGTTCAATGCCGTCCCAAGCAGCAGTGGCCACAACAAGAACGACGTTAGCACGGCCGAGATCCGGAATCCAACGACAAATTTCCCCGACAAGATTTGCCATGGTGTCAGTGTCGTGGTGAGCAGCAGATCTAAAGTTTGACGCTCCCGCTCACTCGTCATGCTGCCGGCTAGAAAGACCGGCCCGACCAGCATATTAAAAACGATGACATAGACGCTGAACCAAGCACAGCGTTCGATTTGCCAAAACAAGAACACACCCATCAGGGGAATCGCCAACAGCATGCTGATCTGAATGACCAGGCGTAACATCAAAGTTCCCTGGCTAAAGATTTCGCTGTGAATCTCTTTGTCGTAAACCGGGTTCCGCCCGTCCGGCATCAACTGCTGCTTCTTGGGTGGCGCAAACAGCCGATCAGGAAACTGGTCGGGCTGAATCACCAAGCCGACCGCCTCTTCGGCCTCCCGCTCCAAATCAATCACCTCCTTGCCCTCGCTGCCGACATCGGGCGGATACAACATCCGTCCGGCTGCCGCTGCACACATCAGAATCACCGCAGAGAGCAAGAACGCGGGAACCACCAGCAATGCGATTTGCAAGCGCAGCGTCCCCTCGCCTTCCAACGTCTGCCAAAACAGAACACCAGCAATCACCAACGGTAAGATCACCAGATAACTCACCACCAACGAACTGGAGGTACGAGAAAAGTAGCTACTACAGAAAACCCCGATCGCGCCGAACAGGATCACCGAAACGATCAATCCCAGGTACGCAGCTAAGACTTCGTAGACACTCACACCTCCCAGTGGCAGACAGAGCACAATGATGGGTAACGAAGCGAGAATCAACATGCCAAGATGGGTCAGAGACGCCACCATCTTGCCCAGTACGATCGCACCGGGACGCAACGGACTGGCCAACAACATCTCGTAGGTATGGCGTTCCTTCTCGCCCGTCACTGCACCAGCAGCAAAACTGGGGGCCATCAGCGAGGCGATGACATACTGCCCGAGAAAAAACAGGTTGACCAAGTTCTTGGCCGCCTCCGGGCTGGTGGTCAAATCAAGCCGCTCATCAGACGGCCACGCCACCAGCACGACCGCAGCCAAGAGCAGTTGGTAGATACCCAGCAACAAGAAGGCTCGGTTCGTTCGCAGGTTGACCAACAGCTCTCGCTGCAGCACCGGATTATCAAGAACATACATTGCCGTGATTGCTCTCCAAGGTAGTCATCGTCAAGGTTGCCATTCTCAGACTCAGGGGAAACCAATCGGACGTTTCGTCGTTATCCAATAGTCTTGACCTGTTCAGCCGAATTCCACTGAACCGAATTCAAGTGACAGAAGCAGCGGCGTTTTGATTCGCTGGAAGCAAAAAAACGTTCCCGGGCCATCCTGTCCCATCTCGACTCGCTTTTCAAATAGGTGTCTTGCTCGGTTCTCCCGACTGCTCGACGACATATTGAGGAACAGCATACCCGGGCAAGACCTCTCGTAGTTCCTCGATCAATTGGCGTCCCTGCTCGACACTCACCTCGAAATGGGTCGCCCCGCGAACTCGATCGAGTTGATGAAGATAGTAAGGCTGAATTCGATGATTGACTAACCGTCGGCACAAATCGGCCAAGATATTCGCATCATCATTGACCCCTTTCAGCAGAACAGCCTGATTCAATACGGGGATCCCACGATCAATCAGCCTAGCCAGAGCGTTCAAAACGTGTTCATCCAGCTCGTGAGGGTGGTTGGCATGAACGACAAACCAAGCGGTCAGCCGACTGTCGGCCAAGCGGTCGACCAACTGGTCGGTCACACGCTGGGGGATAACAATCGGCATTCGAGTGTGAATCCGCAACCGGCGAACATGCCCTACTGTTTCCAGCCGATCAATCAGATGGCTCAATGCTGGATCGGTCAAGGTTAAGGGGTCGCCGCCACTGAGCAACACCTCCTCGATCTCGGGGTTCCGACGCAGGTACTCAATGGCCTGATTCCACCGATCGACCGGGCCACTTTCTTGCTGGTAGGGGAATTCACGGCGAAAACAGTAGCGACAATGCACACCGCAGGCACCGCTGACCACCAGCAGTGCTCGCCCATGATATTTATGCAGTAGCCCTGGGGCAGAAAGGGAATCGAGATCCCCAACGGGATCCGAGCTCTCGCCCTGCTGCTGACTATCCTCCGCTGCGATCGGCAGCACCTGCCGCAGCAGCGGGTCATCTGGATCGCCTGGTTTCATGCGGCGAAGAAATTCCAACGGAACAAAGGTGGGAAACGTTTTTTCGCCTTGAATCCCGGAAAACACAGCCAAATCACCCAGGTCACCCGATTCTCCCCGATCGAGCGGGATTCCGAGCATTTCCAGCAACTGGCTCGAATTCCTCACCGCAAGCTTCATCGCGGTCTGCCAATCCACCGGATCGCAGGCGACTGAATCGGGGCGAAAATCCTCGCCAGCGGAAGCGGCCAAAGCGGTCGGGACAAACTTGGCGTTTGTCGCTAGAATCTTGGCGGATTGGTTGGTCGATCCGTTCTCTGCCATCTAACGGCTTGTCCCTCTGATTTGACAACTTGACTCGTACGACGGAGCCATTCACCTCATGGCTACTTATAACACAAGCGACTTTCGAAAAGGCCTGAAGGTCCAAATTGACGGCGAACCCTATCTGATCTCAGAGATGCAGTTCGTCAAACCGGGCAAAGGGAACGCATTTTACAAGTGCAGACTCAAGAATCTCATCCGCGGCACCTCGCTGGATCGAACTTACAAAGGTGGCGATTCGTTGCAATCGGCCGATGTGGAGACGACGGATGTGGCGTTCCTGTACCGCCAGGGCGAAGATTACGTCTTCATGCACCAGGAATCCTTTGAACAGTACGAAGTCAGTGCTGCGGTCGCAGGCGACATCTGGAAGTACCTCAACGACGGAATGGTCTGCACCATGACGCTCTACAATGGAAACGCCATCATCGTCGAGGCTCCCAACCAGGTCGAACTGGAAGTCATTGACTGTGCTCCAGGAGCCAAGGGAGATACTGCCACCAACGTCACGAAGCCAGCAAAAGTCGGAACCGATGCCGAGTTCATCGTGCCTGGCTTTATCAAGGTTGGCAATGTGATCAAAATTGATACCCGCACCGGCGAATACGTCGAACGCGTCAGTAATTAAACGAAGAATTCAACTCAAATTTCACGCCGGGACGCCACGCGGCTAGAGTCGCGCAACTATCGTTGACGATAGCTAGGGTCTGCATGCCCCAAACTCGGTCGTGAAATGGTCAATACACTATTCCTGCCAGAATTGCGAGAAATGCTGACCGAGCAAAACCGGTCGGAGCTGGAAGAATTCTGTATTGCGCTAAACCCCGGCCGAACCGCAGAGTTCATGGAAGGCTTGGAGGATACCCAGATCTGGCGGGTGCTCCAGTATGCCACACCAGAGCGTCGAGCCGAGATCTTTGGCTATTTCCCGGAAGATCGCCAACTGACGATGCTTCAACTGGAAACCCCGGCTGAAGTCGCAGAGCTGGTCGAAGAGATTCCACCCGATGATCGGGTCGACCTGATCCAAGAACTTTCAGTCGATCGAGTCGATCAGATCTTGCCGCTCCTGCCGGTCGAAGATCGCCGCGACATCCAACGACTGCAGTCTTATTCGGATGAGACAGCCGGCGCGTTGATGACGACGGAAGTCGCTAAGCTCGCCGAAAACCTGACCGCGCCAGCAGCACTCGAAGAAATCGGTCGCCAAGCCAGCGAGCTGGAGACTATCTACTATCTGTACGTGGTTGACGAAAACGAAATCCTGCGTGGGATCGTTTCCACTCGACAACTTGTTTCCTCCCTCAGACGCCCCGATCAAACCTTGGGCGACATGATGGAAACCGACATGATCGTCGCTCATGTCGATGATGACCAAGAAACAGTCGCCCAAAATGTCGAAAAGTACAACCTGCTGGCCATTCCCGTCGTTGACAGCAGTCGTCGTCTGATCGGCATCATCACACACGATGATGTTATCGACGTCGTACGCGAAGAATTGGCCGAAGATGCCCAACGAATCGCGGCGGTCGAACCTCTCGAGGAAGACTACCTCCGGATCGGACTACTGACACTGTCCTGGAAACGAGGCATCTGGCTAACCATTCTTTTCTTTGCCGCCTTGCTCACTGCGTTCGCTTTACGGCATTACGAAACCGAACTAGAAAATTATGCGTGGCTGGTCTGGTTTATCCCGTTGATAATTAGCGCCGGCGGCAACTCGGGCAGCCAGTCGGCAACGCTCGTGATTACAGCCATGACGAGCGGCGAAGTTGAATTTCGCGATTGGCCACGCGTCATGCTGCGCGAACTCGCAGTCTCGTTGATGCTGGGAAGCTTCCTCGCCCTGATCGGACTGTCCGTCGCATTCTTTATCGCTCCCGCCCCACGCGACGCACTCGTCATTCCTTTGACGCTGATGTGTGTGATCGTTGCAGGTTGCCTCTGCGGAGGAGCTCTACCAATCCTTTTCAAACGCATCGGACTCGACCCCGCGATGATGAGCAACCCGTTCGTTGCCGGCATCATCGATATCCTCGGCATCGTGATCTATATCAACATCGCCCGCTGGCTGCTGGTGTAACAACAAACGCTTGGTGTCGTGATAGCCCCGCAGCCATCCTGCAAACGCAGCTATCCTGCAAACGCAGCTATCCTGCAAACGCAGCTATCCTGCAAACGCAGCCATCCTGCAAACGCCACGGAGGAGCCAGGATGGCAAACGCTCTTATTGCCGGCTGCGTTACGAGCCTGAGCGGATGAGAGAAAACAGCGAGCGACAGAATCAACCGCGCTCCGAACTCTCTGAGGCTCCATCCTCCGGCACTTCCACCCAGAACCAACCACGCAATTCCCCCTCGGCAAATTCGATCGCCTGGTCGGCCGGATAACGCTTGGCCAGCTCGGCTTTCACCTCAGGCAAAATGTCTTGCTCACCGCCGTGGCACATCAGACACTTGACCTTTAAATGGATTGGGAACAGGACCCCCAAGGATCCCTCCGCAAGCTCCACACGCTGCGAAGTTTCGACCCGCTGCTCCACAAATGGCTGCACCCAGCGACGAGGTTGATTCGCAGGATTGCGAAGCTTGAAGGATGTGCGACCGATCTGCACTCCATGCTCGCGGCCAACTGCTTCGGAAATCTCCACGGCCTCCTGACTGCAGACATCGATGGCCGCTGCAGGCCCCTCCGATTGCAACACCGCCATCAGCCGTCCAGACAACCGAGCGAACAGCGCATCCTTTGCCTGCGATGCAATGGCTTGGCGGCGATCACGACCGCCCTTCGCTTCCGCTGCTTCCGAAGGCACCGAGGGCTCTCCAATCGCAGCGCCCGCCAGCGTCGCATCGTCGCCCGCCGTCGCGGCATCGGTCGTCGGTACCGCTTGATCATCCGGCCGGTGACAGCCGATCGAGGTGACCCCACCCAGAGTCAATGCGGACAGCACCAGCCATTTTTGCAGATCCATGATGCGTTATTTCCCCAGCGGAATGTAGGAGTATCCATCGGCTTGCAAGTTCACAAGGGTCGTTAAGGCCGAGACTGCGGTGTCGGCAAACACGAGGACATCGTCCGGCTTTGCCCCTTTTTGAATTAGCGACTGCCCGCAAACATAAATCTCAACCCCCGCCTCGTGCAGTTGGTGCAACAGGTCGAAATTCGGATTGCCTTTCCCGCCAAACTGCTTCGCATAAGCATCCGCATTCAAGACACTCAGCGTTGCCTCACCATGAAGCACAACCGCCATCGTAACGCTGGCATCTTGCTTGCCAGCACCCTGATAGATGTTGAGGTACTTGGCAAGCTTCTCAATCCCGGGATTCAGTTTCGCTGGGTCACCGCCACGAGTCACATCGACGACGATGCGAGCACCATCACGAGGCTGGTGCGCTGCTGCGGGAAGCTTGACAACTTGCCCATGCCCCTTGATCACAGGTGAGACGGGCGTCGCGATCCCGACCGGTTCCGAATCGGGAACGGCATGATTCTTCATCGCCTCGGTGAACCCGCGTTCCACGAAACCAGTAACCGCTTTGGCGTGCGCCTTGATCAGCTTCGCCACGTAAGGATCGGCCGAAGTCTCGATGACACGAACTCCCTTGGCCGTATCCTCGTGCTTCATCTCAATTTTGTCGGTGTGCTGGAACAGTTCGCGGAACAAAGGGTCACGCATGCGAATCGGATTCGTTTCCTTAATCCGATGCTCCATCCAACTCACATGCTCTTTGATCTTATCGGCGACTTCCGGTTTGTCCGACTCGGTGAGCGTTTCAACACCGTTTTCTAACTCGGTTACTGTGCGTTTAATCGCTTGATGATTTGTCAGCAAGAAATGAAAGACGTCGCGATCCTCGTCGTGACGCTCATCATGGCCATGCGCCGCGATTGGTCCGCCGCCACCATTCGGTCCGCCGCGCCCCGCTCCCGGGCCACGTCCGAATCCACGACCACCACCACGACCAAACCCCTGCGCAGCAACCGATGCCGCCGTGCTGAGAATCAACAAACTAAGAACTGCGTAGCGAATGAAAGGTTTCATGATGTCTCTTTGAAATGTTCCTGGTTGCGGGAAGAAGACAGTGCTTCTTCGCCAGAGGGCTCCTCGTCATCGCGCGGATCCACCGCGCAAGAACCACTCAGTCAGGTCTTGATGCCAAATTTAGGTAGCACCCAGGCATTCAGCAGAAACCAAATCAACATCAAGCTCAGCAGCAACAGAAATTCGTTCATCACCAACCTCGCAGTCAGGCAGCCCGAAACAGCACCACCCAATGTGCGCCGCATCATCAGCCAACCTACTTATCGTTATCTCACGAATCTGCGATATGTCAACCCGTTTCCCAAGGGATCGCCACCTCTTTCGAGCCAGCTAGCCGCCGAAACCCGAAGCAGCGGCCCGACTGAACACGCCTTAATCCGGATACCGAGCAAGGCCGGGCAGAGAACCTGCAGGGAAGACACACTTGGCTAGAGAAACGATCGCGTTCGCTGCCGCCATCCCAAGATTGCCACCAAGCCAAACACTGGCGACCTGCCCGACGACAGCATGGTTAAACCGGCTAATACACCCCGGATTTGCGGGGAATCGATGGTGCCAATTGGCGGTGAACACGATCCACCACAGGCTCGCGTTACCACGATGCATTCGAAACGCAATCGCAGCCTTCCGGTACGAGACGGTGCAAACACAGGGCAGGCAAAGCCAAGTTAAAAACTCTGGATCAATGACGCACACACGCGGCAATGGTCCACAAAAAAAACGGCCGACAAGGTGTCAGCCGTTTTCGAGACTTGGCTAGATGATCGCCAGAGGCTTAATACATGTCGTGATCGCCACCGGTTCCGGCCTTTTTGGCGGATGGTTTTTCGGCGACAAGGGCGTCACTTGTGAGCAACAAGGTCGCGACACTAGCGGCGTTCCCAAGTGCGGTACGGGTCACTTTGGTTGGGTCGATTACGCCAGCCTTGACCAGATCCTCGTAGGCGTCGGTCAACGCGTTGTATCCGCCGTTGCCCTTCATTCCGAGAACTTTTTCGCACACGATGCCACCATCTTGGCCGGCGTTCTCGGCGATCATCGTCAATGGAGCACGGCAAGCACGCAACACGATACCGTAACCGACTGCTTCGTCGTCGGAGAGGTCTTCGCTTCGCTTGACCGATCCCGCAGCGCGGAGCAGTGCGACACCACCACCGGGCAAGATTCCTTCTTCGACAGCGGCGCGAGTGGCGTGCAGTGCATCCTCTACGCGAGCTTTCTTTTCCTTCATCTCGCTTTCGGTCGCGGCACCGACGTTGACTTTAGCAACACCACCAGCCAACTTCGCAAGTCGCTCTTCGAGCTTTTCGCGATCGTAATCGCTGGTGCTGTTTTCAATTTCGCGGCGAATCTGATCGATCCGAGCCTTGATCTCGCCAGTCTTGCCACCACCTTCGATGACAGTCGTGTTGTCCTTGTCGATGATGATCTTCTTCGCTCGACCCAACTGTGGCAGGTCGACGCTTTCGAGCTTGATCCCGAGAGCCTCAAAGATTGCTTGGCCGCCAGTCAAGATCGCGATATCTTCCATCATCGCTTTGCGTCGATCGCCGTAGCCAGGAGCCTTGACTGCTGCAACGGTGAATGTGCCACGCAGGCGATTGATAACGAGTGTTGCAAGTGCTTCACCATCGACATCCTCAGCGATGATCAACAGTGGCTTACCTTGCTGAACCACTTTCTCGAGCAATGGAACCATGTCCTTGATGTTGCTGATTTTCTTTTCGAAAACCAACACATAGGCATCTTCCAGGACTGCTTCCATCGAAGCAGGATCTGTCACGAAGTAGGGCGACAGGTAGCCGCGATCGAATTGCATTCCTTCGACCCACTCTTGCTCGGTCTGCAGGCTCTTGCCTTCGTCGACCGTGATCACGCCATCTTTGCCGACTTTGCTCATCGCGTCGGCCAACAGGTCGCCGATCTCACGATCGTTGTTGCTGGCGATGGTAGCAACGTTCGCCATTGCTTCCTTGTCTTTGACTTTGACAGCCATTTTGTGCAGTTTTTCACTGATGTCATTTACTGCCGTCTCGATCCCGCTTTTCATTTGGATCGGATTGACGCCAGCGACGACGGCCTTCAGACCTTCATTGAAAATGGCTTCAGCCATAACGGTCGCGGTCGTGGTGCCGTCCCCAGCGACGTCGCTCGTCTTGCTGGCAACTTCGCGAACCATCCGTGCGCCCATGTTCTCATAGACGTCTTCCAGGTCGATTTCTTTTGCGACCGTCACGCCGTCCTTGGTCACCGTGGGACTGCCGAAACTTTTCTGCAGAATCACGTTTCGGCCTTTGGGCCCAAGAGTCACCTTCACGGTGCGGGCCAACTTGGAAACGCCGCGGCGAATCGCTTCGCGGGCTTCTTGGTCGAATGCAATAATCTTTGGCATGGAATCTTCGTTTTATATTAAGGGTTGTTTGATTGGAGAAGCGAACAATGGATTCGCGACGATTACTCGATCACGGCCAGAACGTCGTCTTCCCGCATCAGCAGGTATTCAACGTCGTCGATTTCCACGGTCTCACCGGCGTAACTGCTGAAAAGGACGACATCGCCCCCTTCGAGTTGGCTTTGCGAACGTGAACCGTCATCGAGCAGTTTGCCACTGCCGACGGCGATCACGGTTCCACGGGCTGGCTTTTCGCGGGCCGAATCGGGCAGAACAATGCCGCCAGCAGTCGTTTCTTCACTCTGGACTCGCTGAACCACGATTCGCTCGCCCATCGGTTGCAGTCGGATCTTGTTCTTCTTTTTCGTGGCTGTTGCCATGTTCGGGACACCTTTCAGAACTGATGGGTAAGTTTCAACTATGTTTTCGTTAGGATCCAATGCCATCGCACGCTCAACGAGTCGCACCGCCGTGGAGGCCACGGAGGGGTGGAGCGCACTTTTGGCAGGGTTGTGCGGATAGCTCCTCTTGAGCAACCCGTGTGCCATAAGCCAAACAAAAAACGCAAGTCGTTACACAGCAAGGACTTGCAACTTTCGCGAGAATCCAAACCAATCTGGCAGTCCAAAAACCCTGGCGTTCTGACCGAGTGATGACGGAGCAACATTTCACGCCCACCCGCAAGCCTGCATCCTGCATCTCCACAGACTTCACGCCGAGAGTGGACTTCACGCCGAGAGGCCCCCGATAGCCTGCGGTTCCCGCAGGCCCGAGCCAATCACTCGCAGACGTCGCGACGGGTTGATACAGACGTCGCGACAGGTTGATCAACGGGAGCCGCAGAACCGGGTCCCATCCGATCACTGAGGCCAGATGATTAAGCCTGGGAAGCGGCGACGACCGCCTCGGTCGTAATCCCGAAGTGCTCATAAACCTCGGTGTACGGCCCGCTGGCCCCATACCCCGACATGCCGACAAACTTGCCCTGCAAGCCGATCCAACGGTCCCAAGAAAGACGGATCCCAGCCTCCACCGCGACACGATTGGTCACCTCCGGCGGTAGCACCTCGTCCCGATACTCCTGGCATTGCTCGGCGAATAGATCGAGGCAAGGCATGCTGACGACACGAACTTTCTGGCCCGCGGCAGCCAATCGCTTCGCCGCCTCGGTGCAGAGCCCCAATTCACTGCCGCTACCCATCAAAATCACGTCGGGTGTGCCTTCGCAATCGGCGATCACGTACCCCCCCTGGGCACAACCGCTAGCCGACGCGTACTCACTTCGATCGAGGGTTTCCATATTCTGCCGCGACAGCACCATCGCGCTTGGGTGGTCATCCATTTGCATGGCAGTTCGGTAACACTCGGCGACTTCGTTCGCATCGCCGGGCCGGAAAACGTACAAGCCGGGGATTGCCCGACATGCCGACAAATGCTCCACCGGCTGGTGCGTAGGCCCATCTTCACCAACACCGATAGAGTCGTGCGTCAGGATATACAGGACCGGCTGGTGCATGATGCTTGCCAGCCGCATTCCGCCTCGCATGTAGTCGGTAAAGACAAAGAACGTCGCGCCGTAGGCTCGCAAGCCAGACAACGACAGCCCGTTGACGATGCCAGCCATCGCGTGCTCGCGGATGCCGAAGTGCAGATTCCGGCCGGCGTAATTACCGGGCAGAAAATCGCCGGCGCCCTCAAATTTCAAGTCGGACTTATTGCTTGGTGACAGGTCGGCCGAGCCACCAATCATGAATGGCACATTTTCGGCGATCGCATTGAGGACTTTGCCACTGCTATTGCGTGTGGCATCCCCTTTCTCGCTGGGCTCGAAGACAGGAATCTCGCTGTCCCAACCCTCTGGCAGCCGCCCTTCGAACATGGCCTGCAATTCGGCGGCTTTCGCGGGATTCGCAGCCTGGTAACCCTGCCAAGTCGCTTGCCAAGCCCGGTAAGCATCACTGCCGCGCTGGCCCAAATGACTTGCAAAATGCTCCCGAACCCCCTCGGGGATGTGGAATTTTTCCTCCGGTGGGAAACCATAGTTGGCCTTCGCCAAGGCGATCTCGTCCCACCCGAGCGGGGCGCCGTGGGCGCCATGTGTATCTTGCTTGTTCGGGGCCCCCCAGCCGATGATGCTACGAACGATGACGAGGGTTGGCTTGTCACTGCACGCCTTAAAACTGTCGAGTGCGGTGCGGAGTGCAGCCAAATCGTTGGCGTCATCAACTCTCTCGACATTCCACCCCAAGCCCTCGAAGCGTCGGCCAACATCTTCGCTAAAGGCCAGGTCGGTATCCCCTTCAATGGTGATCCGATTGTCATCGTACAGCCAACACAGGTTATCGAGCTTGAGATGACCGGCCATCGAAGCAGCTTCGCACGCAACGCCCTCCATCAAGTCGCCATCGCTACACAATGCGTAGACGTCATAGTCAAACAGAGAATGCTCGTCGGTGTTGTAGTTGGCGGCCAGCCATTTCTGAGCCATCGCCATTCCGACCGAGTTGCTGACCCCGGCGCCAAGCGGCCCGGTCGTGGTTTCAATTCCATCGGCCTCGCCAAATTCGGGGTGACCGGCACAGGGACTGCCGATCTGGCGAAAGTTCTTGATGTCCTCTAGGGAAACGGCCAACTGATCGGTTGGCTCCCCTGATTCGTTCAACGCTTTCACACCCGCGAGATGCAGAGTGCTGTACAAAAGCATCGACGCGTGCCCACAGGAAAGGACAAATCGATCGCGACCAGGCCAACTGGCGTGCTCGGGATCAAAGTTCATCGTGTGGTTGAATAGTTGATATGCGATGGGGGCTAAAGCCATCGGCGTGCCGGGATGACCGCTATTCGCCGTTTGCACCGCATCCATGCTGAGGGTGCGAATGGTATCCACGGCAAGGTTTTCAAGATCGGTCAACGCTACACTCATCAGCCTGGTCTCTTTCACGCGAGAATCAAAAAACGTGAAAAAAATGGTACTTCCCTTGCCCTCAATTCGAAAGGGGATGCCCCGCACATACCGAATGCAGCACGAATGTGATGCCAGCCGACCCAAACCTGCTTGCCCACGCAGATCACCACTAGCTTTCCAGTTTCCAATCTTGCATCGAACGCAGTAACTTCTGTTCGGTCAGGTCGAAATGAAGCGGCGTGAGCGTGACATTGCCTGCTCGCAACTCGGTGATGTCGGCCATTTCGGGGGGAGGCTGAGGAGGCTCGGTCCACAAAGCCCAATAATAATCGCGTCCATTGGGGTCCTGCCGTCGCTCGTATTCCCGCCCGTACTGAGCGAGCCCCATCGGAACGACCTTGACGCCTGCGGGGGATTCAGTAGCCACCGTAGGGATATTCAAATTGAACAGTTGACCATTCGAGGCAGGCTGTTTGATGATTCCCCCGATCACGTTCCTCGCCAGAACGGCAGCCGACTGGAAATCAGAATCCTCGTCGTACTCCAGCGATACCGCCACGCTGGTGACCCCAAAAAACGCTCCCTCGACCGCGGCAGCGACCGTTCCGCTGTACAGCACGTTAATGCCGGCATTGAGCCCATTGTTGATGCCACTGACGACTAAATCGATGGGATTGTCTTTGAACAACTCACCGATGGCGAGCTTCACGCAGTCAGCTGGCGACCCATCAACAGCCCACGCCCAGTGCCTCCCCTCGCGGTGAATCGATTTACAAGTCAGCGGGGTCAGAAACGTGATCGAGTGCCCGACGCCACTTTGCTCGGTGGCAGGGGCGACCACCACCACTTCGCCCAAATGCCGCAACTGCTGCTCCAGCGCAGCGAGTCCAGGTGCGTAGACTCCGTCATCGTTCGTCAGCAAGATTCTCATTCGTTTTTCCGATCCGCAGGTCTTGTGCTTCGCAAGTCAGGCCGTGTGAATGGCCAGAAACAATCGGACATTTGGACGCCACCGCCGGTTTCGCCAATCCAAGGGCGGCGAACCATCCGACGGCCCCTTGGGAATCCGACACCCATTTTCTACACTTCGTGATTACATCCGGCGACACCTTATGGGTGGTGCAAACCGTTATGCCTGACCAAAAAAAAACTGACGTGGCTGCTGTCGACCATCCCGCCGAAGAACTGACCGAGCAGAGAATTGTCGTTCTCGATTTCGGATCTCAGTACGCTCAGCTAATCGCCCGACGCGTCCGCGAACTGAATGTCTATTGCCAAATCCTGCGGCATGATATCGACGCGGCGAGATTGGCCGAGATCGCCCCCAAGGGGATCATCCTCTCAGGCGGTCCCGCGAGTGTTTACGAAGAGGGCGCTCCCAAGTGTGACCCGGGTCTCTTCGACCTCGGGATTCCCGTCTTGGGAATCTGCTACGGAATGCAGCTGACCTGTGAAGCACTCGGCGGCAAGGTGGACAACACGCCGTCACGCGAATACGGTCCGGCAAAATGCAAGATTGGGAACACGGAAGACCTGTTCGCCGACCTTCCCGACGAAATCGATGTCTGGATGAGTCAT
>JAQWPZ010000147.1 GCA_029245125.1 Rubripirellula sp.
AGCGTGCGCCACCATCTGTGGTGCCAATGGGTTTTCGAACACACGCCTGGTGGCGGGGCTGTGCGGAAACTACCCGCCGCAGTCCGGACACTGCTGGATTTCGGGCTCACCCAGGCCGCCTGACGTGGAAAAAGTCGAGCTAAGGGCGTCCGGCATCCAATCGTGGGTAAGATGTTTTTCGCATCACTGAGGCTTGCCCTGGCGTTTTGCTGCGTCGGCGGAAGCTTAATTTTAACTGCCCATTGGCTTGGGTATCTGCCAGATCCTGCGCTGGCAACCAAACGTGCACGTCAGTCAATCAGTGAAGCGATCGCGATTAACGCCGCTTCTCACATTCGCACGGGACAGTGGGTCGATCTCCGTGGCACGCTTCAAAAACAAGTCGATCGAGATCCCAATTTGCTATCCGTTGGCGTTCGTAGCAAACAGGGCTTCCTGCGGGCTGACACAAGCCATCATGCTGAATTCTGGCCTATCGGCGGTGAATTCGATCCGTCGGTTGAAGCAGTCAAGGTCCCAGTCACGCTCAACCGGCGTCCTTGGGGTGAGGTAGAACTCGCATTCCGTCAGCCTCATACAACCGCGTTTGCCAAGACGATGCATGCCCCCGTGGTGCGTTTGCTGGCCTTCTTCATGATCTGTGGAGTGTTCGTCTATACGATTTTCGTAATTCGCTTCATGCGACTGCTCAACGGCACTCAGGTGGTGCCAAACCGAGTGAAGCAAGCACTGGATACACTTGCCGAGGGGTTGCTTGTACTCGATGACACGGGCCGGATTGTGTTGGCCAATCAAGCCTTCGCTAATATGGTCGGATCCGATTCAAATAAACTATCGCGTCAGTCGGCGAACGAATTGAATTGGATTGGTGAGAATGTCACCGCAGCAGAACTCCCCTGGACTCGTGCGGTCAATGAAACGGAACTCCAGTCAGAAGCAGTGATTCAAATCCAGTTGGCAGATGGCTCACAAAGAATATTTTCTGTCAACGCAGCCCCGCTGGGAACAGACGGCACACATCGAGGTGCGTTAGCCACTTTCCGTGATGTGACACATGTGGAAGAGCACCGTGCAGAATTGGAACAAATGCTTTCTCTGCTACGCACCAGTCGGGATGAGATCAAACGAAAGAATCGAGAACTTGAGATTCTGGCAACCCAAGATGCATTGACCGGATGCCTCAACCGTCGCGCCTTCTTTGAAGGCTTCGAGAGTCATTGGAAAGAAGCACAGGCAACGGCTGCACCGCTCGCCTGCATCATGATCGACATTGACCACTTCAAAAATGTCAATGATACATATGGACACCACACCGGCGACGAAGTCCTGCGGCAAGTCTCAAAAACCGTCCACCAATTGCACTGCGAAGACGGCTTAGTCTGCCGGTACGGAGGCGAAGAATTTTGCGTTCTCCTGCCACACTACGACCTGAACCAAGCTCTCCAAGCGGCCGAGAAAACCCGAGCAGCCATCAGCGTCATTCGCCTCTCCGAAACAGCAGAACTGCGACTCACTGCGAGCCTAGGTGTCTCGGAGTTGCGATTTAAACCCAGCGATCCGCAAGACCTGATTAACCAAGCAGACATTTGTTTGTACGTCGCCAAACGAGAAGGCCGCAACCGTGTCATCTCGTACTACGAACGGATCAAGACCACGATCAAGAATGAAGAAGCGTTAAAGGCTCGTCGGGAAAAGGTCAATATTCCCTACCAAGCAGTAACCGCTTTAATGACGACGCTCTCCTATCGAGATGCAAAGACAGCGGAACATAGCCGACGCGTCGCCGACCTTTGTGGCCGTTTCAGCGCCGGGCTACTCGACCCGGCAAAAATCTATCTGCTTGAAATCGCAGCCTTGCTGCACGACATCGGGAAAATTGGTGTCCCAGACGATATCCTGCTGAAACCCGGCCCACTATCCGCTGAAGAATGGGAATTCATGGGACGGCACGATCGCATCGGTGTCGAGATCATTGCCTGCGCCTTCGAGTGCCCCGAATTGTCGAGCATCATTGCCAATCACCATGCCTTCTATGGTGGTGCAGGCCGTGATTCAAGTCTTCCCACCGGCGACAAAATCCCCGTCTGCTCAAGAATCCTCGCGATCGCTGACAGCTACGACGCCATGGTTTCTGATCGCGCCTACCGAAAGGGACGAACGCACGAAGAAGCCATCAAGGAACTACGCCGCTGCGCCGGCACCCAGTTTGACCCCAGCCTCGTTGAGCAATTCGCCGAAAAAATCAACAATCAATCACCGGTACTCATGGCCGGCGCGATGTCCCTTCGAAAGATCACGGCCATCGAAATCGGTCACCAAGTAGAACGGTTAGCCAACGCTGCGCAGACACGCAACCTCGAAGAGCTGCAGACGTTGGCAAGTTCCCTCGGAAAAATTGGCAAGCTCAACCACGTTTACCCCATTGTCCAGGCAGCCGAACGAATTCAATCAGCAGACGTCGCGGAAGAACAAGAATGGCTGAACGTACTTCGTGACACGCACAACCTGCTAGACGTTTGCCATGCAACGCAAAGCCAATTCCTACGCGAGTCGCTTGAATCAGCATCCGGAGTCATGCACCATTAGGCACCATCGAAGCACCCGGCCAGACGGTCTCATGCCACATGTCTCATGTCTCGAATAGCTGATGCCCTTCATCCCCACTAAGCACCAGGCGACAGCTCTTTCCGCTTTGACGCGATGAGTTCCAGAAGCGCGCGTTGCGGCTTCACAAACTTATCGATTCCTTCCTGCATCAAGACACAATGCATCGCCGTGGTGTCAACCGCTGCGTCAATCTCTTGCTGCACACCCTGCGGCGGCAGCTCATCGAGCTTGCGAGTAAAGTCGATTCCACTCGCCGATACGGCAACATTGGTCTCAGGCGGATTCGTTTGAATATCACTTCCTGCGAGTGCCTCAACATACTTCCACGCCGCATCGCCAGGATTTTTCGTTCCAGTGCTGGCAAAGATCAGCTCTTGCTCGAGCCTCAAGCCCCGATCCGACCAAAACTGCTGGTTGGCTGCCCAGATCCGCTTTGCATTCAAGATTCCAACCTGCCCTTGGGCGTCGGCGGATAAACCAGGAATCACTTGCTGGGTGTAAACATCGATCCGCGAAACAAAAATGCTGTAAACACTCTTGAAGGCATTGGTGTTGTCACGACGCTGACCACCACGCCACACCGCATCACGAGCTCTTGTGTACTGATCGTCTGTGAAAATCAGCGTCACGTTCAGCGTCACACCACTCGCAGCCAATTCCTCCAAGGCAGCCAATCCGGCTTCACTCGCCGGTACCTTGATCATTCGATTGGTATGGCCCTTACTCCATTTCTTTCCCAATTCGATGTACTTCGCGGTACGGTCTGCATCAGACATCCCCAAGGACGGATCTTCCAACAAGGGATCTAATTCAAAGCTTACCCATCCCGCGTTTCCATCGCTCGCCGAGTGAATCGATTGAAACTTTTGTTGTGCATCAGTGACCAATGAATCAGTCAGTGCCCAAGCAACCGACTCGTCATCATGACCGGCGGAAAGCAAAGACTCAATCTGCGCGTCCAAACCACCTGCTTTCACAATCCCGGAAATGATGGCTGGGTTACTTGTCGCACCAACCGCCCCCCAAGCCAAATTCTGATCCACTTCAGATGGCTCAACTGAATCGAGATAAAGCTTGGTTCCAGTTGCGATAAGCGAGCGTATCGAATCAGCCATTGAACAGATCCCCTCGTGGGTAGACGTGACAAAAAAGGTAAAGCTGGCAAAAAAACAGTTTCCGCAACAATCGAATATCGATGCAGCTATTGAATTTCCAAGATGCCATACCGAACATTGAGGCAACACTGGATTGCTGGATCGCTCGATCGCTGAATCGCTGGATTGCTGGATTGCTGGACTGCTGGCGAAACCTAGGCAGGAACGATTGAACATCGTGACACAACCATTCGCATTTTCACCCGAGCCCTCAACACCTCGGTCCGGATGCCTCTTCGCCGGCAGCTTCAGCCGGAATCAGTAAGTCAGTTTAACGGCTTGGTGTTTCGCGGTGTGTAAACCCCAAGTAGGCCAACCTGAACAGGCCATCGAGCACCTGGCAAAACAGCTCAACCAGGTCGGCGAACACTGCTAGCTCGGCCAACCGGGAACCGGGACGTGCAGAGGAAGATGCCAAAACGAACCATCTCTTGCAATTGATTTAACCAGCCACACCGCAATATCCCAACGCCTCAAGCGACCGCAGCCGGCGATCGTTCATGCACGACGGCGACCACGCTCCGCTAGAGCGATGAATCCTCCGGGGATCTTTGCAGACGAATCTGCACTCGCGCCATCGATCGAGACACGCTCCAACGCTTGCAGATCCCAACCAGTCGCCTGCAAGTCACCGGTCAGTTCACTTGCTGAGAACCGGTGCAGAAACATCGCTGCAAGCCCTCGGTAAGGGTAAATGGCATCACCGAACTCACGATCGCCGTGCTTCAGGCAATCCAACCACGACCGCAGCAAACGAATTGCCCCACCTTTTTCGCGCAGTGCCGACCAACGATTGTGGACATGGACGACCAATCTGCCGCCCGGACGGACAATCCGTGCGATGTGCCGCAGCACTTCCAACCGATTCTGTCGCCCCTGAATCATTCCTAACGTACTGAACAAACAAATCGCGTGATCGGCTGAATCATCACGGAGACATTGCAAGTCGACCAAATTGGCACGCAGCGAATGCACCGTTCCGACACCCTCTATTTGCTGGGATCGTTCATTCAATCGCACCAACATGGGCTGACTCAGATCAATGGCGATCACCTGATACCCACGATTGGCCAGCGAGACAGAAGCCCGTCCAGTTCCTGCCCCGAGATCGAGCACGACCTGCCCAGCAGCGGCTGGCGAGGCGTCCGAATCGGCTGGCAACCAATGCTCAAGCAACTGCTGATCGAGCCGGCATAGCGGAGTATCCGCCACAAAAGCGTCGTAATGGTCAGCGATCGCCCGTTGCTGCACATAGTCCCAGGTCTCGACCGAGACCCCTCGTGGCCGCCTCCATGAGGCAGCAGGGCGTTGATGGGGCGGGGGCTGGTTCATTTCCGCAAACCGTTCCTATAATTTCGATCCGCGAGGCGGATACGTGATGCCTCTCGGTCGTGCTTCGCTGCCCCCTTTTTAGGGCTGCCGCAACTTCGTGTACAGCGATCGGCCTTCGGTCGGTCTCCCGCGGCTTTCGGTTCCAAGAAGCATCCCTGGAAATTCGGTTTGTCACGCAAACGCCGTTTGCCCTCAGACCCTGTTTGTCCCCAAACCCTTTCAAGAGAGAAGAACACAGTGGCTATTCGCGTTGGAATCAATGGTTTTGGTCGCATTGGTCGGATGGTATTCCGTGCTTCAGTCAATCGAGATGACATTGAAGTAGTAGCGATCAATGACCTGCTGGATGTCGACTACTTGGCTTACATGCTCCGATACGATTCGGTGCACGGACCCTTCCAAGGCGAAGTCGAGACGAAAGACGGTCACCTGGTTGTTAATGGCAAGGAAGTTCGTGTCACCGCCGAAACGAATCCCGCCAACCTCGCCTGGGGCGACGTCGGTGCGGATGTCGTCGTCGAGGCGACCGGAATTTTCCTGACGTCTGAAAAGGCCCAAGGCCACATCGATGCAGGTGCCAAGAAAGTTGTCATGTCGGCACCTTCCAAGGATGACACACGAATGTTCGTCATGGGCGTCAATGACGACTCCTACGAAGGCGAGCAGTTTGTCTCCAACGCGTCCTGCACCACCAACTGCTTGGCTCCGATCGCCAAGGTGCTCAACGACAGCTTCGGCATCAAGCGTGGCCTGATGACCACCGTGCACGCGGCAACCGCAACCCAAAAGACAGTCGATGGACCAAGTTCCAAAGACTGGCGGGGCGGCCGGGGAATCCTGGAAAACATCATCCCTTCCAGCACCGGCGCGGCCAAGGCTGTCGGAAAGGTGATCCCAGAACTCAATGGCAAGCTGACCGGGATGGCGTTCCGCGTCCCCACGTCCGATGTCTCGATTGTCGACCTTACCGTCGAACTCGAAAACGAAGCCTCGTACGAAGAAATCTGCGAAGCCATGAAGGCTGCCTCCGAAGGCGCCATGAAGGGCGTTCTGGGCTACACCGAAGACAAAGTGGTCTCGACCGACTTCCGTGGTGAATCCCGCACGTCGGTGTTCGACGCATCGGG
>JAQWPZ010000164.1 GCA_029245125.1 Rubripirellula sp.
GCTGCCGTTGGTTTCAGCCCAGCGAATCACATCGAGCCAGTGTTGTGCCCAACGCTCCCCAAAATGTGGCGACTCCAGTAGACGATCGACACATTCGGCGTAGGCAGATTTTGGATCGTTGGAATACGCGTTAAGGAATTCTTCGGTCTCTGCAGTCGTTGGTGGCAAGCCGGTCAACACAATCGAGACACGCCGAATCAAAGATCGCGGATCAGCAGGTTCGGAGAAAGTCAGGTCGTGTGTTTTGAGTGATCGAGTCAGAAATGCGTCAACAGGGTTGGCGGAAGACGGGCTAATGTTCGGGATCGAGGGCCGCACGATCGGTTGAAACGACCAGTGATCAGATTTTTCTTCAACGCTGGCGTCCATCTGCCCGGGCCAGATCGCGCCTTCTTTAACCCATCGATCCAGCAACGCAATTTCATCGGCTGGAATCTTATCTTCGTCGGGAGGCATCGCCATCTCCTCGTCGACATGATTGACCACTTCAATCAAATAGCTCTTCTCAGGATGGTTTGGCACGACGGCAGCAAGACCCGAATCACCACCCCTTAACATCTTGGGGCGGAGGTCCAATCGCAAACCTGATTCCTGCTCGTCTTCACCGTGGCAATGCAGGCAGTGCTCTTCCAAGATGGGGAAAATGTCGCGTTCGAAATCAATGTCGGCGGCGGTTGTAGAGATCGACCATG
Organism: Rubripirellula sp.; assembly: GCA_029245125.1. Lineage (GTDB taxonomy): Bacteria > Planctomycetota > Planctomycetia > Pirellulales > Pirellulaceae > Rubripirellula. The sequence continues at coordinate 693 of JAQWPZ010000164.1, forward strand.
CACTCAGTGCCAGCAGCGTGACGATTCGCATGCAGTGGTGGCTCATGTTTTGCATTCTCATTCTTACTTGATTCGTAAAACGCTAACCGCGTTTTGTGAGCGGGAGCTGATGAAGGTTTTGTTAGCTAAGGTCTGTTGGTCGTGCCGGCAGGACTGGGCCAGGAGTCTTTCAATGCGGCGTTTGTCGACTCTGTTATTTTTTGGTTGTTGAGCGATTTGGCTTGGCCGGTGGGTCGAATTTCTCGCGATAGGCTTTGTATTCAGACCAAGTGAGCGTGCCATCTTGATTGGTGTCTGCAGCGGGATGTTTGGAGAAGTATTGGTTCTTCCAAGCTTCGGCGTCCGGTTTTGCCACAGGCTTTACGGCGGCGACTTTTTTCGGTTTGAAGTCCGGTTGGGGTGGGATTGGCGAGCCACTGTTCGGAATTCTTGATTTCAGTTGTTTGCGAAACTTCTGGAGCGTTTTTTGGTGTTTGGGATTGTCCGCCAAATTGGTCCACTCGTGCGGATCCTCCGTCGTGAGATACAGTTCTTCCCGACCATTCTCGTAGCGGATGTAACGCCACTCCTTTGCTCGCAATGAATAGCTTTCTTGGGCGGGGTCGTAGTTCATCCGCCATTTGTAAAGTGCTGTCAAGGCAGCCTCAGGCCCATTCCATTCGCCGTGTTCTGGGGATTGCAGCAACGGCTTCATGCTGTGTCCGTCCAGTGAATGCCCTTTCTCATTCTTCGTCGTTTCCTCAGACAAGTTGCAAAGATCAACCAATGTTGGGTAGACGTCAATCAAGGAGACCGGCTGCGTTGAAACTCCAGCAGGTTTGCTAAATCCTGGTGCTCGAATGATGAGTGGAACTCGCGTGCTTTCTTGCCATAGCGAGTTCTTATACAGGTAATTTTTCTCACCCATTCCCCAGCCGTGATCACTCGACAGAACGATGATTGTGTTGTTTTTCAACGATGAGTTATCAACAGCATCCAGAATCCGCCCGATTTGTTCATCAACGGATGCCACGCTAGCGAGATAGGCTTGGATGAAATGGCGGAGCGCGGCATCTTGGGACGGATAAGATTCGACAAGTGTGTTGAATAGGTGAGTGCCCATGTCTTCGCTGCGCGGCCCATCGGCACCGCTTGGAATTCCGCGGATTGAGCGGGCATGGGTGTCGACAACGTCGTCGGGACGAATGACCGGTAGTTCGATGGAATCGAGAGGGAATTGATCGAAGAAGCGTTTCGGCACGATCAGCGGAGTGTGCGGCCGGATAAAACCAACTCCCATAAAGAATGGCTTTTGTTTCGGTTCGTCTGCGTGGGCTTGAAGTTGATCGACTGCCCATTGTCCATTCATTTCGTCGGCTGTCAGGTCGCGATCGTTTTGGGCATCGACCCGCAGCGGTCGCTGACGGGCCCATCCACCCGTTTGCCAACGAATCGGCTTTCCTGCGGGGGTCGTCCTGCCAGCCAGGTTCACCAACGGACCAAACGATCCGTCCACGGCACCAATTTCTGAAAAGGGAGGAGGTACATCCGGGTGGGCGATTTTATTTTCACCGTCAAAAGCGAAGGGACCGTAATCAGCCGGGTTCCCGTACTCTTTCCACTCCTGTCTGACCATGTGATGCATCAGCTTTCCGGTGCCTAGCGTCTCGTAACCCTCGGCGCGAAAGTGATCCATCATCGTTCGCGAGTTCTTCAAAACCTCGTAGCCATCCCATTTGGTGAATCCGAAGCAGCCCGAATGATGCGGGTAGATCCCTGTGAACAGACTCGCACGCGACGGTCCGCAAATTGGGATGTTGCAGTGCGCCTGAGTGAAGCTGACACCACTCTGTGCGAGACGGGTGAGGTTGGGGGTTTTGGCCTGAGGATGTCCACCAAATCCTTCCACGTAATCATTCAGGTCGTCGCAGAGGATCAAAATCACATTCGGTTTCTCGGCGGCGAGCGAGAATTTCGGTGCCACCAGCCAAGCAACCACCAAAATCCAGAAGCAGCGACGTCGAAGCAGATAACAATTCATTGAAAGTGTTTGTCGATCGAAAAAAGAGGAGGTTGGTGAAATTGCAGAGCAACGCTGCGTTCGGTGGGCCTATCAGGCGATGTGACGCCTTCCGTACAACAGTTTAACCAACAGTGAAGCTTTTGGCTTTCGACTCGCAGCAAACAAATGAATGCCGGAGGAACAGATTGATTCAGTGATCGCTCAGGGGAAAATCAGGGGTTCCACCGCGGAATTTTGGGAGCACCAAGCGGGAAACGTTGCGTCCAAATGAGGTTGAGTGCGCTGACTTAGGTGCTGAATCTGAATGAGCAACCCACAGCGGTTTGGACCTGCCACCACTTGTTCCATTCGCCCGTCGGGAATTCATTCGCTAGGCGAAAATGGGGCTGGTGGTTTTTCGCCAGCTGGGGTCAGGCAAACCTCTCGGAGATCGATCAAGAAGTTTTGCAGGGGCGGGTTGGCCCGCATGACGGCAAGTTGCGAACCTTGCGGCAAGAAGAGGGTTCCGATTTTCAGTTGCCGGTATTGATCCCAGCTTCCTGTTGCTTCGGTCGGGGAACTGACCTGTTGATCACCAACTTTGAAGTTCAATGATTGGTTGGCCGTTTTGGCAGCCAAGGCCCAGTCCAAGTAGAGGTCGTATTCACCAGCGACGGGGACATCCAATCGCCATTGGACGCGATCTTCCGCGCTGTTCCAAAAACCAACATTCCCATATTGCGATTCAAAAACGATCGAAGGACCATACAACGCGGCATCTGCTGCACGAAGTCTGAGCGATCTTGATGGGGCAAGTGCCCTGACCGTTCGTGGTTGATTTCCGTCAAAAGATTTGGGGGGGAGCTGATTGCCAACGATGAAGGCGACAACATCGGCCATGGCTGGTGGATCAAGGTTGGCCTCCAGGCCATGTGGCATCATTGAAAGTTTGGTCCGTTTGAACCCTTGGTCCTCGATGTCTCGTTTCAGCACGACATAGGTTTCTTTGTTTTGTCCCATCAAGGTCACGCTGGTAGAGGTTTCTGAATGTAGAAGCCCGTTGTATTGACGACCATTGACAGTGACCAACAGATAGTTGCGATATTTATCCTCCACCGCGCGGTGAGGATCCAGAATGTGTGTTGTCAGAAATTCAGCCGACAAATTGACGAGTGCTCCCAAGTCAGGTCCAACGGGGTGTCCGACGTCACCGACGCGATGACATTGTCCACAGTTTTTCTGAAAGTGTGTTCGACCGCGTTCGAGATCACCGCCAGCGCGAACGGCAGGCAGATAGCGATCAATGACCAGTTGACGTTCGAGAGGGACTTTGGTCGGCAATAAATCACTTGCTTTTGATGCGATCCCACGATCGCGGTGATGAATCATCAATTGGCGATGAGACGCGTTGAGATCAGATGCATCGACCAGTTTTGATTCCAACGCATCCAGTAAGAGGTGCGTCGACAAGGAACGCTGAAGCATCGCGTCGACGAGCCGATCGCGAGTGAGCGGCCCGAATGAACGCCATCTCGCAAGCACTGCACGCAACACTTCTTTGTGACGCGGTTCGGTGAGTAAGGCGATGGTGGTCTGCTGTATGTTACGTGGAGTTTGCGGAAGCAGCAGGGAGGTCCACGTCTCAATGTCTTCCGCGCTGACACGCGAACTGCTCGCGAGCAGTTTCAAGGCGTCGCCGCGCTGATCAAGCGAGCTCTCGGGGGCCAGCAGGATACGGCGGGCAGTTGCCAGAATTCGTTCAATGTCAATTGGAGTGTCGCTCGTCTCGGCGAAGTGGTTGAGTGTCGTGCCGCTTTTGCGAATTTCTTCCGCTACGTTTGCTAACGCGGTTAGTTGCCAAGCGGTGAGCGTTTCGCTGCCGCTTGGGATGATTGCTTGAATGATCAAGGCAGTTGATTGGTGATCATTGTTTCCCAATGCGGTCGCGAGTATTGGCGGTATTAGCGCCGCGATTTCGGGTGGCGAATCCAACGATTTAATGGCACCCGCAACCACATCTTCGAGTCGATTGTTGATTCCGCTGATGGCGGCCGCTGTGATGAAGCGTGAGTTCCGGTTGCGTGCTAATAGTGCTCCCAAGGCATGACTGCTTTGTGAATCGTCGAACTCCCCCAACGTATAGGCAATTTGCAAGATGACCTGCGGATCGAGTTCATGCTGGCTAAGTTCGACCATGGCGTTCACAACTGCGGTGTTGCTGCTTGGCTTTGCAAATTGTTCGGCGATGCGGACGGCATGACGGCGAATAGCAGGGGAGTCATCCTGCATCGCTTTGATCAACCAATCCGGTTGCATTTGGTTTCTACCCGCCAGTACGCACAAGGCATGCAATCGCTGCATGGGCTGGTCGCTGACGGTCGCTCTACTAAGCGAACCGGCGATTGATTCGTCTGGATGCCACAGCAGCATTCTGTGCGCGAGGTCACGTGTCGTACCGGACGGACTTGCCAGCGCATCGACAAGTGCTTGCCCGCTCGATCCCGCCAATCGCGGGATTGATCTTGGCGTACTGTTTTCAGGGACAATGCGATAGATCCTGCCGCGGTCATGTCCGGCACGCAGATCGAGAGTCTGCTCGAGCGTGTCGTCAATCCATTCGGGATGTTCAATCACTAGACGGTACATGTCGGCGACCCATAAGCAACCATCGGGCCCTGTGCGCAACATGGTGGGGCGAAACCAGCTATCACGGCTGCGCAAAAATTCACGCCCGGATTCATCTTGTGGCTTGCTGGAAATCATCGTGACGCCTTGGGTCTCAATCTTTCGCCGGTGGATCAGGTTGTGAACCGGTTCACTTACGAACATGTCACCACGAAATCCGTCACCGAATAAATTGTCTCGATAGACAATCGTGCCACATGCCGATGTAAACCGGCTTGGTTCACCCGGTGCTGGTGGTTGGTATCCGCTCCAATGGCTCATTATCCGGCTGATGGGAAAGAGGGGAGAATCCTGGAGCGTTGCAACAGGCCATCGCGGGTCAGGCGGCGCGACATGAGGGTTGCGACGCAGATAATGATCGTTCAAAACAAATTGGAACATTGGCGAGTTATTGTTGGCTCCCCACCAATTGCCGACGTCATCTCGTCCGCGGCCATGTTGTGTTCGTCCGCTTGCCGTATCAATCTCACCCGTGTCGGGGCGTATTCGTAGATCGCGTCCGCTGATGTTGGCACGTTGATTAGTTTTGGCGGATTGGATTACACCACCGCTGTCCCCATTGGCCACGTAAACCCAATTATCGAGGCCCCAGCGAAGACCATTGACTCGATGCTGCTGGTTGCCTTCTCCGAATCCGCTGAACCACGCTTCCTGTCGATCCGCCCGGCCATCGCCGTTCGTATCCTCGAGATACCAGATGTTCGGAGCTGCGGTGACCAAAACGCCATCACGCCACGCCATCACATCAGTGGGATAGGCAAGGCCGTCGGCAAAGAGTGTTGATTGATCGTACTTGCCATCACCATCGGTATCCCGCAGATATCGGACCCGCCCACCAGCTTGTCCTTGATCATCTAGGCCGAGCGGGTAGTCCGCCATCTCGACAACCCACAGACGTCCATCGCTTCCCCAATCAAAGGCAACCGGGTCCATTACCAACGGTTCGGATGCGATCAACTCGACGCGGAATCCAGGACGTATATCCAGAGACTTCAATGACAGATCTGGACTTTTTGCCGCGGGCGGCAGATGTTCGAGTAGTTCATCAAAAGAACGACGGTCGACCAATTCGGGTAATCGCTGCGTGTCCTCGTTTTGAACCCAAAGGTGTTCGTCCGCAATCCAGGCTCCGTTATTGGTGCCGTTACGAACAATCATCGGGATCTCGTCTCGTTGGGATCGTAACGCCGACAGGCATTGTTGATCCCAACCTTTCAGCAGTGAAGAAAATAGATGGAGCGAATACCGCTCTTCATCCGAAAACAGGACGTCGTCATCTCCATCGCCGTCAACGTCAACAAATCGCAGGCCTGCGTCATTGCCGTTTTTATCGACGATTGAAGTACCGGCGGGCAGTTGAAACGTCAGCAATTGCCAGGTGGCCTCATTCCCGTTCCATCGGAAAATGCGACGTCCCGCGTCACTCGGTCCACCCTCAATCAACTCGCACTGTCCGTCACCATCAAGGTCTCGGAGACGCACACCACAGTCGCGGTGATTCATGGCAGTGAAGACTTCTTTTCCACTGGTTTGTAGACCGTTCAGCATGGTGTCGTCGCGCTGCCAACTACCTGCTTTAAAATGCCAGACACCTTGAACACGCGGATTGTGAATCAGCAGGCTTGCATTTCCATTTTGCTGGGCGACAAAAAACTGAGCCCCCTCTGAATGCTGTTTGTCAGCATCGTTTACCACTAATTGTGCGGGAAAGTCCGATTCGATCCATTGGTTTGTCGCGGGGTCCCACACGCGACTTTTTTGCAGATGGTCGTTGCCGATAACGACGTCAAGGAAGCCATCCTCATTGATGTCTAAGACACGCACGCCGTTGTCATCGCCAGTCTTGGTTCGTATCGTTTCGCCCGCTAATAAGTTGTCGCGAATCCGCGTGGCGCATTCGGCAAAGTTTAGGAACTTGACTTTCTTGCCGTGCTTTTGGACGGCGTGCTCGATCAAACTGACAATTTGATCATTGCGAATCCAGTTATGAGGATGGAAGACAAGCGTGTAGACCCCTTTCTTCAAGACAGTTGCATCGAGTGCACGCTTCATGTCCTCGACGGTTGCAGGGTTATTTGGTGATTGCACATGCTGGGCTTCCCAATCGCTGGGAACCGAGCAAGGGAATTGCCAACAGCCACGACTGATCACATACGGGTAGGGGTAATCTTCAATCGTGTTCACAAACGATGGGAAAGGTAAATAGTGGCGAAATCTTGACGATCCATCGTCCCGCAACACGAGCTCGCGGGGCAGGGATTGGTCCTTCGCTGTGAAAAGATGAAAAACCGAACTGTCGATGCGAAGAAAGTTTCCAGCGTTTGTCGTCTTTTGAAATACCTCCGTCCAGAACCGTGGGCTGGTCGAATTGATCGAATCGCAACACGGCATCCGAAACGCCACCGGTTGGTTACCAGGAATCGACGCCATCAAGTCGACGCACCGGTCATAGGTGCTGCGGGCCGAGTCGAAATCACCGCCGGCGAGGCAGGGGCATGGATGATCAATCGTATGAACTTCCAGGCTGAGTCCCTCGTCCATCCAGCGTTGCAGTTGCGGATGATCAGGGGCGACTGAGTTGGTGAAGATGCTGACCGGGGCGCGACCGTCAATCTGTTTCAGTCGGTCGAGCGCCGGTCGAAGAAAGGCTTCGTACTTGTCGGGGTCACGCATGTCATCGATCGATAAAACCACGACTGCTTCCACCCCTGGTTCGCCCACCCATTGTGGTGTTTCAAGACGTGGGAAATCGCGGCCGACATAGGCGGGATCGCAAGGTGCATCGAGGTAGGTCAAGCGATTTGAATCACCACCCAAGGCCAGAATGCATAGGCATTGGGTGAGAATCAGAAAGCAGATGATACGGATGATTGGCATGGTGGCACCGCTGGGCAAGCTTGTTCGAACACCAGCAATGTAAGGGATCGCGATGTCTCGTTCAAATTTCCCAAAGCTCTCGTCTCAAAATCACTCCGGTGGTGGTGCAATCCACTTTGCAGGAGATTTGAGACCCGAGGCGTTGTCGCCCATGCGGGGACTGATCGCCCTGTGTGATCGTGGTTTCAGTTAAGCTGTTGCGAAACCACGGTGAGAGTCAAACCTGAAGGTATCGTGAAATTGATCTCGCCCCAATCATTGGTCTGACAACAAGACGGAGACAAACCATGCGCATGGCTTTCCTATCGCTTTGCTTCATTCCGTGCATCGCTGGTGCACACGAACCGGTGGCAGGCTATCCGGCAACGATAGATTTGAATGACCAAGTCTACCGACAGGTTGTTGTCGACCATGAAGCTGGCCAGTATCTCGGGCATCCAACGACCTGTCTGCTTGAAGACGGTAAGACGATGCTGTGCGTGTATCCTCAGGGGCACGGGCGTGGCACCATTGTCTACAAACGAAGCAATGATGGTGGGCTAACCTGGAGTAAGCGTTTACCAACTCCTGCCAGTTGGGGAACATCCAAGGAAGTCCCAACGCTGCATCGAGTGATCGGTCCCGATGGCAAGAAGCGGATCATCATGTGGTCGGGACTCTATCCGGCT
>JAQWPZ010000211.1 GCA_029245125.1 Rubripirellula sp.
GGAGGCCCTGTTCAGTGGAGGCCCTGTTCAGTGGAGGCCCTGTTCAGTGGAGGCCCTGTTCAGTGGAGGCCCTGTTCAGTGGAGGCCCTGTTCAGTGGAGGCCCTGTTGGCGACCGATCCTATCAGCCGAGTCAGTTATCCGAAGGTTCTAGCACCATTAGTTCAACTTTGCGGAAGTGAACAGGATGGCTCTCCGATTGCAGCGAGATAGTGCCTCGACTCAAATTGACGCTGCCATTTTGATCCGCGAGTTTTTTCGCGTGATCATCGCGCGGGTCCAATTGTGGTTTTGTGTATTCGAGCACAACTTTGCCATCGATGGTGTGCTTGATGATTTGATTGCCACGCACCTCGACTTCAGCGGTTACCCACTGTGGTCCGTGATAGGTAGCAGAGTTGGATGATGTGCAGTGCGGCAGGAACAGTTTTCCATCTTTGAAAACATTTGTTCCGGGAGTACATAGGTTGAGTGTTGTTCTTTTCTTCTGGCCGTCGCCACCGAGCAATTGAACCTCAATGGAGGTTGGGAAATCTTGATCTTTGGACATCTGCTCTGGCTGTTCTCCATGAATCATGATTCCACTGTTGCGAATTGCCCAGCCGGGTCCACCTTTGCATTGATCACCAACAAAGCGGTATTCAACTCGAATGCGATAGTGTGAGAAATCGTCTTTATAAAACAGGTGTCCAAATGTTTCGTTGAACTCACTGTATCCGTCGTAGCCGACTTTCAATAATCCGTCTTCGACTCGGAACGTGTTCGCAAAATTCTCTCCAAGTTCGTGATAGCGGATTTTCGGTGTCCAGCCATCGAGGTTCTTACCATTGAAAAGCTGAATCCATTTACCTTCTTCTGCGTGTGTGAGACCAAATCCACTGAATGAAGCAAGCAAGAAGAATGCAATTGTGGTTCCGCGAACAAGCATCGTGACATTCCGGTTGGTAAGTGGATCAGGGATCAGCAAACGGTGAAGGATTTTACACCGCTCATGTCCGTGACGCATCCAGGCAATCTGCATCCTGCCTTGGGCAGGCATTTTGGCAAGTGCTGAATCGAGTTCAGGTTGGCGGCGAATGATCTGTCGCCAACGATGGGATACAATTCGCGGTGCCCAGCTTTTACAGTGGCAAGTTCCCTTTTAAGCGAATGTCGTCCTCATGCGTTTATTTCAAAGCCTCGTTGCATCATTACTGCTAGTTTCGCCTGCCCTTGCGGAGCCGCCAGCCGATCTCGATCCGCAAATTGAATTGACCCAGCCGGGTGTGCAATTGTCGTTGGTAGCGGAGCATCCTGCGATCATGACGCCGACTGGAATTGATATCGATGACCAGGGGAAGTTGTGGGTCGTGTCCAGCCATACCCACTTTCGTCCTGATGACTACGATGGCCCGCTTCACGATCAGATCTTGGTTTTTGCCGGTGATCGCGATGCGGATCCGGACGTTTTTTTTGAACAGACCGATGCAACGATGGACTTAGAGCTTGGACCGGATGGTTGGGTCTACCTCGCCGAACGTGACCGTATCATCCGAGTTCGAGACAGCGATGGTGATGGTCAAGGTGATCAGCTTGAAAACATCGCGATGCTCGAGACGGACGCTGACTATCCGCATAATGGTTTAAGTGGGATGTCATGGCACCCAGGTGGGGATTTGGTTTTTTCACTGGGGGAAAATTATTGGCTGCCCTGGAAGCTCACTAGCACTCAAGGGATCACGATTGAGGGAACCGGTGAGGGCGGGATCTTTCGTTGCCGTCCGGATGGAACCGAATTGCGACGTGTGGCCCGCGGTTTTTGGAATCCTTTCGGTATCTGTGTTCGAGCGGATGGGACCATGTTCGCTGCTGAGAATGATCCCGGTGCCAGGCCACCATGTCGATTGTTGCAAGTCGTCGAAGGTGGTGACTACGGGTACCAGCGTCTGTACGGCAATGCGCCCTATCACCCGTTTGTCTGTTGGGATGGAGAGCTCAGGGGAACGCTTCCAATGCTGCATCCGGTGGGTGAAGCCCCTTGTGGAATTGCCGCCCTCGCGAATGGTTTAATTGTTCCCTCTTGGACTGAGCATCGAATTGATTTTTATCCGTTATCAGCGCGGGACGCTGGGTTTCAAACTCAACGGGTCACGCTTGTTCAGGGTGGTCAGCATTTTCGGCCAACTTGCATTGCTCAAGCGACACCGACTGTTTTCTATCTAACCGATTGGGTTTTTGGATCTTATGAATTGCATCAGCGTGGACGGATTTGGAAGTTGCAGATAGACCCAGATTCGCCATGGTTGGGCGACATTGAATTGAAACCAGCTAATGCGGAGGCCCGTTACGCGGCCGATTTGATCTCAAGCAAGGTTCAACCTCCTTTGTCATCGCTGCTGGAATCAGCGAGGGACGAAGATCCGTACCTGCGGCATGCGGCACTGATGGCGATGGCGACGCGAAGTGAGTCTTTCATTGAGTCAGATGTCGCTGCACTCAGCATGTCGAACCAGCTTTCCATTTTGTTAGCGGTGCGTCGAGGACAACCTCAAAGTGAACGTTGGGTGCGATATTTCCTGGGAATCCAAAATCAAGAAATGCGATTTGAGACGTTGCGTTGGATCGCCGATGAGCAGTTAGTAGCATTTCAGGAGGATGTTGAGCGGCAGTTGCAACAGCCGCCCCGAGAGTTTGATAATTACGTTTTATTCGAAGCTGCTTTGGCAACTTGGAATATCTTGTCCGGTAATCCGAGGGCCGGTATCGCTGATATGGAAATGCTCTTGGGCCGTGTCCGCGACAGCACCGCGTCACCACGTTCGCGTGCGTACGCACTCCGCTTGATTGACCCAAGCCACAAAGAATTCAACGCTGATCTATGGCAAGCATTATTGGAAACCAATGATGCACTTGTGGTGACGGAGCTTGTTCGAGCGGTAGCCGCCAGCGAAAAGCCAACGGCAAAAAAGTTTCTCATCAAATTCGCTGGTGACAAACAAAGAACGACAGCGGATCGAGCGGATGCGATTGCTGGTTTGGCTGGCCGCGGTGAGGTCGTATCCGAGCTGCTGCTGGAGGTTGCACAGTCAGACGATCGAGCGCTTCGCGAGGAGGCTCTGCGTTCGCTTCGATTCAGGGAATTCGATGCGGATGAAAAAGCGAATTTGCAAGTGATTTCAGCTCAGTTTCCCGAATCCGCTGATCTTGTCGCGGCTGCTGTGAATCCGGCCAGCGTCAAGGAGGGGCGACCTTCGTCCGAAGACTTGGAGGCTTGGCGCAGCCGCTTGGGGGCGATCGACCAGCCCGTGGATTTGATGGCTGGCAGGCGTGTTTTTCGGCACGCGTCGGTGGGGACTTGTGCGAAGTGTCATCGCCACAGCGGTCGTGGTAGCGTCGTCGGTCCCGACTTAACAGCAGCAAACAATGTCGGTGATCCTAATCGACTGCTTCGCGCACTTCTGCAGCCAAGCCGAGATATTGATCCACAGTACCATCCACGAGCATTGATCACAGAGGATGGGCGCGTCTTCACTGGACTGCTGTTGCGCGATGGTGGTGGTGGTCGAGAAGTCTATCGAGATAGCACTGGACGTGAGCAAACATTCAAAACCGCGGAGATTGTTCAACGCAAGGAATTAACAACTTCTCTGATGCCTGAAGGTTTGATGGATCTAATGACGGATCGTGAAATCAGAGATTTGATCGCGTATCTAGATCAGCGTCGTAAGGAATGATTTCTCGAAGGGATCCGAGCACTCGATTCCGACTTGCCGTTCCTTATTTTGCCGAAGTCGTATGGCTCGCTTTGCAGATCGGGAAAGGCAGAGGCGAACGCCGCGTGGTTGATCACCGTGAGCCCCTGGCTATTTTTGCTGCAGCGATTCCAGGACCGTCTTCAGTTGCCCGCGGGCGCGACTCAGTCGACTGCGGACAGTCCCAATCGAGATGTCCAGGATCTCGGCGATGTCTTCATAAGAATGATCTTGCATTTCTCGGAGCACCAAGATGGAGCGGTGATCATCTGACAGCATCTGAATTGCTTTACGAACCATTTGCACCCGTTCCTGTTGCAGCATCGGTTCATCGACTGGTGCCGTTTCATCGCTTACCTCAAGCCCGCTCGATTCACGATGATGATCCAGTGAGATTCTTGCACGCTTGCGCCGCTTTCGAGTCAACGCGCTATTGAACGCGATGCGGTAAAGCCAAGTAAAGAATTGGCTGTTGCGTTGAAACGTGTCTAATTTGATGAACGCTCGGATGAACGCTTCTTGGACGACTTCCTCTGCCTCTTCTGGTGAACCGGTCACCTGTCGCATGGACGCAAACAAGCGATCCTGATTCAATTCGACCAAGCGGGTGAACGCGGCGCGATCACCCAGCAGGGCTTCATCGATCAGTTGGCTTTCGTCGCTCACTCGGCTCTTTCGGAATGGGGGACACTTAGGCGATACGATACAAGCGGCGTTCGAGTTCGAAAACTCGATTGCCCCGATTGTCCCCCACGCGATGAACTCGATTTTAGCCCGACAGCGTCTCTTTGTGGCGGTGAATCGCCCAACGGTCTCTGTGAGGCAGCAATTTGTCGAGATTTTTGCTGTCACGCACCCGTCATGAAAAGTTTTCAGAGTCGCGGGACTGCTCGCTGCCGAGGCGAGAGCCGGTGGCGTTCACGATGGAGGTGTCATCCTTCCGACTCTGATCGGTCTGTGCGTCTGATCGAGCTGTCGGGCTGAAGGCAGTCAAACGACCAGTGCCGCTAATTCAAATCGGCATCACCACAGCTACCGCTGAGGTGGCGTTGCAAATAGGTCGCTCGTTCGACGTTGCGGTCAGATGAGCCGAGCAGTCTTCCCTGTAGTTTTTGCAAATGAGCCGGTTGGGTGTGAATGAAGAGTTTATTGATGGTTCCGACGGGCAGGTCGTGGATCAGCCCCAGATTGACTCCCATGCGAACTTTTGAAAGGTAGTGCATTGTTTCTTCACTACTGATCTTTTTGGCCGTGCTCAGAATGCCGAGTGCGCGGCTGACGTCATCATGCAGGTCTTGTTGCCCTTGCTTGATCAGAAAATCCCTGGCTTTGCGTTCGTATTCGATAATGCGTGGCACGACATCTTCTCCGACGAGGGAGACCAAATCTTGTTCGCGATGCCCTAGCGTGATCTGATTGCTGACTTGGTAGAAGTCACCAGTATATTGCGAGCCCTCACCATACAGACCTCGGACCGTCACATTGATCCGTTGCATGCTCCGAAAGACTTTTTCAATCTGGCGCGTGATCACCAAGCCTGGTAGGTGCAGCATGACACTAACTCGCAGGCCTGTGCCGACGTTGGTCGGGCAGGCAGTCAGATAGCCGAACTGCGGATGGAAGGCGTAGAGAATGGAACCTTCCAATTTGTCGTCCAATTCATCAACGCGCTGCCAGGCAGACTTGAGGTCGAGGCCGCTGCACATCACTTGGATTCGCAGGTGATCCTCTTCATTGATCATCACGCTGTATTGTTCTCGAGGGTCGACCGCGACAGCGCGGGATCCATCCGCGTCGGCGATTTCTCGGCTGATTAGCTGACGTTCGACGAGAAATTGGCGATCGATTTCGGAGAGTTGCTCGATGTCGATGTATCGAATGTCTTTCCAGTCTTCGAGCGAATCCATTTTGGCTCGCACTGACCGTTCGATACTGATGCGGTCTTCGTCACTGCAGCGACGTATGAACGGGAAGTCCGCCAAATTTCTCGCTAGCCGAATTCGGCTGCTGATGACGATATCCGATTCGGGGC
>JAQWPZ010000223.1 GCA_029245125.1 Rubripirellula sp.
GATTTCAGGATTGATCGCCAGGCCCACCATTGATTTGGTTGCCGGGGTGGACGATTCCGAGGGGTTAGATACAGCGGCAACCCTGATTGAGGGCTTGAATTTCCGACGCGAGGAAGGTCCGACTTGGGCTCCCGAAGCCTCGTGGTTGGTCAAGCCTCGTTATCTCACCGCAGATCAACCCGATCCGACGCACCGAGTTCTCCTGGTGATCCATTCCTCACCTGTTTGGCAGCGTGTGGTTCGGCTGCGAGATTGGCTGCGAACCAATGCGGAGACTGCGATCCGATTTGAAGAAGCGAAGGTCGCACGTTGGCGAAATGGTGACGGCGATTTGGAGAAATACCGAAGCGATAAGGCTCTTTTCTTTTCTCATCTCGAAGATCAAATTGATTCCGGCGGATCGTAAGTGGAATTATTTGCGACTCTGAAAAATCTGTTGGGGGAGTGTTCTGGCACCTCTGATGACTCGCAGGACCCGCTGATTTGTCGTCACGAAACCTAATGTGCTCACTGCCGGGGCTGATTTCTTGTGATTCGTTTGGTGTGAATCTCGAAAGAGGGGTGCGATTGAAATTTCACCGTAATCGCATGTAGGGGTTAGCGGCGGATATAATCAGACCCGCACGTTCACTCTGTTGGGAGATATTTCTGCATGCCACGGAGCCGACTGGGACCCCTCGCTCTCGAATCAAAATTGGGAGATCAACCGTCGACGAGCCATGTGTGGCGGGCGATCCATGTCCAGTTGCAGCGGGCCGTTGCTGTCAAGATTTTCGCTTCACCGTTTGGCGCTACTCCGGAAGCTAGAGAGGAATTTACCGCTGAATGGGAATGCTTGAAGAAGCTCGAGCATCCATCGGTGATTCGTTGTTACGGTGGTGGGTTTGAGAAAGTTGATGGTTACTTGGCCTATGAGTTGATCGAAGGCGAAACGTTAGCGAACCAGTTGGACCGACGTTCGGTTCTATCCTGGGAAAGCGTGCTCGATCTTGCCGAACCGATCGCCGACGCACTGGAGTACTTGCATCAGCGTGATATCGTGCACGGCGCGGTGGACCCCACCAAGATTATTTTTGCGGGACTTAGTCCGGTGCTGTTGGATGTGCGTGTCAATCGTTTCGAGACTCCGTTCAAGATCAATCGCCCACGGCGTCCTGAGGAGATCGAGTATCTTTCGCCCGAGCAACTCAAGGAGCCCTCGCTGCGTTCAATTCAGTCGGATTTTTATTCGCTCGGTGCTGTGATGTACCATGCGTTGACTGGATCGCCCGCTGAGCCTGGCATAACCGAGTCTCCCGCTTCGGTTGTTTTGGACTGTCCAATCTGGCTCGATAAGGTGGTGATGCAGATGTTGGCGGTCGACCCCAGTTCGCGACCGCTCAGTGCATCGGCCGTCAAGCTAGCATTGGCGGAGGTGCGAAAACGCTCGATGTCACGCTCGGGTGCGACAGAGTTCGCGAGCCAGGGTTTCAGCCCACTCAATGTTGATGATCAGAAAGAGCGCGACGAAGCCCGAATCTTGCTTGGGCACACGGTGGGATTCGATGACGACGAACCGCAGGCCGTTAGCGATTGGCATGATAAGCCATGGGTATTGGTGGGTGCATTGTTGCTGTTGATCGGTTTCTTCGCTTACATTTTATGGCCGCTTAACGAAGACCAAATGAGAGCGAAGGCAGAGCGATTGTTGGCGGAGGAAACTCGTAACTCATTCCAGCAAGCCAAAGCTGGATACCTGGAGCCAATGTTGGAAAAATACCCCGACGGGCAGCACGCTGTTTGGGTTCGCGAACAACTTGCTCGTGTTGAGATGGTCCAAGCTGAACGTGCTTTGTCCGTCAAGTTGAAACGAAGCTTACCTCTCAAGAATGAGGGTGAGCGGTTGTACGCCGAAGCAAGTCAATTTGAGCGGTTTGGTGATGCGGCAACCGCGCTCGACCGGTACCGCAGTATGGTCACTGTGTTGGGTGATGACCCGGAATATCAACCCTTCGTCAATCTTGCGCTTCGACAGATCGCCACGATCGAATCCGAAGGGGCGGGAATGGATGAGGCGGCACGGATCATTACGGCAAAGCTGGAAGAAGCCGAACAGTTGAACGCTGCCGGCCAAGTGATTGCCGCACGAAAGATCTGGTATGGTGTAGTCGAACTGTACGGAAACAATGACAACGTCGCACCTCTGGTCAGCAAGGCTCAGCAACGTTTGGCCACCGCGACCGCCAGCCCCGAAATCCAAACGCCGTGACTGAGAATAACACCGAGAATCCGCCACGAAGCGAGCTCATGAAAGTGATGGATCGTCCGTGGGTGATCACGTTGCTGTTGCTACACGTTGGCTTTTTAGGAATACCGATCTATTGGAAGACGAATTACAGCGTTGGAACACGGGTCTGGATTAGTGTTGCGTCGATTGTTTACACCGTCGCGGCAGTGGCATTTATCTTTTTCACACTGCGATGGATCTTCCAGGTATTGAGCTCTTTGGCAGCGTAGCTGGTTTTTTGGCAGCGCTGGTGAGACATCGGTCTGAACGAGTGACTTACTTCAGTCTCTCTTTCCAACTATCGATCTGAGATCGCACTTGATCGGGAGCGGTTGAGCCGTAGCTGACAAAGGCTGCGACTGCGTTGGCAGTGCCAAGACATTCGTAGACGCTTTCGTCGATCTCTTCGGCATGAGATTGCATGACTTCCAGTGGTAGTTCAGCTAGAGGCACTTGGCGTTCCATCGCTTCGCCAACGATGGCGCCGACTAAGTGGTGCGCCCTTCGTTGCGGCATTCCTTTGCGGATCATCCATTCCATCAAAGTCGTTGCATCGAGGTATCCTTGTTCCAGCCGAGAAGAGATCGAAGCGGTTTGTAGTTCGCTTCCCGCGACAATCGGGGCTGCCAGTTCGAGCATCGCGATGATTGTGTCGAATGAATCGAACAGCGGGGGTTTGTCTTCTTGGAGATCGCGGTTGTAGGCCAGTGGTAGATTCTTCACCAACAGCATGAGTGTTTGCAAATTGCCCATGACGCGAGCTGATTTTCCACGCGTCAATTCAAGCGTATCTGGATTGACTTTCTGCGGCATGATACTGCTGCCGGTGCAAAATGCTTGAGGGATTTTGATGAAGTTGTATTCCACCGTGCTCCACAGAATCCATTCTTCGGCCCAGCTGCTGAGGTGTGACGCGATCACTGATAGTACAAACGCGGTTTCCAGCATGAAGTCACGATCGCTACTGGTATCCAGACTGTTGGCGGTGACTGAATCAAAGCCAAGCAGTGCTGCGGTTTGGTCGCGATCGATCGGGAGGGTTGTTCCCGCGACTGCGGCGACTCCCAGACTGGATTGGTTGGTCCGGCGGCGGCAATCACTCAGGCGTTCTCGGTCGCGGGCGAACTTCTCGACGTAGGCCAGCCAGTAGTGTGGGGCGAGCACTGGCTGTGCTCTCTGAAGATGGGTGTAGGCTGGCAGAATCACGTCGAAATCCGCATCGCAGCGGCCGACGAAGGCCCGCTGCAAGGCTTCCAACAAATCGTCGACCTGGTCGAGTGCATCACGAATCCAGAGTCGGACGTCTGTGCTGACTTGGTCGTTTCGACTGCGTGCGGTGTGGAGTTTGCGTCCAACATCCCCCAGGCGATCAATCAACGCCTGCTCGACATGCATGTGGATGTCTTCGAGTTCAATCTGGATCGGTAGTTTTCCCGCCTCAATCTCAGATTCGATTTCTCGCAGAGTGTCCTCAATCTGCGAGAACTCTTCTGCGGAGATCAGGCCAACACTGGCGAGCATGGTGGCATGGGCAATGGAGCCACGAATATCTTGGCAATAAAGCCTCTGATCGAAGCTAATGCTCTCCGCGAACGCCTCCAATCGCTTGTCTGTTTTGGCTTGGAAGACGCCGCTACGTGAGGGGCTTTTCACAATTTGACTGTCCAGAGGAGTTCCCGAATTGAATAATGCACCTCTCCTGTGCATTCCGCTCCGCTATTATCCTCGTCCGTTAGCGGCTGACGACCCCAGCCGCTCAGAAACCTTCCATCCCAGACATTTTGACCTCGGCAGACGCTTGATATCGATGTTTCAGCTCAATCCAATCCCTCCGCGCTGGTTTTGTACGGTCGCGCTGGTTTCTCTGTTTCTTTCTCTGAATGCTCGAGCCGTGGAGATTTTCGCGGGGGCAACGCTGGGCCAGCCCTACGGAGTGGCGACGATCGAGATCCCGGTCAATCCGCCCGTCGTGGGCGATCCGCTGCCACCGTTGGAGGTGAGTGAGCAGACAGGGCGAATCCTTTATCCGATTGCCGAGGATTTGAGGACGTCTGTGGAATCGTCGCCTGGCTCCGGGCAACGCCGTGGACGCCTGCTGGATCGTGTTCGTACTGCGATTCGCGAACTCACTGATGATGACGACGAACCGCAGCAAACGGTGGCACGACGTGTCTCGTTTTTGTTCATCGGTGACCAGCCATTACGGGTGCAGGTGGGGGGCAGCGATGAACCACTCGGAACTTACGAGATCGTACCCAGCAATAACCCCCCCATGCATGCAACGATGCTTGCCACGTGGTGGAAGAGTTACTCTGAGGCGGCGCAGCGTCAGATCGATTCCGCTGACTATCCAGCGTCAGTCGAAAATTATTTACTCGCGTTGTTGTCGGGTCGCACGAGCCAACCGCTGCCAGATTGGTTTATCGAGGCACCACCGGTTGAAGATGATTTGCTGAACACACTCAAGTTGATCGGTGGTGCAAAGGGGGTCGTCGAGCGAGCGTTTCGGGAGTCTGCGATTGGATGGGCGAAGGATCCTCCTGCTGCATCGTTGCCGTTGCCAGAGCCTCCGCGCTGGGCACCATTGTATCAGGCCTCGGATTTGCAGGAGGTCGCTGTTGAGCCGTTGGCCACTCGCATTCCACCAGAGTGTTTTTACGTCCGATATGGATCGTTCGAAAACTATCTCTGGTTTCGTGATCTGTCAGATGAATACGGCGGTGATATTTCGCGAATGCTGATGTTGAATGGATTAGAGAATGAATCGACCGCACGTGTGGAGCGGCAGTTGAGTATGCGTACGACTCAGCTTTCGCGAATGCTGGGGCCAACTGTCATCGAAGATCAGGCGTTGGTTGGTAAGGATTTGTTCCTCGGCGACGGTGCATCGATGGGGGTGATCATTCAAGCCAAGAATGTTTTCCTGTTGCGGACTTCGTTGAATAACGATCGGTCGGGCGTGGCAGCAAAGGATGGCGAAGTCACGTTGAAGCAGATTCAGCTAGACGACCACCCTGTCTCGTTTTTGAGCAGTGTCGATAACCGAGTTCGATCCTACATGGCAGTCGATGGTGATTTTATCATGATTGCCAACAGTGAGGCGATGATTCGTCGTTTCCTCGAGGTGGGCCGAGGTAGTCAATCACTTGCCGAAACCGCGGCATTCCAATTGTCACGACAACTGATGCCTCTGGACCGTAATGACGTCATTTTCGCCTACTTCTCTCCGCACCTACTACGAGAGTTAGTCTCCCCTCAGTACTTAATCGAATTGCGCAGGCGGTCGCACGCCAACGCTGATATTGCGTTGGTCCACCTCGCTCGGTTGGCGGCTGCACAAGAACTCGATCGCGGTGAACCGAGTGATCAGGCGGTTGAGGAACGTGGCATCGACTCATTGATCGATCTTGGGTTTCTTCCAAGTCGGTTTAGCGCTCGTCCGGATGGTAGCGGTGTGATTACGATTGGGTCTGATGCGGTGGACACTCTGCGTGGCGCGAGGGGGACTTTTCTGCCGATCGCTGATACATCGATTGAGGCGGTTACGGCCGAAGAAGCCGAGTGGTACAGCCGGATTGCTGACCAATACACCACTCGATTCCCAACCATTGATCCAATCATGATCGGTATTCAGCGCGAGGTGATTGCTGATTCACCGTCACTTGAGCGGGTGACGGTGCACGCCGAAATCGCACCGTGGGATCCAGGTAAGTATGGGACGTTCGCCAAGCAACTTGGGCCGCCTACCACCATCGGGATGCAATTCGCACCAGACGATATTGTTGCAATTCAAGCACATGTCGCTTCCGCTCAATTGGGACCACCGACACATCTCTTTGCCGCGATTAAAGATAACACTCCTCCACCGCCAGAGGATTTCAAAGGGTTCCTAAGTTTGTACCAGTCCTTGCGAAGTGTTCCGGGGTATCTGGGCGCTTGGCCGCAACCGGGGGCACTCGATCGTTTGCCGTTGGGGCTGGGGGTCGGTCAGTCCGTGGGACCAGGGATGAGTCGCTTGCTGGGCGGGCTCTACCGATACACCGATGGTCAATACAGTGTGCTGTCGTTTCAGCCGGAAGTTTTGCAATCGACTTTACCACTCCTGTCAGCGATCGATGCAGAGGATTCAGCCCAGGTGAGATTGCGTGCTGGCAATTTAAGAAACAGTAGGATTGAAGGTTGGGTGAACGAGCAGCTTTACAAACGGGCACGCGAAGGAAGCTTGGCGGGAGCCAATTTTCTTGGCTTGATGAGTCGGCAGTTGAGTGTCTCGCCGAACGAGGCAATGGATCGCGCCGGGCAAGTACTCGGCGCTCAGTTGCAATGTCCACTCGGCGGTCAGTATCAGTACGACTCAAGGACTGAACGGTGGGTCAGCGATGCCTGGGGTGGAGCTTCGCCTCCCATGCTGCCGCCGCCGAACTATCTTGCTCCCGCGTTGACTTGGTTTCGAGGCGCCAAAGCTTCGTTGACCCAATACCAAGACCGCTTAGTTGCCGACGCGGTTATTGACATTCAGCGGCAGTGATCGCAGACGCCTGTAGGATCCGCATGCGTATCGCTTCTGCGATACTGGGGTCAGGACCGAGGTGTTTTGCGGCCATGAATCCGATGCCGGGATGACGCATCCCCGCTTCTTGAATTTGCCGCTCAATGGCCTCCAGTAACCGACCTTGAAATAGCAGGTGTGGGTAGATCACGATTTGATTGAAGCGGCTCGTCGATGCCAGTCGATCCAGCACCTCGGGGAGTGAGGGTTTGGCCATCGCATAGAACGCCATCGTCAGTTCACCACAAGGGACACGGCGACGAATGACCTCGGTCATCACTTGCATGTCGGCCTGTGCACAAGGGTCGCGATTCCCTCGGCCAACCAGGACGATGGCTGTTTGATCGTCTGGATTGGGTGTTGACTGCAGGCATTCCCGGAGCCGTGCAGTGACTAATTCAATGATCGCCGAATGCCGCGACAAAGGCCTCGATTGGTCAAACGTGACACTGGGGGAGAGTTGTCGGCACCGCTCAATCTCGGCTGGAATGTCTTGTTTGGCGTGTCCAGCGGCGAATAGCAACAGCGGAGCGACATGGATATGACGCACCCCACGACGGACGAGTGATTCCCAGGCCTCTTGAATCGTCGGATGCTGGAATTCCAACAACGCAGATTCAGTCGGGATCGGACGCATGGCTTCGACCAAGCGTTCGCCGAGTTCAAGGAATTGTTGCGTGCCTCGGGAGTCGCGGGTTCCATGACCGATAAGCAGGACGCCGGAATGACCAGCGTCCTCGGTCCGAGCCAAGCCGATCGCCTTACTCACTGCACGACATCGGCGTCTTTGAAGCCTTCGCTGGAAAGATTAGCGAGTGCCGATGTGAGATCGAAGCCGGCATCGTAGTTCACCACGACTTGCCGGTTGTCGAGAACTCCCTCTTCCTTTTGCTCATCCAGGGCGACTTCTGTTACACCGGTGACCGATTCAATCGAATCTTTGACACGCGGGAAACAGGCGAATTCGCAGTGCATGGAGGGCACGCTGAGAACCAGTGTGCCAGGCTCCGTCATCACATCATGCGGTTCGGCAGCCACGGTCTGGGCATTAGGGGCAGCTTTGTCATTTGGTGTCGTTGCGACGAAGTACATGACACCTGCTGCAACCAAAATAGCGACGGAGTAGACAACAGCACGCATGATTGGATTTTCCTGTGGATATGAAAGGCGAAGTGGAGATGAACCTAAGCGTTCAGTTTTACTTTATGCGAATCGGCAACATTTACCCAGACGTGGACGTGTGGTGCACCACGATAATGCCAGACAAACGACGGGCCTTCTAGTCGCCAGTTGTCCCAGACGCCGTCCTTGCCGATGTCGTTATCGCTATAGAAAGAGAGGCAGCAGCTATCCAAGCCGCCTTGGGTTTTCAGGCAAGTCATCGCCTCTTCTTGATCGCTAGTGCGATACATCTCAACCAAGGTCCCAACAACTTTCTGCAAGTGCTCTTTTTGGTCGGAAGACATGTCAGTGACAGGTAAGCCTGGGATGTTCGCTCCCGGACCGCGAAAGGCAACCGCCTGTTCGCGAGGAGTCTTCGCCAACAACGCTTCTTTCTGTTGCTTGCCATCCAGCATCTGGTAGAGCTTGTTTGCCTGAACCGCTTGGTTCCAGAAAACATTGTCGATGTGGTCCTTGCCCTCATTGAAAGCAGGTGCATGGCCGTAAAAAATCGGGCCGCCAAAGGCTACGTGGTCGGCGGAATTGCCATCACAGCGAAGCGTCATGTGCCGGCCGGTAATGACCATTTCGAATTTTCCATCCCCGGGCTTTCCGAAGATAGCAATCGATTGTTCGTTGCCGAATCCGCCGGCATCATCTTCGAGCTGTTGGTAATAACGCTCGTGCCAATCCGGATGGACGATTGATTCGAATACTTTGGTGATCAATTCTCGCTGTTCATCGGAATAAAAATCACTGATGATTTCGGGCTTGGTAATGTTCCAATTATTGGCGACAAAGTTTCGCAGCAGTCCCCGTTTGGAATCTTTGTGATCCCAGTCAAAGGTAACTGCTTTGCGTTGTGAATCATCCAGCGTTTGATAGAGCTGTCCGACCACAGTTTCGGCCGTTGGCTTCGCGGTTGCCTCCGCGGCATAGGCGTTGTGGTGGAGCGCGGATCCGCCAGCCAAAACAGCTGCGGCGGTGGCGGTCGATTCGAGAAACTTACGTCGGTTGATCGATTCGGATTGGCTCATGCCAGAAACCTCGGGAAGAATGTGGTGGGGCGGTGACCGCCACTGTGGCGCCGCCCTATTTTAAGGAGATCGAGAAAATCTGCCAATTTCAGTGCTGCAGTTTCTCGCATAAATGACAGGGCTTTTTAACACCAGTGGCGAGCATGAGTCTCTGTCTCTTTTGGGAGTACTGGTTTTTAGCGTATCAATTTCTTTAAACGTATCGGTTTGGGTTCACCCGTTCAATTTGAATTCACCCACGCCAGCGAGCGGAGTTTTGCTCGCTGACGCGGTGATCCAACGGTTTTGCGGGGCTGATCAGCCGTTACATCTCGATCTCGTAGCCCGACCGATAGGGGCGAGCCAGGAAGCCATTCGCCTCCGCATCGCCGACGATTTGTTCGGTGCTATCGTCCCATTTCAGGTCTCGTCCCAGGCGTGCTGAGATTCCTGCAAGGTGACACACATTCAGCATTTGCATATGTGTGTGGACATCCGAGATCGGTTCTTTTCGTTCGCGGACGCAGTGCAAGAAGTTGGCCCAATGGGCACTCCGTTCATTCCGCTCCATCGGCAACCCTTTGTAGACCTTCGAGATTGCATCCTCGGGCAGTGGGTTGTTGGCGAGATCTTCGACTGGCTTGCCAATTAATTTTCCGCGGTTTACGAAGATGCGACCTAGGTCACCCTCGATCAGAATTCCATTGTCGGTGTCATTGCGGATCACCATCTCTGTCCCACCTGGGTAGGAAACCGTGAACAGGAATTTATTAGCGGTGTTGTAGCGATCGGTTTCGGTAGGAATGCCATTTTTGTAGGTGACTGGATGCTCAGCCGTGCCGCTGATCGCAGTGGGGCCGGCTGTTTGTCCGTTTAGCTTCAGTGCCCAGTTGCAAATGTCGACATGATGGGCACCCCAGTCAGTCAGTTTTCCGCCGGAGTACTCGTACCACCAGCGGAATTCATAGTGGCAATTGGAGTTGCCACCACCACGGCCATTTTTTGGCGGTAAGTGTCGATAGGGAACCTTTGGGGCAGGCCCCAGCCAACGATCCCAATTCAATCCGTCGGGTGTCGAGGCTGTTGGGATCGGCGGGCTGGTGGGAGCACCTCCGATCGCCGCTTGTACTCTTCGGATCTTGCCGACTCTTCCCTCGGCAACCATCGCCATCGCTTTGACGAATAAATTGAACGTGCTGCGTTGTTGCGTGCCGACTTGAACGACGCGGCCGGTTTCTTTTTGAACCTTGCGAATCAACTTGCCTTCGTCGATTGTCAAGGTCAAAGGTTTTTCACAGTAGATATCTTTGCCAGCTAGCATGGCTTCGATGACTGGTTTGGTGTGCCAGTGGTCAGGAGTGGCCACATGGACGGCGTCGATATCGTCGCGTTGGAGTAGTTCGCGGTAGTCCTCGTAGATGTCCGCTTTCCCGCCGCTCATGTTTTTGTTGGAGCTGGCAGCCCGCCCGCTATCCACATCCGAGATCGCCACAACGTCGATCCAGTCCCGTGCGGACCGAATGTTTCCGTTCGCCATGCCGCCGGCGCCGATCACCCCCATCGTGATGCGGTCATTCTTGCTCTTGATGTCATCTGCCAGCGTTTTATTTTTCGAGAAGAAATAGGGAGTGCTGACAGCAGCACCGGCCGCGGCCGATGATCTGAGGAAGTCGCGTCGATTTCGATGGGATTGGTTCATGGCCGTTCCGGTTAGATTGCTAGGCGAGGAGATTGCTAAGTGGTTCGAGAACTATCCGACAGTCTAACTGGTTTATGGGCATGATGGGCCAAGTTCAATCGGATGGGGGGCGGTTAAAACGTCACGGCGGATCTCGAACCTTCGCTCTCGTGAAAGCCGCTTACCGCTAAAGGCAAAGTAGGCCCTCGTGGGCTATACTCGGCGGCCGTCTCTTGATCGGAAATTTTGCACGTGTTTCGGGATCCTTCCATGTCCAATGAACTACCACTGATTGATGCCATCGCTAATCGAGATGCTCCACAAGTCCGATCGCTGATGCTCGAAACCGATTTTTTCGTGATTAGCCTCTCCGCGGAGGATGAGGCGGAAGATGGGGATCAGGTGGCTGCAATGACTGCTGAGATTGGAGAGTTCGAGGCGCTCGTTGCATTCACGACAAAAGAATCTGCAGTCGCTTTCGTTAGCGATCAGCACGATTTATTTGGTGACGAAGAAAGTGTCGATGGCGTTACCGTCGAAGGGGCCATGTTGCTCGAAGGTTTGCCGGAAGGGTTCGGCCTGCTCTTGGATCCTGAGAGTGAGATTGCGAGTATCATCGATCCATCGCTAGCGGATGAAGTTGCCAATCGCTGATTGCCATTTCTCGGGTTGGTCAACGTGGCTTGTTGGGAGAATTAGTTTGATGAGAAATGTGCTGGCGATCGTTGTCTGTTTGATTGCTCATTCCGCGTTAGCGCAGACTTACAAGCTGCTGCCTCCGCCGGGGATCGAAATTGATGCCGCAGTGCGGAAGGGATTGCAAGCCCGTGTCGATGGGATCCAGGCAAAACTGCAATCTTACCGTCCATCCAATGAGCGGCGGGCTGGTTGGCTGGTCGATGTAAAAGTCTTGGTTCGAGCGGTCGATCTTGCTCTGAGTCAGAACCTTTTTTACCAAGCTCGCCAGACACAGCAGGCAGTTGCGTTGCTAGATGAGGCTGAGCGTCGCCTAGCAAGTTTGCCGCAAGCCGATGATCGCATGGTGTGGCTCGGTTGGGACCGCTCAAAGAGTGGGCAAGTGCAAACGGTAGTTGGCGGGTTTCAGTCGCGTATCGATGATTCGGTTCAGCCAGTCGGGGTTGTTTTGCCCGCAGGGTTTCGTCCTGATGGAGGCCCTTATCGATTAGACGTCTGGTTGCATGGGCGGGGTGACAGCAAAACAGAAATTCCGTTCTTGATCGAGCGAATGAGCAAGGTTGGACAATACACGCCGGAGAACACCGTCGTCTTGCATCCTTTCGGGCGTCACTGCAATGCATTTAAATTTGCCGGCGAAGTCGATGTGTTGGAGGCGGTCGACGACACCGCAAGTCGATTGCCGGTCGACCGTGATCGAATTTCCATTCGTGGGTTCTCGATGGGGGGAGCTGGCTGTTGGCACATCGCGGTTCACTATCCCGGTATCTGGTTCGCTGCCAATCCAGGTGCCGGTTTTGTCGACACGATCGTTTATCAAGGTTGGAAAGAAAAACAGCCGTTCCCGATCGACGCTGTCCGCCAAAAACTGCTCCGCTGGTATGACGTATTGCCCTGGGTCGAGAATTTAAAAAACACTCGCGTCGTTGCTTATAGCGGTGAAGTTGACAAACAACGTCAAGCGGCTGATCGCGTGATGGATGTAGCGGCCGATGCAGGCATGTCACTGGAATACGTGATTGGCAAAAAAATGGGACACAAGATCGATCCCCCTTCGATCGCGAAGATCTCGGGCATCATGGATGCTTGGGCGCGGGATGCCCAGCTTGTATCTCGAGAACAGCTTGTATCTCGAAAACGAATTGACTTGGTCACCTACACCTTGCGTTACCCCGGTGTTGATTGGTTGCGAATCAATGGATTGAAAGAGCATTGGACTCGATCGACCGCGCAGGCCGAATTGGTCGGTGAAGATGGGGTCAAAATAAAGACTGACGGAATCACGCATCTGACCTTGGACTTCTCAGAATCAGGACACTGCTCGACAACAGATTTAAAAGTTGAGATCGACGGCGACCAATTGCTCGTCGCAAGCCAAGCAAAGGAAGGTGGATTCAAAGCTCAGTTGATTCGATCGGAGGATGGTTGGTTTGCCTTGGAGTCTCCCGATCAACGGCTTCGCAAGCGAGCGGGGTTGCAAGGTCCGATCGATGATGCATTTTGCGATCGATTTTTGTTTGTGTTGCCGAGTCGTCCGGCGACTCACGGAGGCGTGCAGCGTTGGATCTCGCGAGAATTGGACTACGCAAGAAATCGTTGGAAAACACTGATGCGTGGGGATGTGCGCGAGGTGCTGGACCGCGATCTTACGAAGGAGCAGATCGAGAACAATCATCTGATTTGCTTTGGCGATTTCCAAAGCAACCAGTTTCTGCGTGACATCCAGAATCAGTTGCCCATTCAGTGGACGCCTGATTCGGTCAAGGTTGGTTCCACCACCTTCGATTCATCGTCTCACGCACCGGTGCTGTGCTATCCGAATCCTCGCAATGCAGACCGCTACGTTGTTGTGAACAGTGGGATGACGTTTCGAGAGTTTTCGAACGTCAGCAATTCGAGGCAGATCGCGATGTTGCCCGATTGGGCGGTGATCGACGTGACATCAGAAGATACCGGTCTCTTCCCTGGCCGAATTACAGCCGAGGGATTTTTTGACGAGCAGTGGCAATTGCGTGATTGAGCCGCGAATTGCCTGCCGGTGTTCTACGCAAACCCGCTCTATCGACGGGCGAACCGCTTCGCGATTGCTTCTCGCGAGAGTGGCATGATGTCTGCGGCACCGCCAGCATTGAACAACAGGTCATCGCGGTTGGGTTGATTGTCGCTGTTGTCGTATTGCACCAAGTAAGCACCGATCTGGGTGCCACCTGATTCGTAGACTGGTGGCCAGAACTCTTCGCCACGGATGGCGAGCGTCTTGGCTAGCAATCGAGTCGCTCGTCCGGAGAAACCGCTCAGTACCATGTCAAGTCGACCGAGTGCTTCCCGGAAGAGGTAAAAGACCAAAGCAGTGTCCTTGCCGCTGCCGCCAGCATAGGCCCAAGTGCCATCATCGAGTTCGTGATAGAAGCCTGGCTCTGGGGCGTCTTCGTTCTTGCTAAGCCGCGTTCCCGCTGATGCTCCCTCTGGCTTGGGGTCACTGTCGCGGTATCTCAGAAAGAATGGGCATGATCGGGCTGATACGTCATCGACGTCATCTTCGGTTACGAACGGTGTGCATCCGAATGCGTCAGCGAAAACGAGTTCGACAACGGGATTGCTTTTGACGCTGCCGATACAGACGATTCCGCGGTCGCCTTGGGCAGAGGCAAATCCATCAAACACTTCGGTGGCCCGCGCTCGGGCGTCTTCCAGGGAGACTTGTCCCGGGCTCCAGACCAGCGATTGCTGGATTCGGTCCGGCATCGGGACAGCAGACTCTTTGCCCTCTTCATCTTCGCCGCCACGATGTTTGGCGGCACCGCCAAGCGTTGAGACTCCATTGAGCAGTTCACCGAAGAGAACAGCATCGCTTGCCACAACCGTGGCGTTGTCTGGCGATAACGTGTCAGGGTTCTCGCGAACTCCTAAGACGATCTCGATTTCACCTCTTCGGGCCAGAAGCTCCCAGAAATTTTCAGCATTGACCGCGAACAGGGCGCCAGGCAATTGGTCGGCTGAGGCGTAGCCGTGATCGATCAAGTAATCGCAAATTCGCGACAATGCATCCAGTGGGATGTATTTTGCCTCGTTTTTTAGTAACGAAGCCACCTGGTGCCGATCCAAACCTGTGTGTTCGACAATCGATTTGATGGTTCCCGGCCGCTTTCGGTGGTCCGGCGTGTGTCCGAGCAGTTCAGCAAGTCGAAATGCGTATCTCATTAGGTGTTGACGATAAATAGGATGAGAAGGCTTGGTGGTGTCGACAGTCTACCAGAGCACCATGGATTTGGAGAGAACAGTCCGACCGTCCAGGTAGAATTGTGGGATTTGTTTGAAACAGAGCTAAAAAACGACTGTTCATTCAACTGTGATGGCCCCATGCGAAAATAGGTAGCGGCGGCATGTCGCATGGTAGCTGGCGATAGTGGCTGGCCTATTTGGATTACGGTCTATAATGAAGGCGAGTCTTTCTCTTCAAACGCATTCGTGAATTTTTTGCCGATGTCAACCGCAGCACCGGTTCGCCCCGAAACGTCACGCAGCAAGCCTGCTGCGGCGGTGAATCGAACGGACCACTTGATCGAGCAACGTATCACCGAGGCTTGTCGTGCCCTGTGGTGGGCAGAGATGGTTCGAAATTGCCTGCGACTCGTTTTAGGGGCAATGGCGTGGACACTCGTTTGGCTAGTGGTTGATCAATGGATTTACTCGCCCGGCATCGGTTTGCGGGTGGTGGTCTGGATCGCGGCAGTTGCATTCGCCTGCTGGTATGTGTGGGGCAGGATCCTGCCGCTGCTTCGCAGTCGTATTCACCCCGAATACGCCGCTCGGTCACTCGAGCGAGACTTACCGGAACTTCGGCAATCTCTGACCAGTTACGTAACGCTCCGCGAGCAACCGGTCGCCGCAGGGTTACGAAGTCGAGTCGTCCGATCGATTGGTGCAGCAACTGCGGGACGGTTGAAAACTTACGACGAGCTACCGACCGAAGCGACAGGGACACTTCGTTGGTGGATCGCTGCCGCTGGCGGCTTTGCTGTGCTCGTGGCTTACACCGCCATTTCTCCCAAAAGTTCGATCCAATCGGCGGCTCGGCTCGCTGCCCCGTTTGCGGCGATTGATGCGCCCCGCAGAGTTTCAATTCGGGATGTCTTACCGGGCGATACCGATGCGATCGCCGGACGTGTTGTCGCTGTTTCTGCAGTCATCAAGGGATTGAATGCATCGGAAACTCCGGTATGTCGGTGGCGACTGCCATCGGAAGACCGTGAAGCAGCCATGCGTTGGGATGAGACCGATCGTCGCTTTCACGGTGAAATCGATTTGCCTTACTCGGTGTCGGGTAATGTGCCCTACACCATCAGTGGTGGTGATGCGGAGGTGGGTCCGTTTTATCTGAAGGTCGAGGATCTGCCCGCGCTCGCACTGCAGTCGGTCCGGTACACGCCGCCGGCATACACCGCCCAAAAACCTCATGCCACGAGTTCCGGTGCCATCACGGCACTTGATGGAACGGAAGTCACGATCACTGCGACCACAAATCGACCGATCGCAAAAGCGAAAATAGAATTCAATCCAAGGTTGCTTGGTGATCGAATGCAGGCAACCGCAGGCGCGACGGAGATGACCGTCGATGCCGGTGGAACGACGCTCACCGTTAGTTTTGTGCTGCGTAGCGCCCACGGTCGATCAGCCGCTGTGGAGCCAGACAGTTATCGGATTCAAGTATCCGATCAAGCCGGTCAAACGAACCCCGAACCGATCGTTTATCCGATTCGTGTGATCGCCGATCTGCCACCGGAAGTTTCGATCACCCTGCCCTTCCAGTCGCCCACGGAAGTCGCCATCGATGCACAGCAAATCATCGAGGTTCATGCATCTGACCCAGACTTTGGCTTGAAGTCAGTCGGTTTGGAAATCCGCTCCGGAATCGATACCATCGCGACCCCTGTGCTGTGGGAAGATCCCCGCGGTGGGAAGGGGAATCAAGTGGTTGAGTTCGCCTTCCGGCCTTCTCGCTACCAACTCCGCATCGGTGACGAAGTGCAAGTCGTCGCAGTGGCGGTCGACAATCGAGTCATCGAGGGTGATCCAACGGTCGAGCCGAATATCACTCGTACCGATCCCATCGTTTTGAAAATTGCTGCGGGTGATCCGAACCGGCCCCAGGAAGAAATGCAGGACGATCGTGATCGCCAAAACAAGGATGCCAACCAAGATCGAAATCAAGGCAGTCAAGATCAATCATCGCAGGGGGGGCAAGAAGGCGAACCGCAGGCGGGACAAGGTGGCGGTGGATCCGATCAAGATGCTGGGGGCCAGGCCCAATCGGAACAGCCCGGCGAGGGAAGCTCCGGCCAGGGCGAGGGGGCTCAGAATGAGGGTTCGCAAGAAGGCGATTCGAGTTCCGAAGGCTCTGGTGGCGGAAGCGACAATAACAGCGATAGCGGCGACGAGAACCAAGACCCCTCGGGGAGTGGAAGCCAGGACGGTGCTGGATCGGAAAGCGGTTCTGGATCAGAGGGAGCTTCTGGATCGCAAGGAGGAGACGGGCAGCCGCAGTCAAACGATGATCAAGCCGCCGAAAATCAGTCAGGTGAAGATACTGCCGACAGCAACGACACTGCATCAAGTGATGCCGAAGGAGGGAAACCTGCCGGTTCCAATGGCGGCCAAGGATCCAATGGTGGTGCAGGCCAGCAGCAGCCAGCCGACGCGGCGGGCGACAACACGCAGGGGGGAGCCGACAACGAAGCACAGCCATCCGGAGAATCGCAAGCAGGTGACGGGCAAGCAGGTGGTGCGAGCGAAGGTAATGGTGCGGGACAAGGAGGCGAGCAGAGTAAGCAGGCTCCACAGCACGACGGTGAAGCCTTCGAGCGAATTCGTGATTACTTGGAGAAGCAGCGAAAGGAACAGTCCCAAAACGGTGAGTCCCAAAGTGGTGAGTCCCAAAGTGGTGAGTCCCAAAGTGGTGACTCCCATAGTGGTGACTCCCAAAGTGGTCATTC
>JAQWPZ010000008.1 GCA_029245125.1 Rubripirellula sp.
AGCGCAGAAAGCGACTGAGATGCCGGGCCGCTCTACTCAAGGGCCCTGGAACTGAACGGTGACAGCCTGAACGGTGACAAGCTGCGCGAGAACAGACTCAATGCCCGATCGCATCTCCTTCGATGCGAATCGCGAAAGGCATGACCTGGACCGACCGATCAATTGCCAGCACGATGATGTGTTCGCCGCGATCGAGTTTGAGCGAATTCAAATCGAAGGCGGGCGTTGGCTTCGCATCGACCCAAGCTCGCAAGCCTTTCACCGGCGCGATCACCTTTGCCACACCGGCGGTCGGCATCTTCAAACGCAAGCGAATGAAGGAGCTTACCGGTGCCTGAGAAAGCTGCCCAAATGAATCCAATTCCTCGATTGGCAACCGCCCGTCCACCCGCGTCGTCATCGCCCGCCACTGGAGTGCTGGATCGCTGACTGCGGATCCGATGCTTCGATTCAATCGCTGTGTCGCTTGTGGGCTGTCGATCAAAACATCGAACTGACGCATGAGGGGTTCCGTCGACACCATGAATGCAGGGTCGCGCCCCAGCGCCGCCAAGAACGCAGTCAGGTCGACCAGTTCGGACTTGGTTAGAGTGTCGAGCAAACCGACCGGCATCAGCGACTGCCCCGGTTTTTCCTGCTCGATCTGATTCGCAGCAACACGGACCTCCTTCCCATCGGCTAACCGCAGCCGAATCGCATCGTCGGATCGGCCGATCACGATTCCATTGACGACTTCTCCATCCACAGTCAGCACCGTCAGCGTGGTGTACCCCTCCTTCAGCTTGGCACTTGGATCGAGCAACGATTCCAAGATGTAATCCGGCTGTGAACTGCCCCCGACACTGATCAAATTCGGCCCCACGAGGCCACCGCCGACACCGATCGCGTGACATTGAATGCACTGCAAATCATCACGACGATAAATCGCTTCTCCCCGATTCGCATCGCCTTCGGATCGAACAAGCCTCAGCATCTCGGCTCGAAATTCAGGCGACAACTGCCAAGCTGCAGCATCCAGGTTTCCTGCAATTCGAATCGCTGCTTCTAAGGTCACATTCCCCCCGGCACGACGAATTCGTCGCAACAGCCCTCGCGCTCGGTCGGTCGGCAACTCGCATTTGCGGATCGCCGCGGCCAGCCGCTCTGGCATTTCCCGACGATTCATTTGTTCTGCCACAAGCTCCATTGCACCGCTGGCGGTAGTCCTGTCGGCCAACAGGTTGGCGATCAAATCGACGGCTGCTTCAGGTCGCCGAGTGGCGATCGCCTTGGTCGCCGCAACCCGCGTCTCGGGGTTCACATCGGCTGCCAACGCTTGCAGTGCTGACCGCACTGATTCGGTTTCGAATGCGCCGAGCGACTCAATCAGTTGGCTTCTGGCAAAGCCGCTCGACTCGCGAACCGCCCGTAGCAACGCCTGCTCAAGTTCCACCACTTTCCAAGCTCCGGTTACCGACGCTAGCTTGCCGACCAAGGCGGGCTGATCCAACCACCGAGTCGCCGCAGCGGCGAAAGCGGGACCGACGTTAGCTGGAATGGTGCCATCTCGCTTGGTCCGCTCTAGCAGTGGCTTGAGTCGGCTCAGAATCGCATCGGGATTTCGCAAAATCAATCGCACGATGCGTCCAAGCTGATCCCCGTTGCCTGCCAAGGCGACGGCATTGACCAACGAATCAGACAACGCCTCGCCAGCCTCCAACCACTCGGTGGCAACCTCCGCTGCTGCGGGAGTCCCGATGGCAGCAACAGCGCGTGCCAAATCGTCGGGCTTTTCCCGCCAATCATGAGCACGCAACAGAGCCCCGCCCGCATTGGCTTGATTCAATTTCCGGATCGATTGCCAGATCGCAAATTCAAGGTTGCGGTCAACTTCCATGCGAGCTGCACTCAGCACGCCAAGCAGCGCATTAGGATGCTCGGTTGCATCCAGTTGGCCCACGCTTATCACCGCCTCCAAACGAACGCGCGCATCCTCATCGCTTGTATAGC
Organism: Rubripirellula sp.; assembly: GCA_029245125.1. Classification (GTDB taxonomy): domain Bacteria; phylum Planctomycetota; class Planctomycetia; order Pirellulales; family Pirellulaceae; genus Rubripirellula. The sequence goes on from JAQWPZ010000008.1 coordinate 1,990, forward strand.
CAATGACCGCACGTTCCAATTCTTGCCGCGATTGCAAGTCAGCGTTCAGCCTGCGGCGCCACAAGCTACGTAAATAAGTTCGGCGAACCGATGCATCGACCGCGTCTACCTGATCGTTCTCTCCAAGCTTGGCTGCTGAAACGACCTCCTGCAGCCAAGAGAGTTCCAGCGCACCCCGCTCCTCGTTGACCGCTGCCCAATGCGTTGCCGCTTCGATGACCCTGCGGGGTGACTCGGATGCGTGTTGCCACAACTGCTGCCGCGCGAACTGGCGAACTTTCAAGGCGGGATCATTCAGCAACAACAGGAGTTGCCCCAGATTGAGCTCTGAAAATTTGGGCCAGGGATCGAGGGGTCGACCAGAAAACGAAAGACGCCAGATGCGACCATGTTCGCGGTCACGCCGCTCATCTCGAAAGTCAACTTCCCCGTGCTGGATGATCGGGTTGTACCAATCGGCAATATAAATGGCTCCATCCGGCCCCATCCGCACGTCGATCGGCCGAAACGCGACATGCTGCGTTGTGATCAATTCGGGCTGCTGCCGCGAGATATACCCGCTTGCTGATGGCTTGATCGTGAATCGACAAACGCGGTGGCTCCGGAAATCGTTGGTGATCAAGTCACCATTCCAATCTTCGGGAATGTGGGTTCCCGACAAGACCTCCAACCCGCAGTGCTTGGGGCTACCAGGATTCAGACCCTTCAGCCATTTGGTTGCTCCCGGCGAGGTGACGAACACCGAATCGGGGAAAACAAAATTGATCCCTTCAAAAAAAGCACCGTCGGTCGCAAAGGATTCTCCAACCGCATCGAACACATGCCCCCAAGGATTCACAAACCCCTTGCAAACAACTTCTAACTCTCCAGTTGTCGGCCGGTATCTCCAAATGCCTCCGCCATCGAGGTGCCGAGTCCCATATGCGGTTTCAATGTGGCTGTGAATGTAAATGGACTGATTGAAGTACAAACAACCGTCAGGCCCCATCCGCAGGGTATGAATGAGGTGGTGTGTATCCTCGGTACCAAAACCACTTAACACGACTCGGCGTTCGTCGGCGATACCGTCTTGGTCGGTATCGCGGAGAAACAGCAAACGCGTTCCCTCGGCAACATAAGCAGCCGAAGGACTGACAGGAACCACTCCGGTCGGGATCAACAATCCATCTGCAAAAACGGTTCGCTGATCTGAAATGCCATCGCCGTCCGTATCCCGCAAGACAATGATTTTGTCGTTGGCCACTTCGCCCGGCTTGATTTGTGGATAGACCTCACTGCTGGCGATCCAAAGTGCTCCGCTGGAGTCAAAGTTGATTTGGGTAGGTTTTGTGAAATCAGGATCAGCAGCGAATAAATTGACTTCAGCCAATTCGTGAACCTGCATCGCGGCAAGCTCAGCAACCGGGTCTGGGTCCGGAATCTTAGTGAGTCCACGTTGCGCGATAGCACTCTGGCTGGCAAAGATCAGAATGTGCACGATCAGAACATGTATGACCCAGTCTTGCAGGGCCAGATAGCCACCAACGTTCCTCAGCCGACGAAAGCGAAAGAGCACGAACCCGCCTCAAAATCTTGGACACATGAAAATGCCTCAGGCCCAGCGTGCATTATACGCCTTGGCCCATGAAACCTGCCGGGCGAAAACGCTCGCCGTCGGACAGTCGAAGCCTCAAGCTCGCAGTATAAATCAGACTGGCACGGCTGAATGCACCAACGATGCCCGCAAGTGAATGCAAACGACAGAGACAGAGACGGAGACAGATGGAAATGACGACGCAGACTTAGAACCTTCACAATTTGACCGCGACACGCCGTCCGTCTACTCTCTAAAGAGAGAGTTCTCGCAATGCTTGCGAGAAACGATGTTCCACAGTGAAATCGAAGAGGGAATTTGGATGCAAGCTTTGGCGGCAGCCCGGAACGCAGAAAAGAGTTCCCATCGGACGCAGTGGATCATGCTCGTTGTCTACCTCTTGGTGACCGCCATCGCAGGAACCGTGGTGGCTCAGGACGATGCAGCAAAACCAAAGCCGCGAAAAGTTTCTCTAAAAACCAAAGACGGTATCGAACTGCGAGCTTTCTACTTTCCCTCGGATCGAGGCAAAGAGGCAGTCACGGTGCTACTGGTACACGAATGGCAGGGCCAAGCGAGTCCCTACAGCAAGTTAGTGCTCGCTCTGCGAGATGCTGGCTGCGCCGTTTTGGTGCCCGATTATCGGGGTCACGGTGGCAGCCGCGATTACGTTAACCAACGAGGGCAAGACGACCAATTCAATATCGCCCAAATGAACAAACGGGACATTGAAAACATCGTCAGCTATGACCTCGAGAAAGCGAAAGCGTTCCTCAAGGAGGAGAACAACGAGGAACGGTTGAACCTAAACGCTCTCGTCGTGATCGGCGTGCGAGAGGGATGCATAATGGGTGGTCATTGGACCCAACGGGACTGGAGCTTCCCAAGTGTCGGCAGCATGAAACAGGGGCAAGACGTCAAAGCACTCGTCCTGATCAGCCCACGGAAGCAAATCAAAGGGATAGGGATCGATTCAGTAATCAGTAACCCAACCATCGTGAATCTGCCAATCATGATCGTCGCGGGAGCCGCTGGTCCGGATGCCGGTGAAGCACGCCGTTTGGTCAAGCGAGTCGAGAGCTACAAGACCCGCATCGGACGGGGCCAAGCATCGGGGCTCGAAATCAAATACCTAAAAACAAGCCTGAGCGGACCATCACTAGTCAATGAAGTATCCACGGTCATCCCCGCGATCGTCAAATTCATCAAAGAAAACGTTGAGATCAGCGATGACACCAACGAGTGGATCAAGCGGGATTAGCGGCTCAGCCAAACTCCCGTCGCTCCAAGCCTGCTTCTTGCCTCGATCGCGCGATCAGACAAGACCTGCAAGGCAGCACTAGGCAGCAACCAAAATCGCACAAGTGCCCCGTGCGATCAAGTTTTGACTTCACCAGCCGCTTCAGGCTTTGATTCCACTACCGAGTCGCTCCTGAAAGCGGCTAAAGAGGTAATGGCTATCATGGGGACCGGAGGCTGCTTCGGGATGATACTGCACACCAAACGCGTTTTCCTCGCGGTGGCGAATCCCAGCTACCGTGTCGTCATTCAGATTGCGATGTGTCACTTCCAGGCAATCTGGCAGCGAGTCTTCTTCCACCGCAAAACCGTGGTTTTGCGTCGTGATCTCGACCCTGCCCGTCTGCAGGTCAAGCACAGGCTGATTCACACCGCGATGACCAAACTTCAACTTGAAGGTCTTGGCTCCACAAGCCAACGAGAGCAGCTGGTGCCCCAGACAGATCCCAAAGATCGGTGTTTTCCCGAGCAGACCGCGGATAGTTTGGTGGGCGTAATCGAGTGGTTCGGGGTCGCCAGGACCATTGGAAAGAAATACGCCGTCTGGTTCCAGGCGAAGCACATCATCTGCAGTGCTGTCACCAGGCACGATCGTCACGCGGTTGCCGCGGGAGGCAAAATGCCGTGGGATATTCCACTTCATGCCAAAATCGATGCAAACCACGTGGCGTGCGGAGGATTCAATGGCCTGTTTGCCGATTTCGGCGTTTGTCCAATCATCCAGCCGTTGATCCCAGCCGACAACTTCACGCGACATGACCTCCCGAACCAAATCCCGGCCCACTAATCCAGGAGCGGCTTTTGCTTTTTCGACCAAAGACTGGTCATCGAGGTCGGTCACTGACAACACACCCCGCAAAGCTCCGGTGGTCCGGATCCGTCGCACCAGGGCACGGGTATCGATTCCGGAGATCCCCGGAATTCCGTGCTTTTGCAGGTAATCACTGAGGCCACCCTCAGCGCGGTAGTTGCTGTAAATCCGGCTCAATTCGCGAACGACGAAGCCAGATAAGGCGGGCACCTCATGTTCGACATCAATTGAATTGATGCCGTAGTTACCGATTTCCGGGTAGGTCATCGTGACGATCTGACACGATAACTCGGGTCCGTCAGGATCTCTTGGTACCCGGTCATCGCCGTGTTAAATACAACTTCGCCTGTCACTTCGGTTTCTGCACCGAAGGAAGTGCCAGTGAAGATTGATCCGTCTTCGAGAGCAAGTTTGGCGGGCTTCATACAAGCTATGGTCTAGCGGGGAGCGGAACGTCAGACAACTTGACTGAACCGCTTCAACTTGGCGGAACGTGGCTCAGGTGTCAATCAGGTCTTCCGGAGACAAGATTGGAACCTCGTTTTCTTCGGTTTCCTGTTGCTCTCGCCAAGGCTTTCCCTCTTTGTAGCTATCCAGTTCTTCCTGGAGTTGCTCCAATTGTTCGTGATCCTGCTCATCGCCGAGTTCTACCGCCTTGGTGCTCCATTCAACGGCCTTCTCGAAATTCCCGGCTTCGGCGTAGGCGGCCGCGAGCGTGCTCAGGATGTGGGCCTCTTTGAATTCACTTAGCTCAGCCGCTTTTTCGCCGAATTTGAGGGCACGCTTCCCATCCCGAACACCGTCCTTGGGGGAAGTCGCCAAAACCCACGAGAGGTTGTTGTAAATGCCTGCTGCCTCTGCCTTGACACCTGCGGGAGCGGTCTCTGGATTCAAATCGCCGAGGCCATCCAGAGCATCTTCGTAGTCCTTGATCGCTTTATCGTGATCCCCGACACTCAATTGTGCATCCCCGCGGGAACGTAAGATCGCTGCATTCCCCGCGTTCTTGTCCAACAGATTCGTGTAGACCTCAATCGCCTTACGAGGACGATTGTCGAGTGAGTAGAGCGTCGCCAACCGCAATTGCCGAAAGATGTCTTCTGGGTTTCGCTCCACCAGTTCGACGGCATCGTTGATGGCGTCAGCCAACCGATTTTCCATCAGAGCAATTCGGGACCGGAGTCCGATGGTTTGGTCCAATGCCTCGATCTGTGGGGCAATTTGTCGTGCCGCCCGGTAATCGTCCTTGGCGGCCTTGATGTCGTCGCGATCCAAGGCGAGCTCAGCCCTTTGCAGCAGAGTCACTGGATCCTTGGGCGCCATCGCGTAGGCCTTATTGAGATCGGACATCGCCTCTTCGAGGTTTTGTTCGGACCGATGCAAAATCGCTCGCATGCGGTACATGCCTTCACTCGGAGCAGCGGCCAGCATTTTGGTCGTCAAATCAATCGCGTCCTCAACGCGATCCAGCTCCATTAGCTTTTGGATCGCAGGTCCAGCGAAATTTGGATTGGTGGGGTCTTTCAATAAGACCACTTCCATATCGGCGATTGCTCCTTCGACGTCGTTTTGCTGCAGTCGCAGAAACGACCTCGCTTGCATCGCTTCGATGTTCTCGGGGTCAAGCCGGGCCGCCTCGTCTAAGTCGGCCAGCTTTTTGCCATCGTCTTCTTGCGTCAGCGCTCGCAGCACGTAGGCGGCACTCTGCTCAGCAGGATCGTCTTCGAGTAGATCGATCGCACGAGTTGTCGCCTCGGTGATCGCGGCTCGGTTTCCACCCGGCAGCAGGTTCAAACGAGCGATCAACAAGAACGCTTCCACTAATTCGGGATCGTTTTCGACCGCGTCGTCCAAGCTACGCAGAGCCTCGTCACGGAGCTGGAGTTGCATTCGGCCTCGGGCCTGCATCATCCCGGCGGCAAGACCCTGGGCCCGCTGCAAGAGAACCGACCCGAGCATTTTTTTCGCGAAAGCAGCGTTTTCTTCGTCGAGTCCCTTTTTTAGCGATGACTCCAGCAACGCAGCGACCGATTCGAGTGCTTTTTCCGAATCAGCATCGATCCGCTTGATCACCGCTTCATCGAGGTCGCCCTGCCCCTGGTTGGCCTCTTTTTTGTCCGCACCAACTTTGTCGGTATCGCCTTTGTCGGTATCGCCTTTGTCGGTGTCATCGGGATCCGAGGTCACTTGGTCCGCCGTATCCGGAACATCCCCACTCTGCTGAGCGGGTAAGGATGCGGGAGCCAAAAGGCCCGCCAGGAGAATCGCGAGGAAACGCGGGAAAGCGGCGGAGAGAGAGGTCATGTCAGGGCTCGTCAAACTAGGGAAGAAACTTCCCATATTATGACCGCTCGTCCAGTCAACGCGTAGACCAGTGTGGACCGATGTTCGCTCTTTCCGGTCCTCGGGCAGCAAGTTTTTGGTGATCAACAGCCCCAAGCCGGTTCTCAGGGGGTCTCACACATCTCCGGTTGCTCCGCCAGTTGCGAGCGGAGAGAGTCATTTTCCGCCTGCAGCCGCTCCACTTGCTCCAACACCTGGTTGAAATCACTAGCCGCCTCCTGCCAAAAATCTTCCTCGCGGAATTTGATTGGTGAGCGAGGATGTCCAGTCGCCAAACCTCTCAGTGACGTTCTCAGACGAAACATGGGGCCAGCAAACCGATTACTCAGTTTCATCGTGTCACGCAAAAACAACGGCATCATCACCAACATGACGCCGATGACAGGGATCTGCGAGAGGATAGCGGAACGCCAAACCGACGAAAACGGTTCGTTGCCGACCTCCAACAAAACCCGAACAAGCGCCCCGAGTGAGACCAGGCAAACGAGAAACAATCCCCAGTGGATGAGAACTCGGCGGACCATCGCCCACTGGACCGCAGGATCAATTAACAAACGAGTTCGTTTCGGCATAACATTCACGAGATGCAAGGGGAAGTAATGGAACTTTCCGAAACTCTAGCTCGGGGGGAGATCATTTGTTCAAGAAGATTTGAATGCTTCGTTTGATCGCCAGCACAGCCGCTACAACCCACATCGCCGACAGCCATGATCAACCAATCCCAAGTCCTACAACAGGACGGGACATCGTCCAGCGGAGATATGCCGATTACACGCTCTAGTCGGGCAGGCCCAATTCAGCTTGCCGCTGCCAGACCTTGTTTGCCTCTGTCAAGGAAGACACAAAGATGTCGGTGGAGATTACTCTCACTTCAACGCTGTGGAATTGCGGACGCACTGTAATCGCGATGGCATCTCTTTCAGTCGCTGTATTCGGCTTACAACTACAGGCCCAGTCACCACTACGGCAAGCAGCGCGATGGGCCGGGTACGGCTGGGGCGATGGGTACCACGCCTGCGAATCATCCGAGTACCGATTCGGTGAAAACTTGCCCCCACGACTGCCAGCCCGACAGGGGATAGGCCACCACTTGCACAAACAGGGCAAATACAAACAGCGGTTTGGGGCGACCTACTACGATCATTTCGATGCCGGTTCTCACCATTTTCAATCGCCGGCAGCGAATTGTGATGGAGCCTGTGACGCCACCCTGATCCAAGAGCCGAATCACTTGCTTTCGCCCGAGATCGATGGGCCACCAATCACGCAGTCGCCAATCACGCAGTCGCCAAGCCTGCCCCCAGCGCTCCAAAGCGACCCATTCTCAACCATGGCGAACCTCGCCCTCACTAAAGATAAGAAACAGCCGATCAGACCAACCCCACCGCCGCGAGAACAAAGTACCGACCAGGCTCCTGCTTACGTCAGATTTTTCGAGAACGTGGAAGGCGAGATCACCCCCGCCGTTGGACAAAACGCAAGTGACTTGATCGCCGAAGCAACGACACCCCAATCAACAATTCCGGGCCAACCCCAACTGTCGACGACCTCTCCCGCTGCAGCCAAGGTCCCGAGTTTGACATCCGATCCCCGCGTCCCGGCATCAATTGTCCACTCGATGCCCACTCGGATCGGTGGCGGATCGCCAGCAGCAGACGCAAAGAGCGAGCAGAATCGTCCAGCAATCGTACTCGATATGACGTTGCCTGAACTCACATCCATGCTGGCTTCGCCACGAACGACGCCGGCCTCCTCGCCCGGGATCGACGCGTCAAACGCAACCGCAAAATCTCGGGCGAGCCTGCAACCACACTCCCACGCATTGCCGGCAACCAACCGGGCGGCGGCAACAAGCACGGCATCAGTCACTCCACCACGAAAGGCCGCGTCCAGCCTCAAGATGCCATCGCAGCCGACTGACACCAATGGCCCCTTGCAAGCCATCCCCTACGCCCCGGGTCCCTACCAAATCCTCGCCAAAAACGCTGCGGTAGCGGCCCCCCCCAATGCGACTGAATCCGCCATCCAAGCGACGGTCAATCAACCAGGTTCCAGCCTACCGCCGGGCGGAATCACGTTTCCAACCGCACAACAGCCCGCGTTCCAGGCGGCCCAGCCTGCCCCGCCAACGCGATCCCGCCGGGCTGCGGTGACGACCATTTCGCCCGCAGCGTCGAGTCAGTCGCCAGCAGCCGGCGACCGTTCACCGCTCGATCGACAACCACCAAGCTACGCCCGTGAAGCTCCCAAACCGACCCGGTTGGGAGATCATTCAGATCGAAAACCGCGGCAGATCAAAAGTCCGAGACAAGCAAGTAGGCAATTAACCGCTCCAGTCTCTGACGGTATCCAGTTGAATCCGCTTACAAATCGCGGCACGCTCGATAACTCGCACCGACAGTCATCACCCGAGATGACGATTCAACAAACCATCTTGCGGTAGCCCATTCGATCGAGCTTCGCCCTCTAGCAGTCGAACGGTTGCGTGAAACGCCCCTTACTGCTGGTCGAACTCCCCATCGGTCAAACGGATGCCGCTGAGCAAGCTGGTCGGCAGGCCAAACGGGCCGGGTGTCGCCCACTGATTCTCATCGCGCCTTGGCAATCTCGCGAACGGTTGCCAAGATACTCGGCTTGTAATGATTCAACCGAGCGTGGGAGTTTTGAGAGATGCAACGGACGTTGGTTTTACTGAAGCCTGACTGTGTACAACGCCGCCTGATGGGAACGGTCATCAGCCGTTTCGAAGACAAGGGGCTGAACATCGTGGCAATGAAGATGCTTCAGGTCACGCCTGAGCTCTCGCGTGAGCACTACGCTGAACACGTGGACAAGCCGTTTTACCCAAGCCTCGAAGCATTCATCACCGCCGCACCGGTCGTTGCGATGGTGGTCGAGGGTCTGGAAGTCATCAGCGTGGTGCGCGATATGCTAGGCGCGACCAGTGGCCTGAAGGCTGCCGCCGGGACGATTCGAGGTGACTACAGCAGCAGTCGCCAGATGAATCTCGTCCACGCGAGTGACAGCGAGGCATCAGCTCAACGTGAAGTAGGGCTCTACTTCGACGCATCGCAGCTATGTGACTACGCGCCTGTGATCGTGCCTTATCTGCGAGCCGACGACGAAGGCTAATTTGAAAGCCTCGTCTAGCGTTCGCGACAGTCGATCTACCGGTTCTTGTTCTTATTCAACTTCTCTTCTGCGCGAGCGGCACTCAATGCTGCTGCCTCCCGCGGAAGTTTGAATTCAGGGCCTGCCGGGAAGTATTGCACATCGTCTTGCAAATAGTACGGACTCGGCAGAGTCTGGCCATTCAGCGAGACCTGGCAACCGGTCGTGCCGGCCAGACAGAAACCGGCCAGTAAGGTGAGGGCAATGCCTTGGGAAGGCCGTCGAAAGGTTGCTTTGCGATTCATCGTGGTTGCCTTCGCATCCAAGCGAGTACTAGCGGGATCACTAGAGGACGGGACTCGCAGACTGTTTTCCAGTTTGCGTCACAACCGGTATCGACCTATCAACCGTTAAATCTTCACTCCGCCGTGGGCAAAATCCAAAAAAGCCGAATAACCCTCCGGCGTGAAACTCGAAACCAGCCGCGAAATGGTCTCCAATCCATCGCTGACAGCGTTGATTGCGACATTACGACACAGCCTCAACCTGCCTGTCGCCTCCCAAAAAAACAACGACCCTGCTCCCTGCTTTGGTGGCCATCTCCAAACCACAGGCAGCCCGTTTCTAACCACAGGCAGCCCGTTTCTAACCACAGGCGGGCCGTTTCTAAGCAGGCAGCCCGTTTCTAAGCAGGCGGGCCGTTTCTAAGCAGGCGGGCCGTTTCTAAGCAGGCGGGCCGTTTTGGGATCGGCCGGGCTAGTTTTCTCATCGGCCGGAAACGCTTTTTACTCGCGCCGACCATTCCTACTGATCAGCATGGTGGCCAAGCCAATCAAGTCCGATCGCGAATCGCCCCACTTCCCGATTACTTACCGGCTTACTCGTTGCCAACCGTTCACTCGCGCTTCCGGAACTTCCGCTCGCTACGGTTTTACCTCATGCACGCTTGATGCCGTAAGCACCTGTCACTCCCCGTATTCCGCCGACAGAAGTTTTCTCGTCGGTGAGTAGGTTCCTGCGACGATGAACCACTCTGTCGACCTGACTCCCAAGGTCTGCCTTCCAACGGACCCTCCCTTCCATGGTTGATTTCCGCATGTGACCGAGCGTCGACGTAAACCAGTCCTGGCTTGAAAAGCCCTACAGCTGAATCTCCCTCCTGCTGTGGGACTTCTGGTTTGCGTCCGCGCTCGGTGTGCTACTCGGTTTCGCCACAGATCGTCGACGCAACCTCCCCGCCGATCCTCCCTAAGGCTCCCATATCGATGGCAAAGAAAGATACTATCCGCGTGGTCACACGCGGATCAGACGGTTCCCTATTGGTTCGCGATTACCCCAATTGCGATCCTTTGACGCAAATGCACCTGCAGATCGGCGTTGACGACTGCAGCACTGATCTGGGTCTTCGCGGAATGCCGATTTTCCGTGGTTTAATCGGTCCGATTCCGGAGGGCAAGAATATCGTCCGCTACGAATCACCAGAAGTCTTCGAGACGCTGACCAAGGAATGGGGCACTGCCAAGCCTCGTCGACGCCGTCGCAACACCAGTGAAACGGCAAATCAGGAAGTCGCTGAAGCGACCTGATTGGCTCGACCTCCCTCGTGAAACTTCAAACTCGGCAAATTGCACTTGTCGATCGGGGCGTTCGCAAGCTATCTCCAACCTGCGGGTTAGTTTATTTCGAAGTTCCTTGTTGTGATTGACCATGCGACGTCCACTGGAGGTTGCCGTCTGGCTTAACGTCAAGCGTTACACCACGCTTGCGCTATCCTTGTGCGCGTCGCTCACCTTCATCGGCTGCGGGACGACCAGAGAGTACAACGCGACCCAGCAATTGGTAATGAGCGATGCAGTTGATCGCAGCATTGCTCAAATCGATTTCCGACCGCTCTCACGTCGCAAGGTGTACCTCGACACCAGCTACTTGAGGCACGTCAAGGGCGAGGGGTTCGTCAACTCGGAGTATGTCACCAGCGCGCTTCGGCAACAAATCGTGGCGGCGGGATGTTTCATCCAAGATGCTGCCACCGAAGCGGACATCGTGATCGAAGCCCGGATAGGTACGCTTGGAGCAGATGATCATCGCGTGATGTATGGAGTTCCCGCCAACAATGGAGTCTCCACAACCGTCTCGCTCTTCCCAGGCGCTCCCGCCATTCCAACGATTCCAGAAATCGCCATCGCCCGTCGGGAAGCGAGGGAGGCTGCAGCTAAGATCGCTTGCTTTGCCTACGACCGAACAACGCGAGCGCCGATCTGGCAATCAGGCGTCGACAGTGCCGTGGCCACCGCTCGCGATACTTGGGTCTTCGGAATCGGGCCGTTTCAGGCCGGGACGATTCGCGAACAAACCAAACTGGCAGGTAGTCGAATCCGGTTCGGCGAGAAGAGTGCAACCGGCTCGCCTGCCAGGTTCTTCGATCGACCGCCCGTCGATTACACTGCGGTGATGAGGTTCCAAGAGGGAGTGCCAATCTTTGACGACGGTGGCTTTGCTCCCGATATGATCGGTGTGCCGGAATCAGAAATTGCAGATGCTGAATCAACGGATAACCTGGCCGATACACAAGATGAACTTGTCGAAACACAAGAGCTCATCGACTCGCAAGCCGAAACGGAACTCGCCGAGAAAAGCGACGAGTCTGAGAGTGTCAAACGCTGATTCCCTCGCCGGCGAGTGCTCCCTTGCCAACTGACGACTCCTTGCCAACTGACGATTACCAGCTGATCGATTTCGGTGACGGCCGCAAACTCGAGTCTGTTGCAGGTCATCGCATCGACCGCCCCTCCCCGGCGGCCACTTCCCTGCGTCGCCAGAACCCCAGCGTTTGGCGATCCGCAAGCTCCCGCTATGACACCGCCCAAAAACAATGGACACACCACCAGCCCTGGCCAGAAAAATTAGTGGTCAACTGCGGCAACTTCCGAATGCCAGTTCGCCCCACGCCACATGGTCATATCGGCCTCTTTCCAGAACAGGCCCCCAATTGGCATTGGCTGTCGCAACCGCCGCCACCAGAAATCCCAAATAACGAAGCACTCAACTTATTTGGTTACACCGGGGCCAGCACCATGGCATTAGTCCGCAGCGGTTTCCGCGTGGCCCATGTCGATGCCGCCAAACCAAACGTGCAAGCCGTCCGAATCGCTGCCCGCTGCAACGAAATGACCGATCCCCCGATTCGTTACCTGATCGACGATGCGGCAAAGTTTGCCGCCCGGGAAGTGCGCCGCGAACGCCGATACCACACGATCGTGCTCGACCCGCCCTCCTATGGGCATGCTCCCTCTGGACGCACTTGGCGGCTCGAACGTGATTTGTGGCCGCTGCTGGACGACTGCTTAAGACTTCTTGATCCAACCTGCTTTCGACTCCTGATCACAGGGCACTCGCCAGACGTGGATCAAACAACAATTATCCACTACCTTGACCAGACCGGTTTTCTTGGAAATCGTGACCATGGTTTGCGTCTCCACTCAGGCAGGTCACAATTGAGAGACCAAAGTGGGCGACCGCTGGATGCTGGTTTCTTCGTTCAGCTTGCCAGATAATAGGAGGCGAACAGCAAACACCCGCTCATGCAGCACATGCAAACGAGAGCGGATCTGGGCGATCAGGCAACTGGGCGATCAGGCAAAAAGAGTTCCGAACAAGTTCATTGTGCACCTTGAGATTCACGACTTTCCTAACGCGAATTTCCCGACTTCATCGCTAACCGCCCCACCACTGCACTTCCAAATTACAGCGTGCTCCATGATTCCGATTTCTGTACTCGACATGAAATGGCACCAGGACGGCTGATGGCTTCTGTATCGATCGACGCTCAGCGGTTAGTGAAAACACTGTCAAAGTACCCGCGTTTGATCGTCGCCTTTTCCGGCGGCGTCGACAGCAGCGTCGTCGCTGCGGCAGCCCACCGTGCGAATATTCAATCCGCCGTCGCGGTCACTGCCCAATCACCGAGTGTTCCCCAATGGCAATTGCAAGTCGCTCAGCGGGTCGCTGCCGAGATTGGGATCGAGCACCGCATCGTTAAAACGCAGGAAGGTGTTCGCGAAGAGTATCGCCGCAATGACCGGCAGCGATGCTACTACTGCAAGGACACGCTATACCAAACGTTGAACCAGCTCGCCGATTCCGATTCGTCAGCGACAATCATCTCGGGCACCAACGCCGACGACCTTGGTGATTACCGTCCGGGAATCTCGGCCGGGAATCGCCATCGCGTCTTCACGCCTCTGGCTGATTTGGGGTTTAGCAAAACACGCGTCCGAAAAATCGCCGAGTTCTTTGAGCTATCGAACTGGGACCTACCCGCCTCCCCCTGCCTGGCCAGTCGAGTGGCCTATGGAGTAGAGGTAACTGCCGAACGCTTGCAGCGGATTGAATTCGCTGAATCCTTGTTACGTGACTTGGGATTCATTCAACTGCGGGTTCGCCTGCTGGCGGAAGAACAGGCTCGTATCGAGGTTGAGAAAGACTCGATCGATGCGTTACTCGCGTTAGACAGCGACGGAAGCATCACCAAGCAACTACTGGCATTTGGATTTGAATCAGTCATGATTGACCGACAGGGGTTTCGCTCTGGTCGTCTAAATGAAGCCCTGTCACCTGCCACGCTGATAGCCATCGAGCCGATGCCAAAATCTGCCGGTCGTGTTACGGACCCCAAAGAGGTAAGCCGTTGAATTCCGATACTCCGCCAGTCCCAGACCGTTCCGACAACGATTCGCCAGCTAGCGATGCGCCGCCCCAGAATCAACGGACGGACACCCCGCAAACCCACGAAACCCCGCAAACCCACGAAACCCACGAAACTCAGGCGGTCCATAGCGTTGGCACCACCACCAGCAGCCTGATCGGTAGCCGAGTGGGTGACTACCAAGTGATGCGAAAGCTCGGTCGCGGCGGAATGGCCGACGTCTACGTCGCGAGACAAGTTTCCCTGGGCCGCGAGGTTGCGTTCAAAGTACTTCGCAGCGATTACGCTCGCGATCAAGATTATGTGACTCGGTTTCGACGCGAGGCTCGCGCGGCAGCCAATTTAAATCACCCGAACATTGTCCAGGTCATTGATGTTGGAAATGCGGGATCCAATTATTTCATCGCGCAAGAATTGGTGGATGGTGAAAACCTGCGGCAGACGTTGGAAGCGGTGGGTACGCTTGGCCTGGAGGACGCGATCGAAGTTTTAGTCGGTGTCGCGGCGGCCTTGGAGGTCGCTTCTGAGGCGGGAATCACCCACCGCGACATCAAACCTGAAAACATCATGCGGACCTCCCGCGGCATTATCAAAGTCGCCGACTTTGGCTTGGCTCGATTAGGAACGGATGCCGCTGCCACCAAGACCAATCTGACCCAAGCTGGCTTGACACTGGGAACGCCTCGCTACATGAGCCCCGAACAGGTGCAGGGCAAACCGGTCGACGTTCGCAGCGACCTCTACTCACTCGGAGTCACACTGTATCACCTGCTCGCTGGCCGACCCCCATTTGAGGCCGATGACCCGCTAGCGCTCGCATTGATGCACTTGCACGAACCACCTCCACCGCTCGACCGCGCTCGGGGGCGTACCGATGAACAAGGCACACCCGATCTCCCCGAATGGTTGATCGCTGTCGTGACTCGCCTGATGTCAAAAGTACCAGGCGACCGCTATCAATCGCCAAGCGAATTACTCGATGCCGTTCGAAATGAAACGTCGACCTCGAACCTGGGTGGTTACGGGGTCGGCACCGCCGCTGCCACGATACGACTCCAACGGGCGACCGATTACCAACAGAACGAGCAGCGAAAACGGTACCTCAAAATCGCAATCGCAATTTTGTTGCCGAGCATTGCTGTTGGCGCTGCATCAATGAGCCTGTTCAACGCCCCACTGCCAAGTGTCTCGGACGTCCTTAATCCAGATGTCGCGCCTCAACAGAAATCGGTGCAAGCCCAATACCTGTACGCCATTCGACGAAACGACGAGGCGGCGTGGCGTTCAGTCGGCCAGTTTTTCCCGCCTGAAGAGAACGCCACCAACGCCAGTTACTACGCCAAATCGATCATTCAGTTGGCAAACCATATGAATGACAATGGTCATGTTGCGGATGCCAATCGCGTTCTTGATCAATTACTAGGATCCCCAAATGTTGACCGTGTTTATCAAGCGATTGCATTAGCACGCCAATACTTTGCACTCGAAAAACTCGGCCGGAAAGAACGACAAGCAGTCGTCAAGCGTGAATTTCAGTCACTCTATCAAGATGTTCAAACGAACAATCCCAATGCACAAGAGTTGATCGACGATACCCTGGGCTTCAGCGAAATCCAGCAACTCGGAGTGTCTGAAATCTGAACACTGGACCGATTGAAAGGGTGCCGCCCAGTCCACGCACAACACTGCAACACTGCAACACTGCAACAACTACCCTTGGTCTCATGCTCAAACCACGTCTGATTCTCGGATTATGGCCGATCGCCGGGATCACGACGCTGGGAGTGACGAAGGACGATGCAAGGGCGACTCTGCACGCCGCAATCGATGCCGGTGTCACGCAGTTTGACACCGCTTTCAACTATGGATTTCAAGGGGAGAGCGATCGCTTGCTGGGCCACGTCTTGCAGGAAAGATCCTGTGATGCTGTCGTTCTCGGCAAAGTCGGACAACGCTGGACAGGAACTCGTCGGGTCATCGATGGCAGACCTGCAACCTTAATCGCCGATGCTGAGAGCTCGCTGTCGCGTCTTGCAAGAGACTCCTTTGATTGCCTGCTGCTGCACAGCCCTGACCCTGCTGTCCCAATCGAGCGGTCAGCAGAAGCATTGGCCCTGTTGAAACAACGGCAACTTTGCCAACGGGTTGGTGTGTGCAACGTGAATCAAGATCAGTTACGAAGGTTCAGCCAAGTCATTGCCTGTGACGCGATCCAGTGCCCACTGAACCTCATCCAACGTGATTCCCTCAACGACCTAATCCCAACCGCCCAACAACAGGGAACCGGCGTGTATGCGTTCTGGGCATTGATGAAAGGAATGCTGGCAGGGAAGATCGGGCCGAATCATGCTTTCGATCCTGCCGACCCCCGCGCTGGGTATGATATTTTCCAAGGTAAATTTCGACGCCGCGCCGACCAAATCGTTGCTGGCCTGATCAAGATGGGACGACAGTCAAATCGCACGGTCGCCCAATTAGCCATCGGCTGGGCGATGGCGCAGCCAGGCGTTACGGCTGTCCTCGCCGGCGCCCGCAAACCAGAACAGGTCACTGAATTGGCAGCTAGCCAACCCCTTCGTGGGCAAGAAGTAACACAAATCGATCGACTCGTCGCCCAATCGGCTCGCGAATCCCACCGCACAACCTGACAACCAGCGCCACGTAACTCAGGACAGCATCGTTTATTTCACGGAGATGAGATCGAGCAGTACTCGATGGCCAGACAGGTTCAACGTCGGTGGATCGTGGACTACAGCGTTTCGAATTCGGCAACCACGTCGTCCGCTGGTTCCGCGGTAGCATCGAGTCCACCAAACTCCGACTCGACCTCCATTTCCTCCGCTTCTCCGTCCACCGACTCATCTGTTTCGAAGACTGGCCCCATCGCCGATCGACGCTGGCGAGTTTCCATCATCGACGCAATCGGCACCGAGATGATGACGAGGAACAGAAAAACGCACCACGGGATGAAGTACATCATGGCAATCGACTAACGTCGGGGGGTGAGGGCAAAAAACCGGCACAGATCGCCCTACCATAGTCGGGCAGCAAAACAGAAGCAATTTGTGACTGGAAAACGCACTGCGGTTAAACAAGGTTCTCGTTGTCCACCGCTCCCCGTGTCGGCTGGCAATCCCCCGTGTCGGCTGGCGATCCCCCGTGTCGGCCGGAAATGCCCCGTGTCGGCCGGAGATGACCCGTGTCGGCCGGAGATGACCTATCCAACAAAAAAAGCGTGGAAGCAATTGCCTCCACGCTTTTCAATAATCCGAATCGGGTGAATTTCCCAGCGGAAACTCGCAGGGGTCGCGAAAGCGTCCCTGCCGTTGCTAGTAGTTCACGGACAGGCCGAGGTCGATTCCCTGAACCCACAAGCTGCTGTCGTTGTGCACAAATGCCGGACGTGCTCCAACAGTGCCTGTCTGCAGATCGGCCCCATCGGTGATGACGCGATCCATGATTGCACCGTTCAGAGCAACATTGTCGAAGTACAGGAAGCTGTAGCCGACGCTGAACTGCATGTTCTTGCGAACCTGGTAAGCAAGCTTGAAGTTCGCTTCGGGGATGAAGGAAAATACGTCTTCTTCAAAAGTTCCCGAGTTGCCACGGGCCAACATGCCGACGTCGAAGTTTGATGTCGTCCCCGAAAGAGTGTCGCTTGTCGTTCCAGCGATCGTATACTTCTGGTTCATATTGCCCAAGTGGACCTTGGTCAACGATCGAGCCGTCCACTTGCCCCGATTGATAATCATTTCAAATCCGAGCTGGCCGCCATTGAAACGATTTTCGGCTTCAAACCTGTCACTGAATGTTGTGACTCGCGAGTTCGCATTTTCGATCGAAGTGCTGGTGATCGAAAGCTCGTCATCAATTTCAAAGTGCGAGAAGCCGCCAATGAATTCAACGCGATGCTGCTTGTCACAGCTGAACTTCAAACGGGAATAGGCTTCAGCAGCCCACAGATTGAGCGAGCTGCTAGCAGCAACATTACCGCCAAACTGACTCAATGAGCCCGAGCCATCATTATTGATAATGACACTGTCCTCACCCGAGGGTGTCAAGTTTAGAAACGGGCGAGCAATCGAAATCCCAGTCCCAGCTCCACCGGCAGCGAAAGAATCCTCGCTCTCAGTCATGATCCAAAAACGACCACCCAAACCAACATTGTTGGAAATCCAGTGGCCGTAGTCACCGCGAAATCCAACCGATAAGTCCCCTTCGAGCGAATCTCCAAAAGCAACCGAAGTACCGGCTGGTAGGGTGAGGTCGTCGTTGAAGGTTGGGTCAGATCCAGCTGGGCCAACCGTGACGAGTGGGATCATGTCACGGCTTTGGGTAAACCACAACAATGCCTCGCTACTCGCCCAGGTGGAATTGTCGCAGCGGTCAAACAGGCTTAACAATTTGTGCCTGCTGTGTTTACCTCGAGCGGAATCGCAGCCGCCGTCACAAGCTCCATCACACGAATCGCAACTGGCACCCGCAATGTGCCCCAAGAAGGTAGCAGGCTGAAGCTCGGTGGCGCCGATCGGCTGATAAGCTGCCAATGGGTTTGAGTTCACCGAGCGAATTGGTTGGTCGCCGACATATTGATCCTCGCTGAAGCCAGCGAGATCCCCCACCAACGTCGTGCCCGATCCTAAAATCGGGCCGCCTGTCTGTGGGGCGACCGTCGCACCCAGATCAAACCCCAAGGCGTTGGAGACGAGATCGCCCAAGCCAAACTGATCGGTGCCGTCAGCGGGCGGCTCCTGTGAGATCGAGTCGGGGAATGCCGACTGCGCGGACTCAGTATCCGAGACGTATGCACCGTCGGCGTGGAAGTAAGCAGCTTCCCCAAAGCCAGGCAAGTCGCTGACGACCGCCTTGTCATCAGCCAAGGCTGAGGCACTTGTGCCTGCGAGCAGCAAGGCTGCGAGGGTAAGCCGTTTGAAATTCGTTTTCATGGGAAGTCTCGAACAGTCCGGGAACACAGGTTGACTGGTATATGTGGATCGACTGAAAAGTCCGTCAAATCAAGTACGGTCATCACGGCATGAATCTCCTTCGCAAATTACCTATCTTGACGAACGAAACTGATATACATCGCCTAACATCTCGGTTGGATTCGCTAGAATGAGTGTTTCCCGGTAATTTGACAGTGAAACCAACTCGTCCTTGTCATAGATTTTCTGAGAAGCCGCAACGTTCTGCGCGTCGAACGCTTCTAGCCATCAGCACAAATCTCATCCCCAAGAGTCAACTTTGGTGATTCCCGCAAGCAACGAGCCCAACGTTGAACCGCCCGACGCCGATCCGGAACTCTCACTTTCGGTTCCTTCCGGAGAACCGGAACCAACGGAACCGCGAGAACCGATTGAAGGCGAAGTACTGTTACCGAATGCGGATCCTGTTGCCGCCCGCGATCCGTCTCAGGGCAGTCGTGCACTGTCGGTAGCAAACGCCCGTGGCTTCCGACGCCAAATGATCCGGTGGCGACGACAGTTAGCACTGATCAATGAATTCGAACCGAAACTCCAAGCCGAGGACGATGCGAGCTTGCGAAAGCGGTCCCTCGCCCTCCGCTATCGGGCAATGGCGGGTGAGCGATTGGCCACCCTGCTACCCGAAGGCTATGCATTGGTCCGAGAAGCAGGACGCCGTGCGCTCTCGATGCGGCACTACGACGTCCAGATCATCGGCGGAATCTCGCTGTTTGAGGGATGCATCGCCGAGATGCAAACCGGCGAAGGAAAAACACTCACCGCCACCCTGCCGCTCTACCTACATTCGTTGGTCGGCAAAGGAGCACACCTGGCGACCGTCAATGATTACTTAGCCAAGCGTGATGCGGAATGGATGCGGCCCCTTTACGAATTGCTGGGCCTGAGTGTCGGTGTGATCCAAACTCCTGATGATCAGGGCTCCCGAAGAATTTCGTATGCCGCATCGATCACCTACGGCACTGCCAAAGAGTTCGGCTTTGATTTCTTGCGAGACCGACTGCTGCTTCGGGCCCAGAACCGGGTCGAAACGGAAATGCTCGGCGATGGCGGCGGCGGCTTTTCAGGCAGTGGTGATCAACCTGTGATGCGCGGCATGCATTTCTGTTTGGTTGATGAAGCCGACAGTATTCTGATCGACGAAGCTCGTACACCGCTGATCATCGGTAGCATCGAAGACAATGTCCGTGACCAAATCGTCGAAACCTATCGCTGGGCCGCTGAACACGCTGAGACATACGAGCTCGACCAACACTTCACGATCGATCCCGACACAAAACAATACGAATTGACCGCCCGCGGCAGACAACTAGTACGGTCGTTGCCCAAAAATGACCTGGTTCGCACAGTCGGCCTCGTTGACCTGTATGAGTACACCGAGCGTGCCGTCAAGGTACACCGCGAATTCTTGCTCGATCGTCAATTTGTGGTGAAGCCCAACGAGAAAGGGATCGACGAAATTGTGATCGTCGATGAGTTCACCGGCCGCCTGGCAGAAGGTCGTAAATGGCGTGATGGAATTCACCAAGCCATTGAAGCGAAAGAAAATATCGAGATCAGCGTCCCCACGGGGCAGGCAGCACGAATCACCGTTCAGGATTTGTTTCTTCGCTATCCCAATCTAGCCGGCATGACCGGGACTGCGGCGACGAGCGCCCGCGAACTGCGCCGTATCTATCGGACACCCGTGATCCGCGTCCCTACCAATCGGCCACCGCAAAGAAAACAACTGCCCGATCGTGTCTTTGGATCAATGCTCGCGAAATTCGAAGCGATCGTCGAGGAAATTGCAGAAGTCCACAAGGAAGGTCGCCCAGTGCTGATCGGCACACGAACGATCGACAAAAGTGTGATCATTTCTCAAATGCTCGATAAGCTTGAAATCGAACACCAAGTTCTGAATGCCAACAATGTCGAAAGCGAGGCTGAAATTGTTTCCGATGCAGGTGGCCACCGAAAAGTAACTGTCGCCACGAACATGGCGGGACGAGGGACCGACATCAAGCTGCTGCGAGAAATCGAAGCAGAAGGTGGGATGCATGTGATCTGTACCGAGCTACATGATGCTGCACGAATCGATCGCCAATTAATCGGTCGTTGCGGTCGCCAAGGAGACCAGGGTTCCTATCGACAATATCTCTCACTCGATGACGATATTCTCAAGGGCGGCTTCGGGATCAAGAAATCGGATCGCCTGAAAGAGATGGGAGAATCGATGAGCGGTGCGGTTGATCAATTCGCGAAAATATTCCGCCGGGCTCAGCGAAAAGTCGAACGGAAACACTTCCGCGATCGCATGGTACTGCTGCATCACGAAAAAGAACGCAAGAAAATGCAACGTGAAATCGGCCAAGACCCCTACCTCGATACACCCGACTAAACGCCGTCCCCGCAGCGATCTGGATCCACGGAATCAGGCACGCGGCACTCCGTTTCATGAGGCAATGCTCGTCACGCCGCACCAAGTTGGCATCGCGGCGTGAAACGCAGGCGGGCAATTTTTGCCAGCCACCCAACAATCGATCGCACCAACAATCGATTGGCGATCACAGAACAACCGCTTCACTGCAACCGCTAAAAATCGACAACCATTTCGTCGACAGCCACTTGGCAAGGACAATCGACCCTGCTGCGGATCGTCTCGATGTCAACTGGATCATCAGATGTCTCCAGCGGGTTGAGATGCGTCACAAGCAGTTGTTTTGGCTTGGATGCACAGACGACCTCGGCTACCCGACTGGTCCAACTATGCCCGGTTTCGATCGCCCATTTTTCGGAGTCATCACGGAAATTGCACTCATGCATCAAGAGGTCAGCGCCATGGCTCCATTGGGCATGCTCCTCACTGGTGTCGCCGGTAGTGTCAGTGGCATAAACCAACCGTCTGCCGTCAGGCCACTCGACACGGTAGGCTACCGAACCACCGGGATGCTGTTGCCGACGCCAACTCACAGTCGCCGAACCGATCTGAAATGTCGGTCGTTCATCAATCGGATTCCACTCCGCTTTCAAGGGAGCGGGGAAGATCAATTCCTGAAAAAGATGCTTCGAGATCACTTCGATCTTTTCACGTTCACCCCAGATCCGAAGTTTTTTGACCGGACGCTGGAACAAGATGTCCAGCAAAAACGTGAGACCGAAGGTATGGTCCAGGTGCGCGTGGCTTAGCAGCACATCCAAATTGTCCGTTTCAATGTGTTGGGCCAATCGAAACGCGCCCGTACCGCAGTCAAGCAAGATCCCTGATTCGGGCAAATAGTAACAGGACGTATGTCGCGACTCGTTGGGGTGGTACCCCACGGTGCCAAGGCAGTGAAGTCGCATCAAATCGTCCTTGCTCGAGAATCAACAAGTGAGTGAAATTGGCCGGGCGAGGGCAAATGAATCACCCCGGAACGTTCGGTATTCTGAACGATCAAGCGTTTGGGCTCAACAACAACCTAGTCAATTGTTACACCCACAAGAGAACATTATTGTGTGAAAAAGGGTTCGATCAGCAGGTTGTAGACAAATAAGAAGCAAACGAGACCGCCGCTGATTCACGCGTTTTAAGGTTGGTTTCCCGAAATGCAGTGAGAGTGATGGCCTCAGGGCGTCACCAAACGAATCACTCGGGTGTGACCAAATTGATTCGTAGCACTTCCAGTCATCCATCATGACCATCGCGATCACCGAGCCGGTTAGCTTTTTGGATCGACCAATTTTTCTTGCAAAATCTCCAAGTCCCGCAAGCGATGCGTCATTTTCTGCTCGGCGAGCTGACGCTGAGACCGAGATTCCATCAACAGCGCGATTACCATGCCGACCACGAAGACCACAAAGAACCATGTCGAAATGCCAGTCAAACCGAACACGACCAGCACAAAAAGGGCGGCACCCAAATAGGGCGGAATGAAACCTAGCAAAGGGTTTCTTCGCGCTTTGATCTCGTACATCGTGTGACGAATCTCCTTTTCGAGATCTTCACGAAGCGAATGTGTATTGCTTTGCTCACGACGCTTACGCATCTTCTCTCCAAGATAAACAGCGAACGCGAATTGTAACCAGCAAATCATCGCTACCCATAACGCAACGACCTCCCAGCCAGCCAAGGCACGCAAGGAATCAATCTTGTCGGCGACTCCGAAAGAGTTCGCAATCAGAATTGCTCCGATTGCTGTGAGTACGAACAAGGTGCTCCCGTAGGTTTGAACGTGCTGCCAAAAAAGGAATCGTTGAAAACGCACCCTATTGGTTCGCAAAATCTGATGTAGCCCAGCTTCGTCAACACCGTACAACGGTCGGTCGTGCTGTGAATTCCAAATGACTTGAAGATCTTCAAATTGCATTTTCCTGGACCTTTTTTAATTGCTCAGCGAGTCGCTGCTTGATGCGGTTTAACTTCACACCGACATGATTTGGCGAAATGCCCATCGTGGCCGCGATTTCGCGGTAGCTAAATCCATCCAGCATGAGAAGTGTCAGTGAGCGATCAATCCCATCGAGCTGGGCGATCTGCTCGTAGAGCCAATCGAGTTGTGGGTTCTCATGACTGGATGGCTGCAAGATGGGTCGGTCATCCGACCCCATCGACTGCTGATTATCGCGATGTCGTTGCTCTTTTTTGGTCCATGCCATCGCGGCATAGAGGGCAACACGATAGATCCACGTCGTCACAGCACAATCACCTCGATAGTTTGGAACAGAGTTCCAAACTTGCGTCGCGATCTCCTGAAACAAATCGTCTTGGTCATGCAGAGTGAACGCATAAGCGCGAACAACTTTGAACAGCAGCCCCCGATACTCGGCAAGCCATTCCTCGAAGATTCGTTTCTGTTCATCTGGTTTCATTTTGTGAGTCATTTCAAATTAATTAGTGACCCAGCACGATCGATTTATTACAGAAATCTTGCAAACATTCTTAGGACGAAGTAAGCACCGCCCGGAATTTGTGGGGAATCCCCCATTCACAACCACTCTTTTTTAGCCTAAATTTGCCGCGTCAAATGACACATGCGGATGTGGCGGAATTGGCAGACGCGCTAGATTCAGGTTCTAGTGCCCGCAAGGGCGTGGAGGTTCAAGTCCTCTCATCCGCACTGCAAAAACAGGGGTTTCCGATCAGACGGTCGGAAGCTCCTGTTTTTTTGTGTCTGTCCTGACTACCAAAAGACTACCGTGACGGAAATTCCTCGCTCAATCAGCACTTTCAACAAACTCACCACGACAATCGTCGACCTCCCACTTCTATTCCAAATCTCGCAACGAGGAAGTGTCTTCTGTAGCTTTGCTACACCAACGTCGCTAACTCTGCTATCGGAAAGATCGAGCTCCCGCAGGCTAGTTAAACCCTTGAGGGAAATCAGCCCAGCATCAGTGATTTGAGTCCCATCGAGGTGGAGCTCCTCCAAATGGGTCAATTTACTTAGATGTGCCAGTCCCGCATCACTCACTTGAGTACCGGATAGCATCATCCACTTAAGCTGACTTAGTGTCTTGATACGGTGCATCGTCGCGTCGCTCACCTGTTCACACCAGCTCAGATCCAACTGCTCAAGCTGTGTTCACGCCTCAATATATTTGAGTTCCGCATCTGTGATTTGAGTGCCTCTAAGGCTGAGAATCTCCAAGTTGGTAAACGCTGCGAGGTGCTCTAGCCCAGCATCAGTCACACCGCTTTGACCTAACTCGATCACATTCTGGCTCTCAAGGGTTCTTAGCCGGGTAAATACGCTGTCACTAATTTGTTCACACTTCCAGAGATACAGACTTTCCAATTTCGTCATACCTTGAAGATGCACCAATCCCTCGTCCGTAATTTGGCCACCTCTGAGGCTGAGACTTTTCAACTTTGTCAACGCGACCAGATGCAGAAGACCTGCATCCGTGACTCCAACGTTGTTGAGATCCAGAAACTCCAGATCAGATAACCCTTTGATATGAGCCATTGATTCTCCGGACAATTTCCAAGACGTCTCAAGACCGCTAATTCATTGAGATTGCAGGCCTCTGATTTGATTCTGTTCATTTCGGGAGATGTAACCACCGAGTCTTTGCAGTTCGGCAACCGCACCCGTGGACGAATCAGTGTTGGAAGATTTCGATCCTTGACCACTTTGGTCTTCAGTCCCCCCAACCGGCTCATTAACTGTTTGCTTGTGTGAAGTGCCACTGGCATCACCCACTTCGTTACTGCTGCTACAACCAACCATACCTATCAAGCAAAACATGCTACGGCCCCGGCTCATATCCAAATCTTCCTGTTCATGAAAAAAAACGAAGTCCCGTTTTCTTAGCACATGCTGATCATGCCATTGGGGCTGGATGAGTTGCACGAGCACTCGCCACATTCACGCACAGATTCACAATAAGGACATTCAACGCCAGCCTGAACGCAAAACGCTTCCTCAAATAGCTCGTATGCAACGCCTTGACTCAAGACTCGGGAATCTTGCATTGCATTGTCGCTGGCCAGCGGGACGAAGCGTTGGCCAATATGAAACGGTACATTGCCAAGGTAAAATGGACGCTGCGTGGCCTGGGCACATTGGGGCTCGTCGGTGGATTGCTCCTCTTCTTCTCCACGATCTTTGGGTTCCTGATCGCCATTCCCATCATTGGCCCAATTGCCGAGACAGACTCATTTTTGCTCGCCTTAGTCATCGGTCTTCCGATTGCCTTGCTCACAATTGTGAGCAGTTATTTGATCGCACACCCGATCGTGCTAGTGCTGTTGGGCGGTTGCGTTATCGCGGGGATTTTCTACTTGCGAAACCGAGGCCGCAATACGCAACATCTAATCCGACCAAGTCTCGATCAGCAGTTTGGCCGTTCGCTCAACCCCGATGGCATGAAGGATCTTGAATTCATTGAACTGGCCCAATTGGCACTGCAAGACAATCAGGTCATCGATCAAGAGGATGCCCTGCTGCGTCAATGGGCTGATAAGCATCGTTGGAGCAACGAAAAAACCGAACAGATGATCCAGCGTGCACAAAGTGAGGCAACTCATTCGACCGCCGAGCACAGCTCCGATCAACACCTCTCGCCCCTGATCAAGATTGCGTTGGCCGATGGAAAATTGACACGTTACGAAATCAAAACGATTCGATCCGTCGCTCAACGGGTCGGCCATGATACGGCCACTATCAGCCAGCTCATCGATCAGGTGCGAAGAAGCCCGCAACTGGTCGGCTGACGACCAACTTGTTCCCTGACACACGCTGCTGCGATACCGACTGCAATCACGGTCGAATCAAAGCGGAATCACGCAACGTGGCTGCCAAACGATTGAAATGGAGTGCTCACCGCTGCAATCAAACACTGGCAACCCCCGTCACGTTCCAGATGCAACGCTACTCTGAAGACCAGTTTGGTGACAAACACAATCACCAGCGGGCCATCACCGGCGTGATCTCAGAGAATTGTTAGCGTAGCTTCACTTTGGCTGCACAAAGAATGAAGCAACGCCGTTCCAAACGCCTCACCTCGCCAACTTCACGAGCGATCGCGTTACGCCCAGGAACGCCGAAGCGACCGGTTCACTTTGAAATTGCGTTTTCGCGAGACTCGAGGCACAGCAATTGCTTGCTGGTGTGTGCGTAAAGTCGACCACCGGAAAAGCTCAGACTGGCACGGTTCCAAGTTGGACCTGCTGGCCCCAGATCATTGATCGCCAAAATCGCCCGTTCATCCAGCTTATCCGCATTCCAGCGGATGCAATAAACGGTCCCCGACATGGTTGGCAGGTAAAGATGCTCTCCGACCACGGTCATGATGGGTGACGCATGGTGGCCCCATGTGTTGGTTCGCGACCGTTTGTCTCCCATCACCACAAATCCGTCGTTGTTCTTCATGTCGGCCGGGATAAAGCTGCGATGTTTTTGCTTCCATATCAATTGATCTTCCTGCCCCCGCGCACGAATCAATTGGACCGGCAATTGCAGGTATTCGACCTTGCCGGTCTCCACATGCAGACGCCCCAAGTAAGGATGCTTGTAAGCGCGAAAGTAGTGGTAAGGTCCGACCTTTAGGTTTGACTGTTGCGTGATCGCTCTCCCCTTTCCGAGCGGATACTTAAACGTTTCGATGGCGTCGACGTAGCTGTCACCATCCCATCGCCGCACGGGGACGTCCGTGCAAAAGTTGACACGTTTGACAATTACCCCCTTCGCATCGACCCACAAGTGTTCGGGCCCATGGAAAACGAGGGCCTGATCGCTGTCGACAGGAAAGGTCTGAGTGGACATAAAATCTTCCAACGGCAGCGTCCATAACGTTTGGCCGTCGACGGCGTCGATCATTGACACACCCAGGGGACGTTCGGGAGGAGAGTGGCCACCACCGCGTCCCACCACAATCACGTCTCGTCCATCGACCATCTTTTGCAGCATTGGGATCGCCCCCATATTCACACCGCAATCGGACATCCAAACTGGCTCACCAGTCGCCAAGTCGAATGCCTCGAGTTGTGTCCACTTGGTTCGCGGCGCGTTCTTGTTGTCATGCCCAAACTTTCCACCATCGGGCATGATCGACAACTTCGTGTAAACGACCTTGCCGTTAACGAGAAAAGGCTGCGACCGGCCTGCTGCCATCGTCTCGCGCCGCCACAACTCATTACCCTCGATGTCGCAACAAATGGCCATCCCCGAGGCATTGAAGAAGCAGACGCGTTCACCATCCGTCACCGCAGGAGGTGAGGTGCTGTCGGCAAAGCAACCACTCAGTCGCAGCGGGTACTTGGCCTCGATCGTTTTCTGCCACAACACCTCACCACTCTTTACATCAGCGCAATAGGCCGTCACGTTGGCCGCTAATTCGCTGTCGGCTTCTTGTTTCTGGTAGCAGGTATAGAACAACTTTCCATCCGCAATCACAACGGTGCTTTGCCCAGTCTCCGGCAGCGAACGGGCCCACGCGACGTTATCATCCTGCACCACGCTCCAAGCGGCCGCTGCATCACCAAGCGTGACATATGATCCGCCTGGGCCAGCCCCCTGAGGCCAACCTTGGCCAATGACAGGGTGGCAGGACAATAGTGCTACGATCCAGCAAATCATTAATCTCATGGTCTTAACAATCCAATATCAGCCAGCTACTTCATAAAATCAGGCGAGGCTTCACTCAGGCCAAGATATCGGTAAATTCGCCGGTGCTATCAGCGAATCGCTCTGCCGGAATCCCGAGTCGATCCAACATTGTCAGGAACAGATTCGAGAGACGCATCTCTCGTTCGTTGTAGCGGAGGTACTGCCCGTGTTTGACACCCAACCCACGCCCTCCTGCCAACAACAACGGATAGTTGTGATTGTTGTGCGTCCGGCTGTTACTTGATCCATAGAGGACGAGCGTGTGATCCAAAACCGAACCGTCGCCTTCCTCCGCATCCGCTAAGCTTTGCAAAAAGCGGGCGTGATTCTGCGCCAAAAACTGATCAAAACGGCCAAGTTTCTCAGCCCCACCTTTCTTGCCAGCGCCGTGGGCTAACCCATGCCAATTGCCGGGCAACCCCAAGCAAGCAGGAAATGCATTAGCGATCGTGGTGGCACCTGCAACCTGTCCGAGCATGTAGGTCGCAACCCGCGTCGAGTCCGTACGAAATGCAAGCGACATCAAATCGTACATAGCTTCGATATATTCCCTCGGCCCCTCTTGCGTAGCCTCCAAATCGAGCGAGTCTTCGGCGACTGCTGGTTTGGGAACCTCGAGCCAGGACTGTGCTCGGTCAACGCGTTGCTCCACCGATCGTACCGACGACAGGTACTCATCGAGTTTTCGTTGGTCCTGCTTTCCTAAACGCCGATTCAAATCCTTGGAATGCTCCAAAACGCGATCCAAAATGCTGACATTATTTTCAAGCCGGCGGCGTCGTTGCAAGGCACTCGTTCCTTGCTCCTGCCCGAACAAACGATCGTAGATCTGCCGCGGGCTGGAAAGCGCAGGAATGGGTCGCCCCTCACGTGAAAATGCCAACGTCATCGATCGAGTCGGCTCGCCCACACCACCATCGCTAGAAAGTGTAAGCGACCCAAACCGGGTGTCGTTGCCGATCTGGGCAGCGACCAATTGGTCCAGTGAGATCGTGTTCACAAACGAACCGGTTTGAAACTTGGCACCGGTCAAAAAGATGTCGCCGGTGTCGTGCCCCCCCATCGACCAACCATTCGGATGCGAGATCCCTCCGATCACCGAAACGTTCTCACGCAGTGGTTCCATCGATGCGAGTACATTCGTAAAGGCAAACTCCTTGCCCTCCCCCGTGGGAAACCAGCCCCAGTTCTGGTCTTCTTTTCCCGGAGCGGCCACCACACCAAAGGGCCAGTAGACCGCACAAAATCGCTTGGGAAAACCAGCCTTCGCCTCCGCTCCGACCGCCATGCTCTCCATCCAAGGTAACGCCATTGTGACGCTCGTACCCCGTAGAAAAGTCCGCCGGTCGAGATGCCAAGTTTTCGTCTTCATACTCCAATCCTCTGATTTCCGTACGCGATGAGACACGCCTTCTTGCGTGCCGTCCGTTCTCCAGGTTAAACGATCATCCCCGATCAGCGTCCGGTTCGGTGTCGTCGCCGATCAAACCGGCTGTTTGCAAGCGGTACCATTCTACTTGTTTTGAAAGGCCTCGCTCTGGGCGATCGCGACCATCAGATCACTCAAACGATAATCGTTCTGTTCAAATGACTCGACCAATGCCTCGACCGCCAGACGATCCTCAAAGATCAAGGTTCGCCCCATGCCATACGCTAAGAGCTTTGACACCAATGCTCTGGCAAATCGATCTCGGTCATTTTGCAACAGATAGGTTTTCAAACCCTCCACACCCTCGATCTCAGCTCCATTGGGCAAGGTCGCGACGTCGTCTACCAACCCCAGCACTGTTTTTTTTCCGACTCGGCGAAGCACCGATGCTCGCCGAAGACCGACCGCATCATACGATTCGAACGCCACACCCCAAGGATCGATGTTTCGATGACAATCATTGCAGGCATCTTTTGTGCGATGAACTTCGAGCTGCTTCTTTAGCGGCAACTTTGCAAAATCGGCTTGTTCTGAATCAAGCTCTGGAACATCTGGCGGCGGCGGTGCCGGCGGATCATCCAGCAACCGATCGAGAACCCACACCGCGCGACGAATCGGGTGGGAATCCTCACCATTGGAATTGATCATCAAAAAACTTCCCTGCGTGAGTAGACCCCCACGCTGATCTTCGGGCCTTAGTTCCACCCGTTCAAAGTCTCCGCCTCGCGGACTTCCAGCTGACGTCGCCAATCCATAATGCTTGGCCAACGGTTCATTGAGCATCACAAAATCCGAATCGATTAGGTTCAACGCACTCAGATCATGCCGAAGAATTTCCCCAACAAAAGCCTGGGTCTCCCGCTTCATCATCGGCTTGAGACTCTCATCGAATTCGGGATAGTAGTTTGGATTGATTGCGACACGGTCCAAGCCCGAGAGGTCCAGCCATTGACTGGTAAAGTTGATCACAAAGTTCTCGGACCGTGGATCAGCAATCATGCGACGAACCTGTCGTTCCATCACCTCCCCACGCTTCAATCGCCCCGCTTTGGCCACGGCCATCAACTGCTCGTCGGGCATCGTGGACCACAACAAGTACGACAATCGCGACGCCAATTCATATTGGCTCAGCTGCCGAGACTTGTCTTGATCCGATGCTTGCAGATTTCCTTGGCTCGAGTCATCGACATTCGTCTCGAACAGATATAAAAACTGAGGCGAAACGAGCACCATCGCCAACGAGTCACGCATCGCATCTTCAAACGAAGATGCGGTGGGGCGGATCTCGTCATAGAGGTCAAGCACAGGTGCTATGTCCAATTCCGTCACTGGACGTCGATAAGCACGTTCCATCAATGACGCGATCGCCTGCTGCGCTCGATCTCGCTCCGGCGCTTTGGACGGCGGCAATAAACGCGTGTGATGTCTCGGGGGCCAATCGCCGTAGATCGGCCCCTCAAATTCTAGATAGTCAACCACCAACGTCGTACGAGGTGGACCAACCGACTTCGCGGCTACTAATTGCTTCGACTTCCGATCGATTGGCTTGATCGCCTGAAACTGCCTCAAGACAACATCTCGATCAGCAAGCGCAGCGACATTTTCTTTGCGATATCGCGATAGAAATGCCTGAGGATCTTCTTGAAGATCCTTGTTAGCAAGATCTTCAATTAAACGCGTTTCGGCTTGCCGAGATACCTCGATGTCGAACAGTCGGTAGGCCAAATCGGTCTGGTTTTTGTGTTCGGGTGAAAGGAGTCGCAACTCCTCAATCTGTCGCTGCAGCTTGCCGATCACTTGCTGCAGAGCCGCGACCGCTTTGTTCTTCTTTGTGACACTTGGGGGAAGTGGCAGTCCCGGCACGTGATCCTTCACCGCCGCGCTCACTTGTTTTTTTTGATCGCGGTTCAGCGCGATCGCTTTGAACTTTTCCGGCTTGGGCGTTTCTATACCGTCGTCATAAACGTTGAAGAGCGTGATCGTGATCCCGGGGAATTTTGGATTGTGACCGGGGAGTGGGAATTCTTCAATTCGCCCACGGAACTCGTAGACCTGCTGATCTGTTTCGGGATTCCTGACATCAATTTCACCGAGGATCTTCGCCGGACTCTGTGTGTCCGATCGCAACCCCATTGCCACCCGCATCCGGGGAACCCCCATGCCATCGGGAACCACCGCCCCAGCCTTCACTCGAACAACAAAGTCACCCTCGCGGGGAAACTCAAGCATCCTTCCCAAAAATCGCCCCTGCGGCAGCATGCGATTGCCATACAACGCCCGATTCCTTCCGTTCCCCGTGGACGATGTTGCATCGAAACGATGCCGATAAACCTCGGGAGCATCGCCCTCGACGATCACTTTATCCATCGCCAACCGTGCTGCTTTTAGGTAATACTCGATCTGCAACGCTGACATTCCCAACGACACACCATTATTCTGGAAACCATCTGCAGACGATGGCTCAGGAGGCAGGTCCTTGGCAAAATCAAGATCGATCCCCAACAGATCACGCAAGGTGTTGCGATACTCGTAACGCGTTAGACGACGCAGCACCGTTTGGTTTCCGTTCCCCTTACGCTCAAGAGCCACTCGGTCCAATTGATCGCGAATCCAGTTCACTAAGGTGCGTCGCGAGACAGCATCGATCGGCGCCGCATCCTCCGGTGGCATCTCACCGAGATTCAAGCGGTTCAGCACATCATGCCAGGTTTCAGCCGACGCTCCGGCGAACGTTGAATCAAGAGCATCGAGACGAAGCATGCCCTCCTGCTCTTCTGCACCATGGCAGTCGATGCAGTGCCGACTTAGTAATGGCTGAATATCCTGCTTGTATTCCCTGGCAGCAACTCTCGGGTCTTCTGACTTACTCGCTGATTCCTGAGCGACTGATTCCTGGGAAAAGACGCACGGGTTCATTGTTCCCACCACCATAGCGAGCATCAGAATCAAGCTCGAGACCTTCATGACCTTGTGTCCTTGAGAGGGTTTCAAAATCGCTTGTCTGTGGGACGTCCGTGGGCTCGAACGATCTCGTGACAGACAACAACAGGCGAGGGAAGGGGAAAGGCAGGCGGAACCAAGAGTGTAACCTGACGCCTCTCGAGTCCTGCCCGTAATTGTAATCAAGTGAGCGAGTTCCCACCTACCCAACACCCCCAAGCGATGCCGAGCGTGGAAATCCCTTCATTCAAAACCTTACAAGCCCTCGATTCAGCCGCGAAACCAACGAACGCATTAATCACCGATAAAAATATCGGAGATGCCCACTCCCCAGCTTGGAGATCAGCTTGGAGATCAGCTTGGAGAACAGCGAAGCCATCCCACCACCTCGCATGATCTGTCGATGCAGCGGTGGATGTCGTCGATTCTCATTCGCGATATTTCCCGAGCCATCCTTCCGATCAAAGTTGGGGCGGTGGCCCCGCTGATTCACCGCTGGTTTTTCGAATCGGAAATTTCGGGTTCCAAGTTGGATGTTCTTGGGTCAACCAATCGTGAATCTTCTTTGACATCGCCGCAGCGATGCTCAGCTCATCGTCGATCAGGTTGGTTGCCTCGCTCGGATCGTCGGTCAAGCAGTACAGTTCCCACGCATTCGATTCATAGAAATAGTAAACCTTGTAGCGTTTGTTGCCGCCATCATCGATCGCGACCACCGTCGGTTCAGCACGGGAATCCATGTAACCGGGAAACAAGTAGAAGATCGGGTCCCGTTTCTCTTTCGTCTCGGGATTCCGCAACACATGAGCGAACGAGTCGCCATCCAAGGGGTGTTGGCCAGCATCTGGCCGCCATTGGTTCCCAGCAAGCTGCAGAAAGGTGGGATAGTAATCAATGCAATGTATCTTTCGATGACTGACAGTTCCGGGGGGAATCACCCCAGGCCATCGAGCAATCAAGGGGACTCGAATGCCACCTTCGGTCAGCATGCCTTTTTTGCCTTTCAACGGCAGATTGTCCGCATGGGTGCCACCGTTATCGGAGGTAAAGACGACGAGTGTGTTATCCGCGATGCTATCAGATGCGTCACCATCTTGGTTGGGATCGTCCAGCATTTCGAGCAAGCGTTTTAGGTTCTCGTCTACTCCGGCGATGAACCCAAGGTAGTCAGCCTGGTTACCGCCTTGTTTTTGAAACGCCTTCTTCAAGTCAGGGCGTGCTTTCACCGGTCCGTGAACGGCATAGGTGTGAAATTGCAAATAAAACGGCTTGCCTGTGGCGTGCAGCTTGCCAACCGTTTCTTCCATTGCATCACCAACCGCATCGCTGATGTGCTTGGGCGTGCCAACGAGGGCAGAATTCAAACCACGTCGTTGGACGTAAGCGTCACTGTAAGGTGCTCCGAATCGGTCGAAGTGTCCGAGACCGACACCTCGAAATTTCCAAGCGTCTTCTTTCTTCGTTGCAAAACAACTCGGTTGATGCCCCTGAGAAAAACCACCGATGTTGATGTCAAAGCCAGCGTTCTCGGGCATGGTCGTTTCGTCCACGTGACCACCGACGTGGTACTTGCCAATATGCGCGGTGGCATAACCATTTTCGCGGAGCGCCTCGGCCATCGTGATCGCCTCGGCAGCCACGTCCTCACTTTGCTTTGGCCCAATGAATTTTGCTTTTTGCTTACTAATCCCGCCTCTGCCATTGCGATTCAAATTCCCCACGACATACACGTCGTTATGAATTCTCGCCGGGTATTGGCCGCTCAACATGGCCGCCCGCGTCGGTGCGCAATTCGGTTGGGCATACGCGTGCGTAAAACTTAAACCTGCTTTTGCCAATTTGGCCAAGTTCGGTGTCACGTATTTTTGAGGATGTGTCCCCATCGTGGCCGGCCCAACACCAATATGGTTCCATCCCAAGTCATCGACCATGTAAATGATCAGATTTGGTTTCTCTGCCGCCTGTCCAACGACGCCAAGAATTAACATGAGCAACAAGGCTGAGATCTTCATCAGTATTAATCTTCCGTTTTAAACAAACTGAATCTTCAATTTCGAAGGCAGCAACATTCATCGTCGGCGGGAACGAGACAGCGGGGCCGAATTAAAGTTGTTACCAGGAATCCCGCTACAGCTTTTACCGATCCCCAACAGCAGTCGCCCAACCATGGCCAGCAGGAATGATCGGCTTGCCAGCTTGGACGGTTGGAATTTCACCCAGGGGTGTCAATGTCTTGACCCACGCATCATGTTGCGATGACAGTCGTTTGACAACATCGGGATGGCTTGCCGAGAGGTCACGTTCTTCCCGAGGATCCTTGGTTAAATCAAAGAGCTGCCAGGGATCTTTTTCATGTTTTTTGTACAGACGCCAATCCTGCCAGCGGACCGCGATCAAATGCCTGCGTATCGCATCATCCGGCTGATTGTTCAACCAGAACAAGTACTCGTGGGCATCCCCCGATTGCTCGCCTTTGAGAAAGGGAAAAAGGTCAACGCCATCGCAGTGTTTCGGAATTCCTTGTTCGGTCAATGCGGCAATGGTCGAGTAAAAATCAAAATTCGCGATCAAGCCGTCGTACTGCGTTCCAGTCGGCAATTTCCCAGGCATTGAAAAAATCGTTGGCACTCTCACCCAACCTTCTTTCTGTGTCCCCCCCCCTTTGCCGCCGGTGTAAGGAGTCGCAGTGCCGCCCTCGTCTGGGTTCCCGCCATTATCGCTGGAAAAAATCACCAGCGTATTGTCCCGCAAGTCAAGTTTCTCGAGAGCCTGAATCAGTTTGCCAATCTGGTCATCGACTGAAACGATTGCACCGGCAAGCAACCGCCGCTTTCCCTTCGCAGAAGTACGGCGAGTCAGTTCGTTTGGCACCTCCGTGTTGAAGGAGTGAATCGCTTCCGGTGACCAATACAGAAAGAACGGCTCCGTTCGGTGACGTTCGATAAAATCGACCATTGAGTCGCCGTCATAATCGGTCAGCCACTGTATCTGGCCTTTTTTGTTGAGGCAAAAATACTTCGATGCACCCTTCTTTTTTTTCAGTTGCTGACGTAGTGCCGGTGTCGCAGCAGCAAGCTCTTTCTCCGTGTACACCTTTCGAGGTGGATTCTTGGCAACCTCGGCGAATCCTGACATCAGCGGTCCCTGACGCCTCGTGCCGATATCCCATTTCCCGATCTGACCGGTAACGTAATTCTGATCGCGAAGAAACTGGGCCATCGTTGGTCGATCCTCAGGAATCGGCAACCCACGCGACATGCCATATTTCCCAAACCGCTGCCCGTATTGCCCCATCATCAAACTGCAACGACTCGGGCAACACGGCGGATTGGTGATGTAGGAGGCCGTGCAAAGAACACCTTCCCTCGCCAATCGATCGATGTGGGGTGTTGGAATGTCATCCGACCCATAGGAACCGAGGTCGCCATACCCCAAATCGTCGATGTAAACCAGCACGACATTTGGCTTCGCCGATTCGGCACCTTCCGCCACGATCGGCATTCCAAGCACTGCAAGCAGACCAAACATCCGCAACAAAAAGTTTGTCACGGGCGATTCAGAACGAGCTGAAACAGCATCTGAGTAACTCATTGAAATCAAAATTCCTCGCGTTGATTAATCGGGCATCAGCGATCGTCACGACACATCTCGAATACTCAGCGTCTCCCATTAGATCGGAACCACTTCCGTCTCGTGACCTGCGACATTTTAACTTGTCGCTTAGTGATTCGTTGCAATTGCTCGGCTCCAATCGACAGGAACTACGAGATTGGCCATCGTCCGGCAGCCTTTCCATTTCCACTGGCCGATTTCGATTCTCCGTTTCGTCGCCAATTCCCGCTGCGACGATGCCCTCTGGTCGCTGGCCCAGACGAACTGGCCCAGACGAACGAACGGAAATCAATGCACGGGATCAATTGACAGGATAAGTTCGCCAAAAAAATCAGCAAATCCTGGGAGCAACAGAATCGGCAATAAAAATGCTGCACCGCGGCTGCTGGAGAAGGCCAACTTGGTGAATGCTGCGTGACCAGCGGACAGATTCGTGCATAATAGGGGAGTCACGATTGGAAACGGACTCCGGTTCCGACCGCACCACCATCGCCCCCCACCCAATTCGCCAGGCTCAACGGAATGCTGCGTTCTAGGATCGCCACTCTGGTTTTGTTGCTCGCCGCACCCACGCTATCTCTCGCCGGCGATGGCAAAAAAACACAGGGGACTGATCAAGGACAGATCGCTGCATTCGTTCGCAGTTACTGCTTCGAATGTCATGGGAATGGGAACTCAGAAGGCGAAATCGATCTTGGCAACTTGAATGCTGATGCTCTCCGCGGTGACGCGGATCTTGCTCGCGAACTGATCCAGGTTCTGGATGACCGGGAAATGCCGCCGGAGGACGAACCTCAACCGAGCGTGGACCAGAGAGAAAAAATACTCGCGACCTTGCATCCGATTCTGCAACAAGCAGTGGCCAATTCACGATCGCAGCGAACGGCGTCGATCCGACGGATGAATCGGTTTCAGTACAACAATGCCGTCATCGATCTGTTCAAGTTGAAATGCATTGTGTTCACGCTCCCCGAACGAGCGATGCGGGCTCACGGAAACTACTTCAATCCGGAATCGGGCAAGATGCCCGAGACAGTGACGGTCGGTAATCGACCACTCGGGAAATCACAGATGATCGAACCTCGCTTGGCAGGCGTTGCCGCATTTCCACAGGATTTACGTGCAGAACACGGTTACGACACGCAAGGCGACCATTTATCCCTTTCCCCACTGCTGATGGATGAGTTCTTAAAACTCGGCCAATCGATCACACAAAGTCCTGATTTCAATGCCAAGCGGGTCGGCATTTGGAAATCGTTTTTCCAACCGCCGGCGAAAGCCGTCGATACCGAATCAAGCGTGAGAGATCGCATTCAAAGTTTTCTGACCCGAGCATTTCGTCGCCCCGCGAATCCCGATGAAGTGGACCGATATTCTCAGTTTGTCTTGGACTCGATCGCCAGAGAAATCGACTTCACTGAAGCGATGAAATCTGTCGCGGCAGCAACCATCGCATCGCCACGTTTTCTGTATCTGTACGACCATCAAAAATCGGCCTTGAGCGATGTCACCTCCGCTACCCGCGGTTCCAGCAACCGGGGAACAAGCGACGGCATGGGCCAACCGATTGATGATATCGAACTCGCGTCACGACTCTCCTTTTTCCTGTGGGGCAGCCTACCGGATGAAACCCTGTTGTCACTGGCAGCGGAAGGAAAGCTCAGCCAACCAGACGTTTTGAATCAACAAATCGACCGTCTGTTAAAACATCAGAAACTCAAACGTTTTTGTGACAGTTTTCCCTCGCAATGGTTGCAACTCGACCGGATCATATCCTCGGTTCCAAACAAAGAAAATTTCGCTGACTTCTACTTTTCTAAGTATCGCGTCAGTATGCACATGATGATGGAACCACTGCTTCTGTTTGAAACCGTTCTCATCGAAGACCTACCCATCACCCAACTCATTGACTCTGACTTTACCTACCGTTCGGCCAAACTTGAATACGCCTACGGTTCACTCAAGAGCGAGTCGGCGAAACAGGCCGGTGGTGGCGTGACGGTTTTGAATTTCCGCCGAGTCCCAGTAACAGATCGCCGCGTCGGTGGCGTCATCACCAACACGGCCGTGATGACAATGACGTCGGGACCTGAACGAACTCAGCCGATCACTCGAGGCGCGTGGGTCGCCGGTGTCATCTTCAACGACCCTCCTGATCCGCCACCAGCCGATGTCCCTCCGCTCGCAGAAAAACCCATCGGCGGTGAAGAAAAACTAACGCTGCGGCAGCGATTGGCTGCCCACCGGGAACGAGCAGACTGCCGCGGTTGTCACGAACAAATCGATCCGCTCGGATTCGCTTTGGAAAACTTTGATCCCGTCGGAAAATGGCGAGACGCCTATGAAAACGGTGCCAAGATTGACATGTCGGGAGAGTTGTTTCGACAGTATCCGTTTACAGATGTCATCGAATTCAAAGATGCGGTACTTGCGAATCAAGATCGTTTCTGCCGCGCTTTGGCGGGACACCTACTCTCCTTTGCTTTGGCGAGAGAGCTTCGTCCAGCCGATCACCTGGTCATCGATCAGATCACCGACGCGGTGGCGGCCGATGATTACAAAATGCAAACGCTGATTCGCCAAATCATCCTCAGCGAGAGTTTCAGAACAAGATCATGAGTACCTCACGACGACAATTTTTGCGTGGCATCGGCGGTACGACGCTCGCCCTACCTTGGCTTGAAAGTTTGGCCTGGGCGGGTGACAGCCAACAAGCGGACACCCCAGCCATTCGAATGGCGCAGTTTTATGTTCCGATCGGTGTTGTCCGCCGCGGCTTTTTCCCCGGTGAAGCGAACGATGTCATTCCCAAGGGAAATCTTGGCAACGTGATGAAGTCACTGGGCAAACAGAATCCAAATCAAAGCGTCAGACAGCTCGAAGAACTGACTCCGACGATGAAACCCCTGGCGAAGCTGAAGCAACACATCAATCTGATTACCGGGATGGACCGGACGTTTCAGCAGGGAACTGACGTTCATGCCCAATGCGCTTCCTGCTACCTCAGCAGTGCCAAAGCATTCACAATCGAAGGCTCGGCGTGGCCACTCGACCGCACCCTCGATCAAATTGTCGCCGACACGGTTGCCAAAAAAACTCCGTTCCGAACTTTGGAATTCAGCTGCAACAGCCATCGCGACAATAAGGAATCGATTTACTTCG
The DNA here is from genome assembly GCA_029245125.1 of Rubripirellula sp. Classification (GTDB taxonomy): domain Bacteria; phylum Planctomycetota; class Planctomycetia; order Pirellulales; family Pirellulaceae; genus Rubripirellula. The sequence continues at coordinate 41,028 of JAQWPZ010000008.1, forward strand.
ACAACATCTCCTGGTACGGCACCGGCCACTTGGCTCCCTCGATCCGCGATCCGAGGACAATGTATCGCCGTTTATTCTCCAACCAAGAGATCAGTCGTTACCGAGACATCACAAGCCTCGTGCTTGAAGATGCCCGTTCGATGCAACGAGAACTTGGCAAAGCGGATCGTAATAAGTTTGCGGAATATTTCGAATCGATTCGAGCGATTGAAACGCAAATGAATCGCCTGGAAGGGATGAAGGCGGAACTGTCCACCGTCGACTTTGAAGAACCAGCCGAAGCGTATATGCCCCGCGGAGATTACATCCGACTGATGGGAGACTTAATGGTGACTGCCTTGCAAACGGGCCTCACCAACGTCGCGACTTTCATGGTGGGTCCTGAGAGATGGGATACTCCCTACATGTTCGACGGGCTGTTCGATAAACCTCGCAGCCACCATCAGATGTCACACAATCAACCGAAGATGATTGAAGATCTACTGAAAGTGGATGAGTTCCACATGCAGCAATTCGCTTACATTGCCGAAAAAATGCAATCGATCGAAGAGGCCGATGGAAGCACATTATTAGATAACACGTTGCTCACCTACGGATCGGGCCTCGGCGATGGATCAACCCACCAATACAACGACCTGCCGATCATCACTGCCGGTGGCGGGAACAGGCTGAAATCGGGTTTGCACATCAATCTACCCGAAGGGACGCCGCTCGCTAACTTGTGGCTGACTCAAGCGAAGTTAATGGGACTCTCGATCGACGAATTCGCTGACAGCAACGGACAGATCCACGAACTGCTCGTGTAACGACAAAGGAAATACCGCAAGTCGATCCTGACAGATCAGGCCAGTACCAGATCGGGCCAACGTCACCGTTCACACTTGCGAGTAAAAAAATATGCATTGGGGGCAATTCGAAACCCCTGCAGGCTCGGGACTCAATCGGCTTGGGACACAATCGGCTCGGGACTCAATCGGCTTGGGACACTGCGACGATTCAAATCGCTGGCTGGCGAAAGCTCGACTTGCTGCCAACGCAGTCCCAATACTTCCAACGGGGATTCTTGATTTAAAATAGAATCAGGGATCGCAGTTTCTGTTTCTGGTCAACACGGGACAACTCCATGGCGAATCGCCAACTCAGTCTGATTCTGATTCTGTCCGTCATTCTTGCCGACCGCGGTTTCGGTCAGGGCGAAAACTTGCGGCAGGCGAATTCGCCAATTGAAGAACGTCCTAACATCATTGTGGTTCTCGCCGACGACCTGGGATATGGCGATACCAGTGTGTACGACGGTTGGGTGCAAACACCGAATCTGCAGCGAATGGCCGACGAAGGGCTCACCTTCACTGACTTTCATACCAACAGCTCTGTCTGCAGCCCGACCCGCGCGGCGTTCCTTACCGGCCGCTACCAACAGCGAGTCGGCATCGTTGATGTAATCGCTCGCCATCTCGATACGCCACCCCTCGATCCCAGCCAACGAACCATCGCCCGGGTGCTCAAAGACCGAGGGTACCAAACAGCCCTGTTCGGTAAGTGGCACTTAGGGATGCAGTCATCCAGTAACCCGGTGCACTTCGGATTCAACGAATTCCGTGGCTACCTCGATGGCTACATCGACTATCACAACCACGCCCGTCATTGGCACCACAATCTAGAGATCGAACCTCAGCCTGGTTACTCAACCCATCTGATCACGCAAAACTCTGTCCGATTCATCAAGGACAATTCGCACCATCCGTTCTTCTTGTATGTTTCCCACGAAGCGGTGCATCTGCCATTCCAAACTCCAGACGACACCCTGGAAGCCCGCAAGCCGGTCGCCAAAGAGGATCGCTGGAAACGAGAACGAATTCGTCCCAAGTACAAAGTCATGCTGGAAGAAATGGACAAGGGGATCGGAGAAATTTTTAGCACACTGCATGACTCAGGTATCGCTGACCGCACCTTGGTTTTCTTTTTCTCGGACAACGGTGCGATCGGTGCCGGATCGAACCAACCATTTCGAGGCGGAAAGTTCAGCCACTACGAAGGAGGCCATCGAGTCCCGGCGATCGCCTGGTGGCCCGGAAAAATTCGCGCTGGTTCAACATGCGACGGGATGGCAGTCGCGATGGACTTGCTTCCTACCTTCGCTGAAATCGCGGGGGCCAAACTCGCGAAAGAGACTCCCCCGGGGTCACCGGATGATGATCGCACCCCCGATGGAATCAGTCTCGCCAACGTCCTGCTGTCCGGTGCGGAGCCGCCCCCGCGACGGGTATTCTTTGGTTATGAACCAAAACTTGGCACCGCCATGCGTGATGGCCCCTGGAAAATGATTATCAAAGAAGATCGTGGGCAACTCTTCCATCTTGGACGCGACCCAGGCGAACAAAATAATCTCGCTGAAACTGAAAGCGAGCGTGCCGCGTCGATGCGAACTGCGATCAATCGCTGGAAAGAAGAAACCGCTTACCATGCCCCGTAACGGCGCAGACGAGGCAATAGAATCGCAACCGAACCATCGATTCAGTTGCGACCCCCGCCGTATCATGGCAGCCCACTCAAATTCCTCTTAGCCGACGACCTGAGAACTACTTGCTGGCTGCCTCCCCAGCTTCGTTCTCGGATTTTTCCTTCACTGGCTCCAGCAATTCGAGACCAAAGTTCTCTCCCTTTTGCACCGCTGGGATACCGACAGCCATCCACTCTGGTTCCGGCGCATCCAGAAGGTAATGGTCAAAGAATTGCTGCATCCGAGTGGCAAAATCGCGACGGTTATAATCGTCCATCACCCAGTGAGGCTCACCGTTATAGTTCAGCATCCAGGCTGGCTTTTCCAATCGACGGAGTGCGACGAACAATTCAATCCCTTGATACCACGGCACTGCGCCATCCTGGTCATTGTGCAAAATCAACAGCGGTGTGTTGATCTTGTCAGCAAAAAAAAGTGGTGAGTTGGCAACGTACTTCTCACGCGCCGACCAGAGATCCTCACCGATGCGGCTTTGAGTTCGTTCGTATTGAAACATTCGACTGAGACCACTGCCCCAACGAATACCACCGTAAGCACTGGTCATGTTACTAACCGGTGCACCAGATTCCGCACACGCAAACAGATCGGTTTGCGTCACAAGGTAAGCCGTTTGGTAACCACCCCAACTGTGGCCCTGCATCCCGATCCGCTCCTTGTCAACGAAACCTTGATCAACGAGATGCTCAACACCTGGCAGAATCGCATTCGCAGCGCTCGGCCCCGGCGCTCCCGTCTTGTAGGGAATATCAGGAATGAACACCAAATAGCCACGACTGACATAAAAACTGTGGCAGATGATTGATCGCCCGGCAGCGGGCGTGTAGTAACGATGCAGATCGTCAGACTTTCGCTCGTAAAAATAAACCATCAAAGGATATTTCTTGGCCGGATCAAATCCATCGGGTTTCAGCAAAATACCGTCAAGGTCCTGCTTATCCGTCGCCTTCCAATGAACCAACTCAGCGGTGCCCCATGAGTAATTTCCTTGCTGTGGATTGATGTCACTGATGCGTTCAATCTTTTTGAAATCAAGGTTACTGGCCCACAGGTCTGGACAGGCGCGAAACGTGCTTCGGGTAAAAATGACGGCGTCGCTATGCTTTGCTTTCAGCAACCCGCCGAGCGCTTCTTCCAACATGATCAACGGCCGAAGACTGCGTTTTTTCGCTTTTCCTTGCTGTTCGTTGTTAGTCTTGCCCGGCCCTGCATCACGCAGCGAATAAAATCCGCTCGCCTTCGTCTTTCGATCGAATGCATCCAGGATCATGGGTTGTTCGAGATCAATCGATTGCTGCTCTCGATCGAGCGTGCGGTAACGAAACCGAATGTTGCTTTTTCGCCCAGCTCCGTTGGTAAGACAGAGTGGTTTCACTTTCCCAAGCGGATCGAGCTGCCAGATATCGAAGCGGTCGTAAACTAGCAAACCAAGATCACCCTTGACCCAACCGGCAGCTCCGTAGGCCGACGCGAGATTGGGCGTGTCGTGCAACTCATCCTGAAGCGGATGCCGGATGCCTCTGCTGATTTCAATTGGTTTCGAGTTGGGGTTCGCAGTCGTTTTGGCAAACCATTGTTTCCGCTCTCGGTCGAACCACGTGATGAACTTTCCTTCCGGAGAAATCGAAGCATTCCACTTCACTTTCTCGAGAAACAACTGACGTTCGCCGGTATCCAAATTGACAAGATAAGCATCTTGGTAACCTGGAATGTCCCAAGACAGCATCCTGCGATAACGCATGTTGGTATTCGCTACGGCGAGATCGGATGACGAGCGGTAATCGATGTTGAGATCAGGAATCTGGCGATCCGCCAGCTGAACAATCTTCTTCGACTTCAATCCATAGACCGCCCGGTAATCTCGTTTGCGTTCCCTTTCAGCCTGCAGCAACTGTTGCGGCTGCAACTGCGGGTCTTGCCAATGCCAGAGATCGAGTTTGGCTTTCCCGTCTGATCCATCCTCGTCGACCTCTTCCCCCTTTGCTTTCGCAGCCCGCTCTTTTACCACCTCGACTGGAATTGGAGCCGTGTCAAAAAACAATCGTCGACCGTCTTTGGAAAAACGTTGGTTCGAAGCAGGCGAAATCCACCAACCTGCGGGGATGCCTTGATCACCTTCGGTAGCGACCGACACTGCCTCTTTCGACCGCGACTTCCATAGATAAATCGACCAAGTTGGCGTCTTTGATTGATAGTCGTCTTTGTTAGTCAGGAATGCGACATGCGAACCATCCTCCGACAACGTCATGCTTTTATAATCGCCGGTACCGCTGGTAAGCGAGATCCGCTGCTGGGTATCGAGCTTGACCAACTGCACCCCATCCATGACTCCCTCATCAACCTGACTAACTTTGTCTTTCCCATTCGAATCAGCATCAGATTTTCCATCTCCCGATCGCTTGACCGAGGTCGTGAAGGCAAACACGTTCCCCCGCTTTGAAAAGCTGTAGGAAACAACCGACGGAAAGGTTTGCCTGATTCCCGTGGTGAGGTTCATCAGCGTCAGAGGAACACCGCCATCTTTTTTCTTCGTGCCAGATTTTTCAACCGGCTCCTCGACCGCGGACGTCTTTGCAGAGGCACCCTTTTGCTTGGACGCTTCCATTGCCGTCTTCTCTTCACCCCGTTCGCGAGCTAGCTGTTCTCGACTTTTCAGACGCAACCTCTGCGCAGGTCTGCGCAGTCCCTGACCGGTGACCTCATAGCTCTCGCGAGCTGCAGATTTCCCACCACTCACTTCGTCCGGACCGGTTGGCCTTTCCATCAAACAAGCGACCCAGCCATTTCCCGCTTCGGGAATTTTGAACGAGCGTACGTTCTCCAACGTCGTAACTTTGCCTGATTCGAGTTCTAAAATTTGCAACTTCGCCTTGGGAAACTCACTCGCAGGTTTCTTCGCTTTGCGTAATTGCGTGAGTTGCTTTTTGGAGGGCGTGATGCGGTAGATCGCGAATTGACTGTCGTCGGTCAGTTGTGCCCCCGAGCCACGTTCTACGACGTATTCGCGAGCCGTTTTGACATGCCGGATATGCAGCGTCGCTTCGCCGTCAATCGCACCATTCTGGACCACAAACATTGCCCATTTTCCATCCCCAGAAATCACGGCCCGCGACATCGTGTTCCAAACGTCGTAGTCCGAATGCTGTAACGGTCGACGAGAAAGATCCTGGGCGTAAACCGGTACCGCCGCGATAGCAACAAACATCGCAAACAGGGCAAAACGAATCCCCGGATAGAAGGAGGATCGAGAGTCAGAAGTATTCATAGGAAAAAGAAATAGAGGCTACTGAAGGGACCTTGTTGAGGATAATCACTCACGCATCAACTGGGGAAAATCGCGTGTCGGCCGCGAAACGCAGCGATTTCGCTGTGTCGCCCCCGCTAAATGCAGCGATTTCGCTGTGTGGCCCACGCTAAATGCAGCGATTTCGCTGTGTCGCCCACGCGAAACGGAAGAAGAATCCGCCCTTGGGAAACCGCAGCAGCCACGAATCCTAACGCCAAGGATCCAAGATCGCGACTTTGAAAGCCGACGTTTATCCATCGTGTTGCGGGCCTGTTGGATCAATACTCAATGATCGGTTTCGCCCCCGCTGGGCATCGCCAAACAATCACAACGGCCAAACAATCACAACGGCCAAAGCAGAGACCGGCTGGAGCTCGGCCCCTTCAGATCTCTGACAAGTGGCACGTCGTGGGCTTTTAACAAGTCGCCCCAAGACTGCGGCCATGCACCAAGTCAAAACACCAATCCACGATTCAGCGTTTGTTGTGCGGACATTTGCTCGCAGCACTGAACTATCCGATCGTCCGACCGACAGTGTGGTCGTTCACACGTCACCGAATAACAAATCGCAGAGCAATCGGAATATTGAATTGGTGTCCATTGGCTGAAGCGATGTGTTTCCGGTGATCATCCGATGCAATTGAGCCACCTAACTTTTCGCAACAGCAACAGCAACAGCAACAGCAACTCAGCGATCTCTGGGAGCAATACGATGCAGCGAGCTCAAGATTTAAAAAAGTTAATGAAGAATACAAAGCAAACCTAAGATTGTTGCCAGTTGCTCAGTGGCTGCGTTGTAGTGATCGAGAAGGTATTAACGCACTACGCAAAGCTACTGTCGAAGTAGGTAATGCAGGAGCTCTGTCATACTTATCAAGCGCTTGTGTTCGAAGTCAGGGCAAGGATCGGTTGTTTTCAGCTCAAAATAGAAGCCTCAACGCGATGGCGGATAAGAAGGCAGCGACAAAAACGCAAGTGAGTGAAGACAAAGATGA
>JAQWPZ010000049.1 GCA_029245125.1 Rubripirellula sp.
ACGATCTCGGAATCGATGTTTCGGCGTCGCTAAATGACGCTGGCGATGGGATCGCGGTTGTTGACACAGGCGGTGGGGCCCAATCCCTCGAAATTGAGGACTCAGGCAGCGGAACAGCGGCAGCCGACCTCGGCATCGCCGGAACAGCGACCAATCAAACCGTCGCCGGGCAAAGTGTTTCAGCATTGGTGGGAACTCAAGCGGGTGTGGTCACAATCGAAGCTACCGACACCTTGGAGACTCTGGTCACCAAGTTCAACGATTCCGCACGCTACGGCGAAGCGGCAATCCAAACCAACGAAGATGGTACCTATTCGTTTCGTGTCCGCAGCAGCAAGGGTGGCGAGGACGGTCGTATCGCGATCAACACGACTGGATTTGATCTCGACTTGCGAACCAGTTCACAGGGGCAAGATGCCACCATCGCATTGTCAATTGACGGGGGCGTTGAGCGATTTCTTTCGTCCTCGGATGGCGTCTTTGACATCGACAGCGATGCTGCGGGTAGCAATGTAATTACGGCCTTGACCCCCTTGAGCGAAGTCGCAAGTGGATTGGATCAAGGCAGCTTCACGATCACCGATAGCGCCGGCGTAAAAAGTGCGATCAACATTGCCGTGGAGGGGATCTCCACCGCAGGTGACTTGATTGACGCAATTGACAACTTGGGGATCGGAGTCGACGCCAAAATCAATGACGACGGTTCAGGAATCGCGATCGTTGACACAGCCGGCGGTTCAAACACGTTGACGATCGAGGACGTCGGCAACGGCACCTTCGCCGCGAATCTTGGAATCGCCGGGGATGCAACGACCCAAACCGTTGCCGGTGTATCCGTCTCAGCGTTAGTTGGGACTGGTCAAGCGGTCGACACGTCCGAAGACTCAAGCGGGTTGGTGCTGACGCTTAAAGATATCTCTGATTCACCCGTCACGATTACGGTGGAAGAAGATCCCGACAGTGCTGTGACAGCAGTCAAAGCGTTCGCTGACCAATTCAATCTGTTGATCGAAAAACTTGACGCGCTAACCGTTTACGACGAAACAACAGAAGAAGTTGGGCTGCTTTTTGGTTCGAGCGAAGCATTACGGATTCGATCGGGCTACAACCGCCTGTTAACCGGAAGTATTTCATCGGCCGGCAGCTTCAAATCGATCGGGCAGGTGGGACTGCAGTTCAACGAAGACGGCAAACTTGATTTCGATGCCGATGAACTGACCGAAGCATTAAAAGATGGACAGTTGGATGTCGAAGCATTCTTCACCTCGGAATCGAGTGGCCTATCCGATCGACTAGATCGCCTTGCTGAAACCATTGCCGGCGAATCTTCCAGCATGTTGATCAATCGGTCCAACACACTCTCGGGACAAGTGGAATTCAACAGCACACGCATCGAGGGTATGAATACACGTTTGGACGCAGAGCGTGAGCGTCTGCTGATGCAGTTTTATCGTATGGAAGAGGCGATCGCGAAGATCCAAACGAATCAATCCGCTATTAACCAAATCCAGCCAATCACGATTTAGGCTCGCTCGAGCTGAAAATGACCTGGCTGACGAATTGCTACCTGACCACATCAAGGACGAACATGACCAACCATGCTGCATCTGCACGCTTCACCAACCAGGGCCGCTCTTCAAGATCCAGCGAAAGCTACCTCGAGTCGATGGTGAATACCGCCTCACCTGCCCGCTTGCGATTGCTGCTCCTCGAACGCGCCGTCGATGTTGCCGGGAACCTGGCCACGATCTGGAAGGATGGAAAAGAGCTCGGATCCAATCAGCACTCCCTGAAACTTCTCGAATTGTTGAACGAGCTACTGAGCGGTGTCGTCGGTGGTCCGAGCCAGGAGCAACAAAAAATTTGTCACCAAGTTTCTGACCTGTATGTGTTTCTGACTCAGCACTTGATGAGGGCAGAGGAAACCAGCGATTGTGATGCAATCAATCAGATAGCATCGATTCTGCAGACTGAAGCTGAGACGTGGCGTACCGTTTGTGGGCAGCAAAGCGGGCAGCAAGCCTCGTCGGCAGGGATTTTCCCCAGCGTCGAGGGTGGCGTGGTTCCTAGCGAAGGACTCAATCTACAGGCCTAAGCAGGTCCGATCGGACCCCACTGGCGTGGGTGCCGAATTGAGCCGAGCGGAGCGTTTTTTGGATCCACCAACAGCCCTGCTCGTGAGGTGAATGCCCCATTCGGGCAATCAGAGCACGCCGCCCTCGGTCTGCCGGTACCCCCGGCAGTGGTCTCAGCACCAGTCTTGGTCAACGCTTTCGCCATTGCAGACAGAAATGCGGCGATCCTATTCGGCGTGGGAAGCAGGCGTTCACCGAAACTCTGAGCGAGTTAAACTGGGCGAGTTGCCGTTTTTTCGCTTAGGCGCTATTCTGTCGTTGGCCGAATGTTCATTCCAAAAATGTTGAGAGAGGATCGCGAGATGCGATTTCGATACTTGCTGTTGCTGATTTCATTCGCTTTCTCGCTCGCGAGCGTTCGGGCGCAGGCCCCTGCCGTTGAGAACCCTGCCAACGCGAAAGCAAAAGTTGGGGAAAATCAGGCGAAAGAGAAGCCGTCAGAAAAAAAAGAACCTCAGTACATTCGCGTTCAACGCAGTAAACAAAAACAGCCCCTCGCGCTCCAGACTGCGATTGTTCGTTATCGCGGCAAGCCAAACACTCCGTACGCCGGATGCATCGTCGACTTGGTCGGAGTCGTCCACATCGGGCAAAGCGAATACTACGAGGAGTTGAACAAGAGACTCGCGAAGTATGATTCGGTGCTTTACGAATTGGTCGCCCCTGATGGGACGCGGATCAAGCCAGAGGATCTCGAAAAAAGTCGCTCTCTGCTGTCGTCGATGCAAAGCGGAATGAAGGATATGTTGAATCTTGAGTATCAGCTTGAGCTGGTCGACTACATGGCGGATAACTTCAAGCACGCAGATATGAGCCCGGAGGAATTCGTTGAAGACTTCGAACGCCGCGGTGACAGCGTGGTGAAGATGGTGGCGCGAATGATGGGCGCTGGGATGGCGTCTTCGGCTTCAACCGGCGGTGAAGCTGGGATGCTGATGGCACTACTGAGCAACAATCGATCGATGAAGATGAAACAAGCGATGGCGCAGCAATTGGTCGACATCGAAACTGTGACGGCCGGAATGAGCGACGCAAATGGAGAAGACACGCTAATCAAAGGTCGTAACGGGAAAGCGTTTGAGGTTTTGACCGAAGTTCTCAAAGATGGCAAGAAGAAAATCGCCGTATTTTATGGCGCTGGCCACCTGCCCGACATGGCGAAACGACTCGAGCAAGATTTCTCGATGGAAGAGAAGAAGACCAGTTGGCTTGATGGTTGGGATCTGACCCGGAACTAGGTCAAACACGACAAATCGCCTTTGTCGAGCTCGGCAGCCCGTTGTTGTGTTGCCGAGTGATTGCGGAAACGTTTGGCAGCGAGAGCACGCTTGAATGAAACGTTCCGTTGGCGGCCTTGCAAATGGCCACAAATGCGTGTCACAAATTGAGTGGGGTTCGGTGGATAAGCTGATTCAAAAATCAGTCCCACCGAGCGACTAGCGGAATCGAAACAGCCCGGCGTGGCGATTTTGCCGGCCGGAGGATCCGACTGCTGCGGCGCTCTTTCAGTGAGCCGAAGAGGCGAGTTGCGTTCCGTCTAACAACGCTGCTGCTGCCTCGCTCTTGTTTAGAACATAGTAGTGAAGGCCAGGCACGCCTTGCTCTACCAGATCAAGGGTTTGCTTTCTCGCATGCTCCACGCCGACCTCGAATTGTCCAGCGGGATCATCGTGTTCGGTCATCGCCTGCTTCAAACTCTCCGGAATGTTTGCCTTGCACATCGATGCGATCCGCTGGGCTTGTTTGAAATTAGTGACCGGTAAGATTCCCGGGATGATTGGTACGTCGATTCCGGCCTGTTCACAGCGATCACGGAAGCGATAGAAGTCGGCGTTATCGTAGAACAACTGGGTGATCACCAAATCCGCCCCAGCATCCACTTTTCGCTTTAGGTTCTCGAGATCGGTCTCAGCATCGACTGCCTCTTGATGAGTTTCGGGATAACCGGCGACTGCAATTCCGTAACTGGAATACTTCGCTCGGATCAATTCGACTAGCTCGTTGGCGTATTGCAGCCCACCTTCGACAGCGACGAACTGATCAGTACCTTGCGGCGGATCGCCTCGTAAAGCGACGATATAGTCAGTTCTTTGTTCGCGAGCTTCCGCCAGGTAGTTTTCGAGTTGCTCTACGGTCGCGCCAACACAGGTCAGGTGGGAGGCGACGGGGACATCTGTGATCTGACGCACTTTCTGCAGGACTTGCAGTGTCTTTTCACGCGTCGATCCACCAGCACCGTAAGTGCATGTGAAAAAACTTGGCTGGAACTCTGTTAAGCGACGGACGTTCTCGCAAAGAGAATCCATCCCCGCTTCGGTCTTGGGGGGAAAGAGTTCAAAAGAGATCGCACACTGGGTGCCCGTGTAGTGGGATGCTAAGGTCATCGGCGGCAGGAATCGAGTGAATGGACTACGGAGAAGGAGGCAGAACGCAACTGCCCTCTTATTCTACTTGAGGAGGCGAAGCCCCCGGCCAGATTTTTGGGTCAGCGGAGCCTCGAACAATGACCCCTTTCTGGTTCCAGCCCAAATAAGCGGTAACATCGGCCGGAGAGTATCGCAGAGTCAGTCCGCATCGTCGGCGGTCGCTCTGGTTGGGAGCCGAGCCGTGGACAAGTAAATCGCTGTGAATCGATGCTTGACCTGCCCGCAGCGGGGTTAATTGGTGTTGTCCGTAGGTTTCCGGGTTTTTGATCGATTGATCTAGAACGTTCCCGTCGGAACTCTCACTGCATTCAAAATCGACTAGTCCAAATTGGTGAGATCCCCGGTAAACCTCCATACAGCCATTTTCTTGGTCGGCATCGTCGATCGCCAACCAGACGGTGATTGCCTTGGTTGGCGTCAAAGGCCAGTAGCTGCAGTCTTGATGCCAATCGACTTGTTTGCCATCTCCGGGCATTTTGCAAAAGAAATGCGTGCCCCAGCCGACGACATTTTCCCCCAGCAGATCACTCACATAATCAACCAGCTTCGGGTTGTGCAGCAGTTCCCAAACCCGGCGATGTTTGAGGTGGGCACTACTAATCGAGTAACTGTCTTGGCCGTTGGCGAACGTCTGTTCCAACAGCCGATCGAAATATTGACGAATCTCGACGATCTCTGACGGCGAACAAATGTCGATTGGCCCCAGGTACCCATCACGATTCCAAGTCTCGACTTGATCCTGCGTAAACGCTTTTAGATTGTCGCCCTTCGATTCAAAAAATCGAATCTCCCGTTCGACTTGGGAAATCGATTCCCGATCGGGAATTATCGCGAAATCATCGGGTCGTCGCATGACAACTCAGGGGGTGAAAGGAAAATCGCTATTGCGTGAAACACCGAGCATTTCTTATTTCTTCGTTCGGACCGATTGTAGCGGCACTGCGTCAAAATTGTCAGTGACCACGCGAGGGGATCGGAGTTGTCAGACTGTTGGGAAGGAGATTGAATGTCGGATCACGCGGACGAGCGGCACGCGCAGTGGCTCAAGCAACTTCAAGGCGATTCGGTTGATGGTTGCATCGCAGCGCTCCAAAAAATCGGCTCGCAGGACTCGGTTACCGGGCTGACGGTATGGGTTGTTCCGCTGGCGGGCAGTCCTCACGATGAGGTCCGAATCCACGCGGCGGAAGCCTTGGAGTCAACCATCCGCCCCTCTGTATCAGAGCAACTGATGTTGATTCAGCTGCTCGAATCGAACCATGACAGCGAGATCTGCTACTGGTCCGCGACGATGCTGGGAAGATTAGGCAATGACGCGGGTGCAGCCGCCAATGCACTGGAAGCTTGCGTTCGTCAATCGATGTACCTGCCGGCTCGGGAGCGGGCGGCTTGGGCGTTGTCCCAAATTGGGCCTGCCGCATCTGTTGCGCTGCCGACTTTGCGCGAGGCGGCTGAAACTGCCCCGCCAAGATTGAAGCAGTTGGCGACGGCGGCAATCGAGCAAATCGAAGGCAAGCGAAGCGGCCACGCGGACGAGTCAGGGGAAGCAGCGTAAACGCGGCTACCTTCAGCTGTCTCCCCATCTCTTTTCGTACGGCAGGAGGCCGGCATGGTTTTTTCGATTGGGCGCAAGCAACGATCAAATAGCTCTGTGATGAGCAAACTGCCATTCGCAAAATTCCTTGGTCCCATTGCCTGCTTGGGGGCCGTCGCCACCGGGATCATTTTGGCTGTTAGCGGCCGTCTTGAGTTATCGTCACTCGATTTGTTCCGAGGGTCGAGTCAGGTTTCTTCCACGGGCGTTGCTACGGCCACGGCTACGCCGGTCAAATTGAACCTCGGCCAAAAATCGCAGACCAATATTCGCATTGCCACGTTCAGTGTCCAAGATTTTGGACGCCAGAAAGCTGCTGACACTAACGTGATGCGGGTCTTGACGCATGTCGTTTCCCAATTCGATGTGGTCGCAGTTCAACAGATTCAGGGTGGTGATCCAGCGCCGATCGAAGCCCTTGTCAATTTACTGCGAAACTCCGGCGTCTCTTACACGGCAACCATCAGCGAACCGATCGGTGAAGGCTCGCAGTCCGAATCCTACGCTTATCTTTGGGATGACACCCGTATTCAGCTCGTGCCTAACAGTGCTTACGTCGTGCAAGACACCGCGAACCGAATGCACCGCGAACCGATGGTAGCTTCCTTTGAGACTCGAGTCGGCACGGCGGATGGAAGGCGTCCCTTCCGGTTTACGCTAATCAACGCTCATGCGTCTCCCGCTGAGGCTTCGACGAACGGAGCCGAAATGAATGTGCTGGACGATGTCTATGTGCGGGTGCGGCAGTACGACTATCAAATGAATGGTGAAGAAGATTGCATCCTGCTTGGAAACTTAAACATCGATACGGAGGGATTGCGAGAGCTCGGTCAGATTCCGGGCGTGCAGTCGATTGCTGGCGATGCAAAAACCAACACACTCGGTAACGAGACGCACGATCACATCATCATCGATACCAGAATGACACGGGAATATTCTGGCCGCTTCGGTGTTTTGAGCTTGGTTGATCAACTCGGCTTAACCCAAGAGCAAGCTTTGCAGGTTAGCGACCATCAGCCGGTGTGGGGGGAGTTCAGCATTTACGAGGTGCCGAATTTTGACGCGATCGGTAACCAGGCATCCGCTAACCAGGCATCCGCTGCACCATAATCGTCAACGCGAGCTTTCGTAATTGGCGATGGTCTTTCGCCGCTTACGCACTTTTTTCGCTTAGCTGCCGAGCGGTTTGATACTAAGCTGCCTGGCGTTTTGATAGACGCTTGGCGACGCGTGGTGGCGGGGTTCGCCAGCGACGATGCAGCCACCAATATTGTTCGACCCCTTCGTCGATCACCTCGGCGAGCCGTTGGTTGTACCAAGTGGTTAACGTATTCATGCTACGGCAAACACCGTCCGGATCGTCCAGGGGATCAGCAACGCCCGTGCAATAGAATTCGAATTGCATTGGCTTATCGGTGCGACGAGTGCCAGCGACCAGCATGGGAGCCGAGGAGGTCAAGGTAAATAGCGATAACGCCTTGTGGCACGAGGCCGGGACACCAAGGAAATCAACCCAACAACCTTTCGCACCGGCATGTTGATCGGCGAGCAGTGACAGCATGCCCCCTTCTTGAAGTCGGCGTTCAACGACGGGGGCGCAACCTTGCTTGTCCACCATTTCTGCACCTTTTGCACCACGAAACGCTTCAACCCAGCGATGCAAATAAGCGTTGTCTAGCTTGCGAGCGATCGTCAGCGTCGAAAGCCCCATCAATCCCGAGGTGTAGCCACCGATTTCGAAATTGCCAAAGTGACCGGTGACTACCACCACCGGTCGATCACTGAGCATGTACTTCAACATGGTGCGATTTCCACGAAACGTCACATGCTGGCTCCAATTGGAGCGGTGCAGTCGACGCTGGGCCCACGCGATTTCGCAAACCATCAGGAACAAATGGTGCCACATGCGATAAGCCAGTTCGCGGCGAGAAGCGACGTCCGACTTTGGGAAAATTCGCTCCAGGTTCTCTTCGGTCACCCGTTTTCGCACCTTCAGGGGCCCGGCGGCAAGCCGCGCCAAACCGCGGCACAGAGAATCCCCCATCTCAACTGGCAGCGTCTGCAATACGGCGATCACCAGCCGCACGGCGCAATAGGCAAACAGGTCTAACAACGCTCAAGTCCCTTCATGCTGCGATTCGGACTACCGAACCATTCTTCCCAATGTGCCTAATTGTCAACGATTTGACCCGCTAAAATCCAGATGAATTCGCACGGCTTGTCGGCTCGGCCCGAAGATAGGAATATCTTGTGGATGCCACTGTGGGGCGCGGAAGAAGAGAAAACCCAAAATCGACGGTCGGTCTGGCCGTGGTCGTTGAGAATAAGCGGCAATTTTGCCTCCACACAGATGCGGCCTGACAGTATGTTCCGACCTCGATACCCGTAATTCGTCCCATGACTGATCCCTGTGCTGTGATTTTGGCGGCCGGCAAAGGCACGCGAATGAAAAGCGACTTGCCGAAAGTGCTGTGCCGTGTTGTCGATCGTCCGATGATCCACTTTGTTCTGGACGCTCTGGAAGAGGCCGGCATCCGACGACATGTGATCGTGGTCGGCCATGAAGCCGACTCCGTCAAAGAAGAGCTTGCAAGCCGCAATGGTCAGATCGAATTTGTTTTGCAGGAGCCACAGCTCGGAACCGGTCACGCAGTGCAAATGTGTCGCTCCCAACTCGAATCAGTCGATGGGCCAACTTTGGTTCTGGCAGGCGATTCACCGCTGGTCCAGCCTGCCAGCTTGAAAAAATTGCTCACAGAGTTCCAGCAAACTCAGCCTGGTTTGCTACTGGGGACGCTCAAAAAAGATGACCCGACCGGTCTGGGGCGGATTATTCGCAACGCGGATGGTGAATTTACTGGCATCGTGGAGCACAAGGATGCGACCCCTGAGCAGTTGGAAATCAAGGAGGTCAATATGAGCACCTACTTGTTCCGCACGCCTGATCTGCTGTGGGCCTTGGATCACCTGAGCAACGATAATGCCCAGAGCGAATATTATCTGACTGACTGCGCCCAACTGTTGCGAAAAGACGGTCGCCCGGTCGAGGCATTGCCTGTTCTGCAGCAATGCGAGTCGCTGTCGATCAATAATGTCGAAGAACTTCAGAGCGTCGACGAAACAATGAGAGCGATGGGTTATGCGTGAACTAAAAATTTTCAGCGGTCGAGCGAATTATGAACTCACGTCCAAGATCTGTCGTCATCTGCATCTTGAACCAGCGGCCATTACGTTAGGGAAGTTCCCTGATGGCGAGAACTACTGCAAGCTGGACGAGGACGTCCGCGGGCGAGATGTGTTCTTGGTGCAACCGACCTGCCCGTCGGTCAACGACAATCTGATTGAATTGTTGATCATGATTGATTGCTGTAAACGTGCCAGTGCCGAGCGGATCACGGCGGTGATTCCTTACTACGGTTACGCCCGGCAAGATCGCAAGGACGAAGGTCGAGTTCCGATCACAGCAAAAATGGTCGCGAACATCATCACCCGATCGGGAGCCGACCGAGTGCTCACCATGGATTTGCATGCTGCTCAAATCCAAGGTTTTTTTGATGTTCCTGTCGACCACTTATACGCTGCACCGGTGCTCAACGAGCATTTTGCCGAACGCGGTATGGTGGGTGACGATATCGTGGTGGTCAGCCCAGACGAAGGCAGCATCAAGCGAGCCTTGGGACACAGCAAGCGTCTCGGTGGCAAGCTGGCGATCGTCGATAAACGCCGCACCAATGCGTTGGAAGTCCAACAAAGCACCATCATTGGCGGGCCGGTTAAAGGAAAGATCGCCCTCCTGTTTGATGACATGATCAGCACCGCTGGTTCAATCTGCGGTGCGGCGCGGCTGGTTCACGATGAAGGTGCAAGGGAAATCCACATTGCGGCATCTCATGGCGTGCTCTGTGGGCCAGCGATTGAAAAATTGCGAAAAGCTCCGATCGATTCCTTGGTGATTACCGATTCGATTCCGGTGCCGGCTGAAAAACAATTGCCAAACCTAGTGCAACTGACCGTTGCGCCTTTGCTGGCCGAGGCGATTAAGCGAATTCACCACGATCAATCGATCAGCGAATTGTTCCGTGAAAGATAGGTATCGGGTAGCCACATCGCGATGTCGAATAGTGAAACACAACGGTACGCCCTGATTGGTACCGGTGCGGTAGGCGGGTTGTACGGAGGCATGCTGGCTCGCAGTGGTGTCGAAGTGCATTTCCTGCTGAATTCTGACTACCAACATGTAAGCCAGCATGGTTTGAAGGTAGAAAGTCCGCTTGGCGACTTTCATTTACCGCGGGTGCACACGCACGCGACGGCCGAGACGATGCCCGCATGTGATGTGACCATCGTCGGTCTAAAGACGACGTCCAATCATCTGTTGCCCACCCTGCTGCCGCCTACGACGCGTGATGGCGGAATCGTGTTGGTGCTGCAAAATGGCCTCGACATCGAGGCGGATGCCGCCTCCATCGTTGGCACACAACGAGTGCTAGGCGGATGCTGCTTCTTGTGTAGCAACAAAATCGGCCCGGGATTCATCAAGCATCTCGATTACGGGCATATCGTTTTTGGCGAATACGATCAGCTTTCCACGCAGATCAGCCCCCGTGTGCAGCGAATCGCTGATGAAATGAAGGCGGCTGGCATCGACGCGCAACCGACCGCTGACCTCGCTGCCGCCAGATGGCGAAAGCTGATGTGGAACATTCCCTTCAATGGCCTCTCCGTCGTGCTTGATGCATCGACCAAACAACTAATTGATGATCCAGATGCAGTTCAAATCGTGGAAGCAATGATCGACGAGGTTCATCACGCCGCAACTGTCACCGGCGTTGATGTCGATCCAGCACAGAAAGCCCGCACGGTCGAAGTGACCCGGCAGATGGTTCCCTACGACAGTAGCATGCGACTGGACTATTTGAATCAGCGGCCCATGGAGATCGAAGCAATCATCGGCAATCCTCTCAAAGCCGCGAGGCAATGCGGTGTCGCGATGCCAACGGTCGCAATGCTGTACCAGCAACTGAAGTTCATCGAACGAGTCAGCACTAAATAATGGCGTCCGCGATGGCGGCATTTGCTTCTCGAGCCGCCTGCAGCCAACGAGCCGCCTGCAGCCAACGAGCACCCATGCCTGCAATTAGCCCTGTCGCCGCCAGAGGGCATACCGCGATAGCCCAAGGGATTCTGCGAGTGAGTCATCAAGCGACACCCGGAATAAGAAAAACCCGGGAGCTTAGCCTGATCATAGAACCGATCGAACGATTGGTCAGATGCCAGCGTTACCTTGATCGATGCAACAACGCATCGAAATTCAATTCAAGCTGCGTATCCTTGTCGTCTCCCCCTAGTTCTCGAAACATCAGGCTCGGCTGGATGTCGCGGCTGTTTTGATATTTG
Source organism: Rubripirellula sp. (assembly GCA_029245125.1). Lineage (GTDB taxonomy): Bacteria > Planctomycetota > Planctomycetia > Pirellulales > Pirellulaceae > Rubripirellula. Next base: position 11,553 of record JAQWPZ010000049.1, read on the forward strand.
TCGCTGCTGTACTCGTCGCAGGCGCCGTCGAGGTGCAAGTAGTAGATTTGGGCAATTTCCATGTTTGGATAGATCCGCACTGGCTGGACACAATGCATTTCCAGCGTCCAGGTTCCACAAAAACCGGCATCGCCGACTCCCCCGCCGGGATTAATGAATAGCCCCAACCTGCTGACGGAGCTGCGTCCCTGGATCATTGGAACGACCCCTCGGGTCTCGGTGTATTCGACCGTTCGCCCCAAATACAGCATGTTGGGTTGTAGAGTGATCCCATCCGGTGGGATCTCAACTCGGCGGTAACGGTTCGGTGTTGCCGCGTCTAACACGACTTCTTCATAAAGAAGCAGTTCATCGTGCAACGCGAGGTTGTAGCTGTTGGGATTCAGCCGTGATTCCTGGAATGGCTCAATCGAGATCTCCTCGTTTCCTAATCGTCGCCGAATTTCTTGACCCGAGAGCAGCATGATTTTGACCTGGGCGGTTTTCGGTAAGTGGAATCGTCGAAGAGCGGATGGAGGTGCATTTCCGTTTCGCACCGCCAAGCTGTAATTGTCAGGCACGACCGCCGACTCGTCAATGATTTTCATCTCCCATAGCATGGCACTTGGCGCGTATATTGACTTTTCTAAACACTACAACATGAGAATTGGTCTCCAGGCAGGATGTTCTCAGCCGCTATTCGTCCCCCAAACAAAACTTTTCGGCTCATGCATAATCTGGAAGACGTTACAAGACTGCCGGATGATTTCGACGGTCGAGTACGGCTCTTTCCGCTGCCGGAATTGGTAGCGTTTCCCCACGCGATGCAACCGCTACATATTTTTGAGCCTCGGTACTGCGAAATGCTCGCCGAATCACTGGCCGGCGACCGGATGATCGCGATGGCGACCCTCACCGGTGGAATCGCGGCATTACCCCAGTCTGCTCCTCCAATCGCGAGCACTATTTGCCTCGGCAAGATCATTTCTCACTCCGAGGTCGAGGACGATCGCCACAATCTGTTGCTCGTCGGGATGCGGCGGGCCAAGATCGTGCGTGAAATCGATGCCAGTCGGCCTTTTCGCATGGCGGAGATCGATGTCATTGACGACGTCTATCCACCCGCCGGTACCGAATCTCGAACCCGGCTCAAAAAAAATCTGCTGGATGCATTTGGCGAAATCATTCCTGTCAGTGGCAACGTGCAGCAAAACCTCCATGAGTTAATGGCGGGCCAAATGGCACTCGGCCCGATCACCGACATCATTTCTTACACACTCCCGTTCGAAGTCGAGGAAAAGCTGCGTCTGCTGTCCGAACCCGACGTCGACCAAAGGGCGAATGAGTTGGTTCGACTGCTCAAAACAGGCAAGATTCAGCTGCACAGCGTGACTGTTGAGGAGCAATTGAACGAACCCAATCCTCCACCACCTCGGTTTCCACCGCCGTTTAGCGAAAACTGATCAGGGTCCGGATCTTTGTTTCAGGGGTCTCGCGTTTAAAGCGAATCGGGATCCGGTTCCCGAAGCTTGCTTGAGATGGCATCCTGTCGAACCGAAAGCTGCCTCCGCTGGTGTCGCAGTAAATTCACATCTCGGCTGAACTAAAAACGTCTCCAAGAAACCGGTTCCGTAGGAGCTTATGATGGAAACCCTCGACATCGTTTCTCGCATCGTTCATGTCGCGACGGCGATCACCTTGGTTGGTGGCAGTGTTTTCATGCTGCTAGTTCTGATGCCATCCGCCAAGGTTCTGTCCGAGGATTCACATGATCGGTTAGCAGCAGCGGTGATGGGCCGTTGGAAAAAATTTGTTCATCTCGGTGTGCTCCTGTTCCTCGTCAGCGGGTTTTACAACTACGTGCGATTGATGCCGAAACGGCAAGGTGATGGGCTGTATCACGCACTGCTAGGCACCAAGATCTTATTAGCGTTGGGAGTCTTTTTCCTGGCCGCAGCATTGGTTGGCAGGAGCCCTGCATTGGAGGGTTTCCGCCGCAAACGGGCGAAATGGCTGACGGTACTGGTTGCGACCGCAGCGGTCATCATCGTGATTTCGGGCTACGTGAAGGTGACTCACTAAGTAAACTGCCGCCCAAAGTTCGCCTGTGCTGGCGACTTTCTGTGCAGACAATTATCGGGCGTGAAAAATCGATTCCCGTCTCCGCTGGCGTTGAGTTCCGCAAACCACCTGCCGGAGTCGCGGCGGTCGCTGCGACGCAAAACGGTTGAACCACAGCCAACCGGCTTACCGGAGTACCCCGGGGGCGAATAACGATTTCACCTTGTTTTTCGCAGCCTCTCGCTTCTCGGGGCTATCAAAGCCGACGTTTTGAAGGCCGAAACCGATATTGGGGTGCACATTAACCTCACGGAAACCAATCTCCTCGAGGTTGGCCTTCAGAATAATCGCGGCAGCGATCATGGCGACATCACCCACTTGCGTGTCGAAGCCTGGCCTTTGGGCAAGTCCACGTCGCTCAATTGGCCGCGTATCTTCGATCAGTCGGCGAATCGAGTCGGCATGTTCGGCTTTGCCGAACCGGGAGATCGCTTGCAGTGCCGTGGTTAAAATCGCTTCATCATTCGATTCGCCCAGCGTTCGTATGGCGAGGGCGAGGGTCGATTCAGCGTCCATTCGCATTCCGATTTCGATGATCTCTTGCCGGTTGCCAATGGCACTCTTTCCCATCCAAATTCCCAGCAAAGATTGGAACGGACGGTTGAGTTGCCAGTTGCGACGGATCTCTCGGACAGCGGTCTGATTCATCACCATCATCACCTGTGCCTCCAGGGCAGGATTCGGTGGCAGGTTTGGATCGACGCCTGCAAGTAATAGTGCGAACACATCGGCACGGTTGGGAAAACGTCGTTCGATCGTGGTTGCATTTCGGACCCCCGAAATCACAGCTTCCAATGCGACGGCCCGATCGCGAGTTTCGCCCTGCAACGATTTTGTCAACAAAGGATGCTGATTCATCAGCTCAATGAACAAATCTCGTGCAGCAGCCGTGTCGCCAAAAAAACCTCGGATGCTCTGCCAACCTTCGAATTCGATATCTTCGCCAGCCAGAAAACCGTCGATTTGTGCCTGTAAGTCTCCATCTGTTAGCTGTCGCACGATCTCAGACGCTCGCAACCGAATCTCTGGATCGTCAGTCGATTCAACCACGCGTCGAAGATGCGGGATGACAACGGTTCCCATCTGAGCTAATTGGTCGGCAGCCCTCTCGCGAGCGGCAAACTCGCGGGCACCTAATTCAGCGACTAATCCCGTCACTAATTCCGTGATCTGCTGTTGTTCTTCGTCGGTCGACGATGTTTCAACGATAGGCTCGTCGGGCTGCTGCCCCATCAACGCTGGCGATTGTGACCCGACTGTCAGCAGGCACGCGACGCTGAAGACAGAAACGTGACGTTTTAGAAAAGCAACTCGGGACATGTAAGCACGCTCCTCGACTGTGGCAGATACATAGATTCTACACCTCAGGCGAACAATCAATGCAGGCTGGTTGCTGACTTCGGCTCAGAGTTGTGCGAAATCGGAGCTTATTTGTCCTGTTGATTCGATTTCGGCGACCGGTTTGGTTTTAGCGTTGCATCGGAATGGCTTGGCGGCTGGACGCATGGCCGAACAAATTTGCGTGACTGGATGAGAGTATTCCGCGGCAAATCGCCCATTGCCCCCTGCTTTTCCGAGAGCACACACTGCTTTTCCGAGAGCACCCCGGCTTTTCTAGGGCACCCCGGCTTTTCCGAGAGCACCCCGTTTGTATCAGGGCAACGAGCAGCGGCGTGCGGTTGCTCGAGCAAAGCGAGAAACTTTCCGGACTGGCGAATCTAAGCCGATGCTGACGATTTCACTTGCTCAAACCGGGAGACCTAGCCAACGGAGAACTCAAAACGGTTGTCGCCCGACGACTTGGTGGGTAACCTTGTGTTAGACGCTGGCGAGCCGTTTCGTCACCACGCGTCCCTTTTAGGGATTTGCGGCCGATTGCAGCCTTTACCTGCTAAAGAGCCATGCCTACGCATATGTCAATTGATTCTCAAGCGACCGATCAAAGTCGCACGACCAACGAAGAGTCTCACCGAGGTGATTCCATGCCTTCGGATTCGCCCGAGTCTTCGGCACCCAGTAGCGACACCAAATTCGCTGATCAGGGTCTGTCCACGAAGAGTGTGCATGCTGGCGAGCGACGCCAAAAATCGGAAGGTGCTATCGCGACGCCGATTTTCACTGCAAGCACATTTACCTTCGAGTCCACAGAGTCGCTGCTGCGATTCGTAGACGGCCATGAGGAGCGTGAGGAATACGGTCGTTATGGAACGCCAAATGAGCGCAGCGTTGAAGCCAAGCTAGCAGCCTTGGAGGGTTACGAAGAGGCGATCGTATACAGTTCAGGCATGGCAGCGATGGTTGGCGTGCTGATGAGTCGTTTGAACGCCGGCGATGAGATCGTCTTTTTTGACCAGTGTTATCATCGCAGTCGTGAGTTCTGTTCAAAACACTTAGCAAGGTTTGGTGTCGTTACCCGCCAAGTTCCAACGGGCGATTACGAGGCGATGGAAGCGGCCATCACCCCGAAAACGAAAATGCTGGTGAGCGAGTCGCCAACAAACCCCCATCTGAGCGTGATCGATCTCGAAAAGTTTGTCGCGATCGGGAAGGCGTGCGAAGTCGAAACGTTGATCGATGCGACGCTTGCTACACCGCTCAACCTGCGACCGATCGACTACGGCGTCGACCTTGTGTTGCATTCGGCAACTAAATACCTGGGCGGACATAATGACTTGCTGGCTGGTGTGATCTGCGGCAGTCGCGAAGCACTCGAACCAATTCGTGGACTGCGTGGAATCCTCGGCAGCATTAACTCTTCGCACAACATGTATTTGCTCGAGCGAGGTTTGAAGACCTTCGAATTGCGAATGCAAAGGCACAACGAGAATGGGATGCGAATCGCCGAATTCCTGGAATCTCACCCTCGAGTCGAACGCGTTTTCTACCCCGGTTTGTCTTCCCATCCGACCCATGAGATCGCCAAAGCACAGATGAATGGCTACGGCGGTTTGATCACGTTCACTCTGAAAGACGCTGACTGGAAAGAGACGTCGGAAGTCGTTGATGCAGCCAAGATTTTCCGGATCGCGCCGAGTCTGGGTGGAGTCGAATCGTTGATTGAGCAACCGCTGGTCATGAGTTACTACCACTGCACTCCGGAAGAACGAAAACAATTTGGGATCGGTGATAACATGATCCGGATGTCTTGCGGAATCGAAAATGGCGACGACTTGATTGCCGATCTTGCGCAGGCATTGGAAGCGTAGGGTCGTCAACGATCACTTAGCCGCATGGTAAGATACCGATCGCGGATAATGAACACTGACCTGTGATCTCTCGTTAAATACCGACGCGTGGACCCTCTGTTCAGCGTCCTGGCCGACCAAAATAGCGGCCTCGTCCCGTGTCATCGCGGGAGTGAATAATTTTGCGTCCTATCAGTTGGAAAGAGGAAACCAGTGGGCGAACAAAGTGACACTTTTCGGACGCGCGCCATTCACATCGGTAATCAAATCGATCCGGCCACCGGTGCAGTCGTTCCGCCAATTCACTTGGCAAGCACCTTTCGGCAGCCAGGCGCAGGCGTTTGGGGCGAATTTGACTACTCGCGAAGTGGGAACCCAACTCGCACGAATTTGCAGACGACTCTCGCTTCGTTGGAAGGTCAAGATTGCGTAGGTTCCCTCGCGTTTTCTTCTGGCATGGCAGCCATTCATTGTGTGACGATGATGCTAAAAACTGGGGATCATGTGATCGCTGGTTGTGATTTGTATGGTGGTGCGTATCGATTACTACACAAAATTTGCAACCGCTCGGGAATTGAGGTCACGCTGGTTGACATGACCGACCCTGGGGCGGTCGACTCTGCAATGACCCCGCAAACGAAATTGGTTTGGGGAGAGACGATCGGCAATCCGCGGTTGAGCATTCCTCATTTGGCTGAACTTGCGAAAATTGCCCACCGGCAGGGAGCGATTATTGGAGTTGATAACACTTTCGGAACACCAGCGCTCTTGCGACCGCTCGAACACGATATTGACATTGTGATGCACTCTGCCACCAAATACCTCGGCGGGCATAGCGACTGCCTTGGGGGAACGTTGGCAGTTGCGGATCAATCGCTGTTTGATGAGCTGTATTACATCCAGAATGCGACGGGCGCGGTGCTTGATCCACTTAGCTGCTTTTTGGTGGCAAGAGGACTCAAAACTCTCGATCTACGTGTGCGAGAGCAGTCTTCCGCGGCATTGCAGCTGGCACGCTGGCTGAGTTCGCATCCGCAAGTCAAAGCGGTATTGTATCCAGGCCTGGAGGATCATCCGCAGCATGCGGCCGCCGCCCAACAATTCGACGGCGGCTTCGGGGCGATGGTTACCTTCGAATTGGCGGGTACCAAAGACCAGACCGCGAAAGCCTGTGAATCGACGCGACTCTTTCACTTAGCCGTCAGTTTGGGCGCCGTCGAATCGCTCATCGAGCAACCTGCGACCATGTCCCACGCTAGTTACGACGCTGCGGACCGAGCCAAGTTTGGCATCAGCGATGGTTTGATTCGTTTGTCCGTCGGGCTGGAATCATTTGATGATTTGAAACGGGACTTGGAGCAAGCCATTTCCAAGGCGTTGGAGAGCTAGAGCAAGATGTTTCGGCTGCCTTGGAACTGACAATCATTCAAGACACTTCCACACATGCAAGACTCGCGCAGATAGACTGAGGGGTAGCCAAGCTCGAGCCGAATGGGATGTCAAAAGTGTCGAACCACGAAGAAGCTAACTCAACTGCACTTCGGGGTGAACCCGCAGCGCAATTAGCCGAAACCCGCCCAGAGACGGCATGGCGTGGTTCGTTCCCTTCTGCCGCGGTGACGTCCGATCAACGGATGAAGGTGTTGATGGCCGACGACAACGAGGTCACCCGCCTGCTACTCAATGCCCAACTGACCGGTTGGGGACTCGATGTCATCGTTGCGAAAGATGGAAAACAGGCTTGGGATCTCTTCCTGGAGCACGCTCCTCCGTTGGTTCTAACCGATTGGGTAATGCCCAGATTGGATGGTTTAGAGTTAGTTCGTCGCATCCGGGCACACCCATCGGACCATTACGTTTATGTCGTGCTGCTAACATCAAAAAGTGAGAAACAAGATTTGGTAGCCGCGATGGACGCAGGGGCTGACGACTTCCTGGTTAAATCATGCGACAACCAAGAACTCCGAGTTCGTCTTCGCGAAGGGGCGCGGATTCTGCGACTTGAGCAGAAGCTGGCCGAGAAGAACCGTGAGATTCGCGACGCCCAAGCCGCCTTGATTCAGAGTGAAAAGCTCGTGAGTCTTGGCCAACTTGCCGCCGGGATGGCCCACGAGATCAACAATCCCATTGCTTATGTTGCCAATAACTTGGCGGTTCTGAAACGTGACATATCGTCGGTGATGGAAATTTTGGACGCCTATCGAGCGCAAATCGATCAGTTGCGATTAGCCGATCCGCAAGCAGCCGATGCACTGGTTCGCTTGGAGCAGAGTCATGATCTTTCGTGGATACAAGAAAATACAACCCCCACCTTCGATGCCTCGCTAAATGGCTTGAAGCGTGTTCGCGACATTGTCCACGATCTACGTGAATTCGCTCGCTTGGATGAGGCCGACTCTGACACGGTCGCAATTGGTGACATGGTTCGCTCGACGGTCGCAGTACTACAACATTTAATTTCTGAAAAAGAAATTGCCGTGACCGTGGTGGATGACACGAACCCGTCGATTGAATGTCGCCCCGCCGCGGTGAACCAAGTCCTTCATAATATTTTGATCAACTCGATCCAGGCTTGTGGGATGCGGGACCGAGTTGAGATCCGTGTTGGAGAAAACGACGATACGGTGTGCTTGGACATTCGAGATAGCGGCAGCGGCATCTGCGACAATGATTTGCCTCGCATCTTTGAACCCTTCTTCACCACTCGGGAAGTTGGTAGAGGAAAGGGGCTCGGGCTTTCACACTGTTACGGTGTTATTCAAGACCATGGGGGAACGATCGTCGTAAAAAGTAAACTGGGGATCGGCACGACCGTGCGGATTGAATTGCCAAAACAGCGTTGCACGCAATCAACTGAGGGTCACAAATGAATGCGTCCGCGTCCGAGCGTCCCCACATCTTGCTGGTTGACGATGAACCCGAGATCCTGCATTCACTGAAAGGATTGTTGCGTCGCGAATTCACTTTGCACACTGCCGAGACCGGCCCGCAGGCGCTTGAGATCTTACGCCAACATGCGATCCAAGTAATCATGACCGATCAACGAATGCCCCAAATGACGGGAGCTCAGTTGCTCGGTCAAGCAAAGGCCATATCACCGGATACCATCCGGATACTCTTTACCGGCTACGCCGACATCAAAGCGGTCGTTGATGCGGTAAACCAGGGTCAGGTTTACCGTTACTTGACCAAGCCCTGGGATCCTGACGAACTTGTCGACTTGCTCTCGTCCGCAACCGCGGAACATCAACAGAGAAAGAAACTCCAGGCGATCTTAGAAACCGCTAGTGGGCTTTGCGAGCGGATATCAAACAGCGAGCTAGCTGGGGGATTTCGAGAGGAGTGCGACCAACTGGCCGATCAGATCAAGCGGCTAAGCGATGGTTGAGTGTTGCTGTGGCTGCTCATCCAAGCTGACGTCGGGAGGGTAGTTTGCTAGGTGATGCGATTAGCAACGAAAGTGAATCAACAATTATGCCATCAAATAAAATCCCTACGCTGCTGGTGGTGGTCGTGCTATCCGAAAAACAACAGTGGTTTGTAGCAGGAATTTCCCTGGTGGATGGTGCCGTCGATTGCTTGGTCCGATCGGAACCAGCGAATCTGGACGCCTATGTCGGTGGCGACGCGGACGAACAGCTTTCTTTCCTGCGCCATCGGCTCTCTGGTGCGATGCAGCGAGGATTTGATCGCTTGTGGGGAAACGCCGCGAAGGCGAGTCGGATTGTACTGATCGCAGATCAAGAATTGCCAGATTCGACACCCGAGCTGCTTCCCAGGCTCGCCGAACACCTCGGAATTTGGATGACACGACCACCAATTGTGTTTTTTCAGGGAAAGGGAAGTGAGCGAATCGAATGTTTTAGTGAACTGCAATTGCTTGCGGGGCAACTCGAGGCCACTGAGCAGACGTATCTCGAAAAACAGCTGCCAACGCTTCAACAGAAACTCGCTGATCCAACAGCTTGGGAAGTGATCGCGAAACCACGCGATTCCTCATAAACGTTGGCGTCTCCTTGCCACATCACGCGTGCTCGGGCGATTACGCTCTTGCCGAAATACAGTTCGATCAGCGGGTTTACGCGACCTCACGCATCAGCTTCCAATTGTTGATTAGAATTTGCGTATTCGAATTCTCTTCACAGGTAGCCCTTATGATTCGGTTCTCGGTTTTCGCTTTGTTAATTTCGATCGTTTCCGCCACTGCAACTGCACAGGTTGCGGTCACGCGAGATCCGATCCGGTTGACGCATGGTCCAATGCTAGGCATGTCAACGGACGAGAGTGTCCGCGTCTGGGCACGCACCTCGGAACCGGGCGAATTCCACGTTCGCTATGGTCTATCCCCCGATTCGATGAGTGAAGCAAGTTTGCCAGCTACCACGGTGATCGACCGTGACAATACGGGAGTAATCACGCTAACCGGTTTAGCACCAGACACACGTTATCACTATCAGGTTGTGGTCAATGAACGGCCGCATGGATTGCCGGGTAGTTTCCGCACGTTGCCGAACGCCCAAGAATCACGCAATGCGAAATATAACCCCGAAGGTTTGTTCAACTTTCGGTTCCAAATCGGTTCCTGTGCGAACCAAAATCCAATCCACGGTGGTGGCCATCGTGCCACCACTTACGAACACCTCAATCGTGATTGGGCAGCGAATGTTCATTTCCACATCATGAATGGGGATTGGCTGTATGAAGAATTAAGAACCTACTCGCCTGAAGCGTGGCGATTGGTTCAAGGACTCCAGCACTTTCCCATGGTGGTTGACGTCATGCCGACGATTGTCGGTGTTTGGGAAAATTACAAGCTGTACCTCAGTCGCGGAGTTGAACTCTCAAAATGGCACCGAAACGTACCGAGTTTCTTTACATTTGATGATCACGAATTGGTCAATGATATTTGGGGTTCAGCCGAAACCGGCAAGCGACACCGACGGACTGTTTTTCGCGATATCGGCACTTATGCTTGGCACAACTATCTCGGATGGGCCAATCCGATGGAGTTTGATCATCCGATCCATTTTGGAAAAGCATCGATGAAAGCAGGTAGTGATTTGCTAGTCGATCCGAATGTGGATTTCACGAAGCTGCCATTGAAGGAAATGCTAAACCTGCACGTCCACTGGGGAACCCCCGAGGCAGGCGTTAACGACATGGCATTCGATAATGATGCCGGAAATAAGAATTCCTATGTTTACGACATTGTCGAGGTTGTTGACGCTCACACCCTGCGATTGCATATGTCTGCCAAAGTGGACGACGATCAACTGAGCTATTCGATTGGACGTCGTAGCTATGGAAATTTTCGTGTTTCGAACTGTGAGTTCTTTTTGGTTGATACTCGCGGCGATCGAGACATGCATGATGTTCGCCAACGCGACAAGCCAGGCGTATCGATGATTGGGAAGCCTCAGCGTGAGTGGTTGCTTCGGTCAATGAAACGAAGTGATGCCGATTTCTTTTTTGTTATCTCTACCGTACCTTTCATGATCCCGCACAGTGGCGCGGGTGGCTTCGAGGCTGATGCGGCAAATAAGGAAGAGGCTTGGACGGGGTTCTTCGACGAACGGGAAACCTTGATCGAGGAGTGGGACAAGCTAGGCAAGAAAGTGTTTGTCATGACGGGCGACCTTCACAACAGTTTTGCGATCAAAGTGACTGACAACGTCTGGGAGTTCTGCTGTGGTCCCCACAATAGTGTCAATCATGTGCCGAAAAACGATGAAAGCGATCGGCCTGCGACTGGCAAATGGACCTTTGGGCCACGCGAATGCGATATCCGCTGGAGCAGTTACATTCTTCCGGATCTGCCTCGGCTGGAACGGCTTTACCCGCACTTCTGCGTGGTTCAGGTCAACAATGTTTTCAACATGCCACAAAAATTGGGGGATAAACGTCTAGTTGCTTATCCCCATCCACAGGTCATTTTTCAGTACTACGATGGTCGCACCGGGGAATTGGCATACGCTGAATCGATCACAGTGGAGCATTAGCAAGGACGCAGGCAAAAATCTGGAGAGGCAACTTCCAATTTTGACACGGATTGAGAAGCCAGGGTGACCACGTGATTCTCGTTATCGAGATTTTGCGATGCGTGCTAGCCTTCGTCGATGGGTGGACGCACCCTGTGCATGACGAGTCTTGCTGACGCATAGACGCCGATCGCGGACCACAGACCAATTGAGTCCGCGACAAAATCACGGACATCAGGGTAACGTCCTGGTACGAATCCTTGAGTCATTTCGTCCACAGCTGCGTACGCCATTCCAGCGATGCCAATGATCGCAAAACGGGTTAGCCATTGTGGGGAGGTTGTGACATAACAAAGCATCGTGCCAAGCAAAAAGTAGGCGACAAAATGTTGGAGTTTGTCGTTCCCCGGTGGACCAACCTGGGACCCTCCCGGCAAATGGGTTCCGGCGAAAATCAACAGCCAATATGCAATCAGAGTGGCGACTCCCAATCGAACGCCGAAGATGGTAATTTTGGTAACCGGTCGCATTGGGTCGCCTCTGATCGAGTACGCTGGGAATAGGAGCGATCGTCTGACACTGTGGAACGGATTCGGATGCCCGTGAATCACACGGGTTGCTGTCGATTAGAATCCACATCGTTTCTTTGAATTACTATCTCGCCAGTTTCCTTTCCATCCGTAGGTATCCATCGTGAATCGCATCCCGCTGGGCCAGTGTTTTTCTACTTTCGCCTGTTCGCTTTCCCTCAGCTTGCTTTTGCTGGTGCCGGTGAGCGGATCCGCTCAAACGACCCAATCTGATAAGCCTCAATCTGATGCGTCGTCAGCTGATGCGCAAGAGGTCAAGACGCCAGGTCCGAATGAAGCCGGTGCTGATACGAAAGTTAAAGTGCCTGCACTAGAAAAGGATAACAAAGGCAAGGAAAAGAAGCTTGGCTGGCAGCCGCTGACTGGAAAATGGAAGGCATGTCAATTCGGTGGCGATGGTTCGGTCGAGATCAAAGACGGTCTCATCAAAATGGGTTTTGGTGACCCGCTCACCGGGATTCAATGGAGTGGCGATGTCGTCCGCGAAAACTACGAGGTCGAGTTAGAAGCGAGACGCACCGATGGCTTTGATTTTTTCTGCGGATTAACTTTCCCGGTTGGGAAGGATCACGTCAGCTTCATTCTCGGCGGCTGGGGTGGAGGTGTGGTAGGTATCAGCAGTATCGACGGTCGGGATGCAAGTGAAAACGATACCACCTCTTTCCAAAATTTTGATAACGATAAATGGTACAAGGTTCGGGTCCGGGTCGAGCCGAATTTGATCACTTGCTGGATCGATGACAAGGTTGCCTGCGATCATGAACGAAAGGACTTCGAATTTGACATTCGTTACGAGATGGATGTTTGCACTCCGCTGGGGATCGCTGCCTTTCAGTGTAAGAGCGAGATCCGCAATATTCGTATGCGAAAGCTCACTGAGACTGTTGGCGAAAAAGAATGATGGACGATCTGGAGATTGAACTTCGCGGGGACGAGCACTGGCTGGGATATGCTGAGCAGCAAGCGCTCGCGGCTGGTTCCGCCGATGAAGTGCCTGTCGGTGCAGTCATCGTGCGTGACAGGCAATTGATAGCCGCCGCTGCGAATGGCCGCGAATCCTTGTGTGATCCCACGGCCCACGCCGAGATGATTGCGATCACTCAGGCAGCGGCCGCAATCGGCGATTGGCGGTTAGAAGGTTGCACGCTCTATGCGACGCTTGAACCATGTGTGATGTGCTCCGGAGCCATCCTTCAGTCGCGAATTCCGCGGGTGGTTTATGCGGCGTCGGATCCAAAAGGTGGCGCGGTAGCGAGTCTTTTTAATCTGCTGGAAGACAGCCGATTGAATCACCAATGCTTAGTGCAAGGTGGTGTCATGGCTGAACCATGCGGACGGATCCTGACCGAATTTTTCGCGTCAAAGCGAGCTCTCGGTAAAAAATGAGCGGCAAGATTGCCAAATCGAGCCACTGCGACGGAGATTCAAACCCGGTTTACGAGACTCGGAACGCTTTCCAGGTCCGCCAAACAGCTTAGAACCATTGAATTGGCTGTCAATTTGTAGCGGTTTTACAGATTCTCCCATTTTTGATGTGCAACCAGCCAAACAAACTAAGCCTCATCGCACTTTGCGTCCGATACTACCCGCACAACCCAATTTTGTCAGCGTAACATGCCTTCCAGGCACAAACGCATTGAACGGGCTGGGGTGTAAGCGTCACCGAATCAACACGGTGATTCTGAAATTGCGGAATTCGGCTGGGGGCCGGATTCAAAAGCCAACTAACTGCAAGACGGTGGAACAAGCGATGTCGGTACGGAAGCTGACTGCAAGTCTGCTCACAGCCTTAGCGATGCTAAGCGGAGCTACGATGGCACATTCTCAGGAGTATGTGCCAGTCGCCGATCCCTTCGCGTTCGATCCCGATTTTCGCTGGTTCGAGCCCGTATATAACATGGATCTGGCGGAGATGAAGCCGAAGAAGCGAGCGGCAACCGGCTGGTTTGCCACCTACGATCGCTTGTCTCTTTACGGATCCAGGCCCGAGGTTGATGAACCCGGTTCCTCTGAATACCTTTTAGACGAGGGTTGGGGGCATCGATACGAAATCGGCTTCATGCTGCCAGGCGAAGACAACGGCTGGATGTTTAACTGGACAGAAAACGGTGTTTCCGATGCGTTTTCGGTGCGTCAGGAAAGATTGAATCGGTTTATTGACCCTGAAGATGGGTTTAGTCCAGTCGCGCCACCCTTCGGTGTCGCCGTGCGGCAGATTGAGGACAATAACCCCGGATACAACTTCCGATTCTATGATGTGGGCGACTCTAACAACATCATCAAATACGACAGCTACGAGCTGAACAAAACATGGCGTTTAGAGCCGTATCATTACGGTGGCATTCTGGAACCAATGGTTGGTCTCCGGTGGATGAGAATCGATGACATGAACTACTTCGATACTTACCTTAACACTGAGACGAACCCACCATTAGTTGGGCCAAACTTTGACGATGCCGAGCAATTCGATCGTGCCTACGCAGCAACCGACAATGAGATGTTCGGAGGCCAGTTAGGGTTCCGGTACTTCAAGTTCCGTGACCGCTTCATGTTCAGCAGCGACTTCCGGGCATTCTTCGGTGGCTCTTGGCAGAACTCGGTGGCGGCCACGACCAGCGAGTTGACGATCTACGACGGAAGCGAAGTTGGTGCGGAAGTTGAACGCATCTTGGTATCATCGACCGAGCCGATTAACACCCGCAACGAAGAGTTCTTCTTCGGCTTCGACGTTCGCGGCGAGATTGGATACCAATTGACAAAGATGGTTTCGATCCGCGGTGGGTTCCAAGTCATTGACGTGGCCCGAGGAGTCTGGCGAGGCGGCGAG
>JAQWPZ010000053.1 GCA_029245125.1 Rubripirellula sp.
ACCCAATGAGCTCCCTGCTTGAAATCGCCGCACCACGATCCAAGTTGCTCGGCCCCTAGGTCGTCTTTGTCAAAGCCCGCGACAATCGCCTCACCCGCACGCACTCCCATCTCGAGCGCGAAGTAAACTCCTGACGAATAAACTGGGTCGATAAAGCCGAGTGCGTCACCGACCAGCACCCAACCATCCCCCGAATTCGCCGTGGTCATGTACGAGAACTCTTTCGCAGTCTTGATATCGCCCAACTGCTGTGCATTATCCAACCGCCGGTCCAATCCTGGACACTGACTCAGTTCTTCGCGGTAGACCTCCTCCGGCTTTCCACGCCCTTTCAACAGGTAATCCGCATCACCGACGCATCCGATGCTTGTGACCCCACGCGACATCGGGATGAACCAAAACCAAGCTTCTTTCGAAGCAGTCTGCATGATGATTGTCGCCCCCTCGTTGTCTCCATCGCCACGGACAGCGTTCTTGTAGTAGCCCCAGATCGCTGCTTTTTTCAGACTTGGATCTACCTGCTTCAGGCCGAGTTTGTTCGCCAAGAACGATTGTTGCCCGGTCGCGTCGACCACAACACGACAATCGATTTCGTGCTGAACGCCTTCGTCGTCCCGAACGGTGACGCCGCACGCTCGCCCGTCATCAAACTTCACGTCGACTAGTCGAGTTCGGTCGTGGCAATCGGCACCGACTTCGACGGCCCGATCAAACAACATTTTGTCGAATTCGCTCCGCTCAACCTGCCACGTGTCGCTACTATCACGGTCGTCGTGATGACGAAAGAAAAATGGATCAGATTCCGTACCGTTGTGCGTGACGAACTGAACGCTCTTTTTCACCTGCCAACCGCAGTCGCGGATCTGTCGATTAACGCCCAAACGCTCCAATGCCCAGTAGGTCTCCGGCATGAGCGACTCGCCGACGTGGAACCGCGGCATTGGGTCTCGCTCCACCAGCAAAGTTTCGTGCCCTGCTTCAGCAACGATTGTCGCCGCCGAACACCCACCCGGTCCGCCGCCAATCACAACGCAGTCATATTGTTTTTTCATCGAGTTTGATCTCATCCGCGCGGTAAATGGAGCGGCACCCAGACCGCCGTCCATGTAGTGTAGCGGTACGGAAAGCCCGATCCCCTCGAGCGTAGAGGGTGCAACTATCTAACAATGCCGGTGTCCGCTGATCCTGCGGCATGTTGTCTTCGCAAAAACGTTGTCGTACCCGGTTGGACCCGGACTCAGTTACAATTGTTAACTGATTTTTCTTCGCCGCTCTCCATTGTAGTAGTATCACCATGCGTTTTCTCGTTTGCAGCCTATTATTGCTGGCTGCCTGTCCTGGCATTCCTCCCATCTCTGCCGCCGAGAAGCCCAATGTGGTGATCGTGATAACAGACGACCAGGGATACGGCGACCTTTCCTGCACAGGAAACCCGGTTCTCAAGACCCCCAATCTTGATGGTCTGTACGCTGAATCCGTCCGGCTGAAAGATTATCACGTTGCTCCGACTTGCTCGCCGACTCGCTCCGCCTTTTTGACTGGTCACTGGACCAATCGAACCGGAGTCTGGCACACGATCATGGGGCGATCGATGTTGCGTGAAAACGAGGTCACGATGGGACAAGTTTTCAAGGATGGTGGTTATGCCACGGGGATGTTTGGCAAGTGGCACTTGGGAGATAACTACCCCTATCGCCCCGAGGACCGTGGTTTTACGGAGGTGCTTCGGCATGGCGGTGGTGGTGTCGGCCAAACGCCTGACTACTGGAACAACGCATATTTTGATGGGAGCTACTGGCACAACAGCACGCCCGTCCCGGTCAAAGGCTTTTGCACCGACGTCTTCTTTGACTACGCAAAACGGTTCATCAAACAACAAAAACAGGCTGGGAAACCTTTCCTGGCCTACATCGCGACCAACGCGCCACATGGCCCGATGCACTCACCACCAGAGTTCAGTGAGCCCTATCAAGAACAAAACACAAACCTCGCTAATTTTTATGGAATGATCGCAAACATCGATCAAAACGTCGGCGAATTACGGTCGTTCCTGGACGAGGAGGATTTGACGAAAAACACGATCTTCATTTTCACGACCGATAACGGCTCATCCTCTGGTGATAAAGTTTTCAATGCCGGCATGCGAGGCAAGAAAGGGAGCGAATACGACGGGGGACATCGAGTCCCGCTGTTCGTCCATTGGCCCAACGGGGGACTGACTGGTGGACGGGATGTTGAACCAATCACTGCCTACGTGGATGTCCTGCCAACGCTCATCGACTTGTGCAACGTACAACCGCCCAAAGGAGTGAAATTCGACGGCACCAGCATCGCAGACCTCCTGCATGGCAAGGCCACCGACTGGCCTGACCGAATTCTGGTGACA
This sequence comes from Rubripirellula sp., assembly GCA_029245125.1. Classification (GTDB taxonomy): domain Bacteria; phylum Planctomycetota; class Planctomycetia; order Pirellulales; family Pirellulaceae; genus Rubripirellula. The sequence continues at coordinate 2,387 of JAQWPZ010000053.1, forward strand.
GATTCGCAACGTGTCAAAGATCCTATCAAGTGGCGAAAAAGCGCCGTCATGACATCCCGCTGGCGACTCAACAACGGGAAAGAACTGTATGACATCAAGGCCGATCCTGGGCAAAAGGCCAATCTCGCCGACCAGCATCCCAAAGTTGTCAAACGCCTGACTAAGTTCTACGACCAGTGGTGGACTGAATTGGAGCCAACGTTTGCCAATGCAACTGCGATTGCACTGGGACATCCGGCGGAAAATCCAACCCGCTTAACCTCGCATGACTGGATCACAACCGGGTCGACTCCTTGGAACCAATCACACATTCGCAAAGCAATGAATGGCGGACGGAACACCGGATTTTGGAACGTTAAGGTCCACGAAGCCGGTACCTATGTAATTCGCCTGCGTCGCTGGCCGCGCGAATCCGACACCGCGATCGATGCTTCCTTACCGCCCGGCCAACCAGTCCCTGGCGTCGCCGCTTATCGAACAGCCCCCGGCAAGTCCATTCAACCGACCATGGCAAAACTTTCGATTGGCGATACAAGCGTGGTTTCGAAAGTTGAACCAGGCGCCCAAGAAGTTAAATTCCAGCTCAAACTGGAAGCAGGTAAGACAAAAATGGAAGCCACTTTCTTGACTGAAGACAACGAAGTCTTTGGAGCCTATTACGCCTATGTAGAAAAGCTCTAAGCGGCCGATCCGCCGGCAGTTACGGGGATATTTGAAGATCGGGGTATGCGTGTCCCGGAATACATCAACGCATGGAACTGGAGAGACGATGAGACCCGATGCAACGAGACTCCACAGGCCTAGCCCTTTGATTTCGCGACGCGAGTTCGCTGCCCTGATGACAGGTTCGCTGACCGCTCTGGCCCAGTGTGACCAAGCGTATTGTGACCAAACGTGTGGCAGTGATGCCAGCGACGGCGGGTACGTCGACGCCCATGCACATATCTGGACACCCGACCTCACCCGCTATCCGCTCGGCACAGGCTTCTCGTCCAAGGACATGGTTCCGCAAAGCTTTACTGCCGAAGAGTTGTTCGCCGCTTGCCGACCATCGGGTGTGACTCGCGTCGTGCTGATCCAGATGAGCTTTTACAACTTTGATAATCGCTACATGCTCGATGCTATCGCCCAGCACCCACGTCTGCTCTCGGGCGTGGGAATTGTCGACCATCATCAACCTGATGTCGCGATCACAATGAAGTCACTCGCCTCGAAAGGAGTCAGAGGATTTCGGATTCACTCACGCGGCCAAGCCAAAACATGGGTCAATGACGAGGGAATGGCAACGCTGTGGAAAACAGCGGCAGAGGAGGGGTTAGCGGTCTGCCCGCTGATTGACCCCGCCGAAATCGGGTACGTCGATGCGTTATGCAAAAAATACCCGGGAGCCCCGGTCGTGGTCGATCATTTTGCCCGCGTGGGCATCACAGGAAAAATCGTCCCAGGTGAATTAGACCAACTCTGCAAACTGGCAAAACATCCGCAACTACTCGTCAAAACGTCGGCCTTTTATGCGTTGGGGAAGAAACAGGCTCCCTATAAGGATTTGTTGCCGATGATCCAGCGTTTGACCGATGCATTTGGACCGGAACGATTGATGTGGGCAAGTGATTGTCCTTACCAGGTGCAAGGCGACCACGACTACGAATCGTCCATCGCACTGCTGCGTGATCACGCTAATTTCTTATCCGCAGATGACAAGCGATGGATGCTCAAAAAGACCGCCGAGAAAGTCTTTTTTTGATCGATCAATGACTCACGCCACCGCAGCAACCGTCTCGGCACAGGGTCTGCGATGGAACGGCGATGGCGTGATTGTCTCGCATCACCATCGCAAAAATCGTTTTAACAGTTCGATGCCTGGTTCGGTCAAAAAACTTTCTGGATGAAATTGCCATCCCTCCAGCTTGAATTCCCGGTGACGGACACCCATGATCTGCTTTGTCCCACCGGTGTTCGTCCACGCCGACACGAGCAATTCAGCCGGCAGACTCTCTGGTTCGATGACCAAGCTGTGGTATCGCGTTGCAACGAACGGATTCACGATTCCTGCGAACAAACCGTGGTCGTCGTGTTGAATCTCGTCGGTTTTACCGTGCATCAATTCAGGGGCTCGCACAATGTTGGCACCGAATGCCTGCCCAATCGATTGATGCCCCAGACAAACTCCCAACAATGGCAGACGTCCCGCAAAGTGCTTCACGCAATCAACGCTGATCCCGGCCTCACTGGGCGTACATGGCCCCGGTGAAACCAGCAGCCGCGCCGGCGCGATTGCGTCGAGTTGGTCAAGAGTGATTTCGTCGTTCCGAAAAACCCGAATTTCGATGTTTGCATCGATTTCACCGAGTCGTTGCACAAGGTTGTACGTGAACGAGTCGTAGTTATCTATCACGACAACCATGGCAATTTCATAACCTTCGCAGTGTCAATGGGAAATTGGAAACAAACCGGCAAAAAGATATTCTTTTGCTACTAGCTTAAACGCTCTTTAGCCAGTTCGGAAACGGTGCGTATAATGGTGGACGTCGAAGCAACGTGACATGCCTCAGGCAGCATCCACTTTAGTCGATTTGGATGCGGCTCAGTTTGCAGCGACCATGTGATGCAATCTGACTGGGCGAATTCATTCATTCGCAGGTCGGTTTTTAATACTAATAGTTCAACGGATTATCGTAGTGCTTTCGGTTCGTCCCAAGGTTGCTGAATTAGCGTTTCATGTATTCAGTCGGTCTCTGCACCCAGAACTGTATACGATTCATAAGAGTCGACGGATCGAACGGGGCGATTACGAAGCCCGAATCGAGATCACCAATTGTGGTCATGTGATCACTTGGACATCGGGAGGAATGACCCTCTGCGAAGTCGCAAGTAGTGCCCACCAACCGCTGCCCAAGCGACGCTGCTTGATTGCGAAACCGTTGAAGGGAAGCCGAACGGAGCGTGCAAAATGTCGCGACGAAATCGGCTATCGCACCCATTTCCAACTGGAACCGGTCGATCCCGAAATGTTTCGAATGGTTCAAAAACAATTGGAACATGGGCCCACTGCAGGTTTGCTGCACACCTTTGACGCCAGCGGACGAATGGCGCTCGGTGCATTGAGCTATGTCAACGTCGAAACACGACATCGATCCATGCTCGTGCAAGCGATTCACACCTTTCCGGATGATTACGCGATCGTCAAAGTTGAATCGCTTTTTTCCCTGCCGGCTGAGACTGACGAAGTGTGAGTGAGCAGCGAGCCTGGAGCGGCAAAGAACTGGCCGCCCTGGTTGGTGTGATCGATTTGCTTGATGGCTCTGCTGTGCACGCCATTGCGGGCCAACGCTCCAGTTACCGCCCTGTGCTTTTTTGCGACGGTGATCCGCACCAGTTATTGGATCACTATCTTTCGCACGACGTGAAATCGGTTTACATCGCAGATTTATCGGCGATTCAACACCGGACTCCAAATTGGAAACTGTTGCGTTCACTGGTTAGCCATCCTGAATTGGATTGCGTCTGGCTGGACATTGGCTGGCGAGGTACGGAGTCCGACCAGGCAATCGATACTATCCGACAATTGGTCGATCTTTTTCCAACACTTCAATTCATTGCCGCGAGCGAGTCCTGTGAAAAAGTTGGATCACTTCGGCAACTAGCAAACTATGCCGGAGCGACACGAACCTGGCTGGGACTCGATTATCGCGACGGAAAGCTGCTGGGCTGCGAATCAAAGGAACGCACCTGGATTGACACAGCGACCGAACTGAACGCCGCCGGATTCGTCATTCTGGATCTGGCAGCCGTCGGCACTCGCGATGGGTCAACGACAAAGTCGATCTGTCGCCGCGTCCGACAACGATCACCCAGTCTGAAAATTTTGAGTGGCGGGGGCGTACGCCATGCGGAGGACAGCCAACGCCTGCATGCGGCGGGTTGCGACAAGATCTTGGTCGCTACGGCCCTGCAGCCCTAGCAACCTGCAGCCCTAGCAACCTGCGACGCCACTGGCCACGACAACATTTGACAAGTGATTGAAACCTTCAATCTCGCGGTTTGCTCAAGACGAGAGGCAACAAGAATCGGCAAAGTCAGCTTATCCGTCGACTTTCAATTCAAAGCGTTCGATTTTGGTCGCCAAACCATCCTCATTTGAATCGACGATCGCGCCACACAGCCGAACATCTCGCGTGGCAACATAAAAATGGGTCGGCTCAAAAGTGCGTGTTGTGTGCAAGACGCGTTCAATGTCACGTCCAATGATACTTTCGTAAGGACCGCACATACCAACATCACACTGAAATGCTGTACCGCGAGGCAGGATGCGTGCATCGGCAGTCGGTACATGGGTATGAGTCCCGAGCACAGCAGTGACTTTGCCATCGAGGTAACGGGCTAATGCTTGTTTGTCGCTTGTCGCTTCGGCGTGCACATCGACAAGGATCTGCGAGGTTTCCGCCCGTATTTCTTCCAAAGCCCGATCGACTGCCGCGAAAGGGCAATCAACCGGCCGCATGTAAACGCGGCCGAGCAAAGAAATCAATCCGATCGGCCCGGCCTCTGTCTCGATCACCACCCAAGGCTTGCCCGCTGCCTCGCCGGGATAATTCGCAGGCTTAACGATCCGCTTGCTCTTTTCCAACGTGGCGACGATATCTTTGCAGCGGTAGATGTGATCCCCGAGCGTGATCCCATCGGTACCCGCTTCGATCAACCGCTGGTATTGACGGGGCATCAATCCGGAACCGTCTGACGCATTTTCTGCATTAACGATCACAACATCGAGGCGATGCTCCTTACGTAGCAGCGGAATATGTTTGACCGCGGCTGAATAGCCCGGTTTGCCAACCAAATCGCCCAGAAACAGAATTCGCATTGAAAAAAGCTTACTCGATATCAAAAGACTCGAGCGACTCCTCTAAAGACTGAGGTGACTGTGGGACCGAATCGGATGACTCATAGGATAGCTCTTCTTCGACCGCCGTTCGAACACGCACTCGCCCTGTTTCTACGCTGACAACGATCACATGGGAACCTCGATCAATCGCAGTTCCGATACTGATCGCGTCAATTTTCTCTCCGCCAAGCTCAACTTGCCCACTGGGCAGCAGGTTCGTTGTCGCTCTCCCAATTCGACCGACCAAATCAGCCAGGGGCGTCCCGCGACGCGTCGTCCGAGGGATCGGATCTGCGGCGACTTCTCCTGGTCGCCGATTGAGCATGCGACGCCCAATCGGGGTGTGAGGCCAAACCTTGAGCATACCGAACAGAACCAACGGCGTCGTCAACGAAACAAACAGGATCACGCCGACCCCCAGGACGACACTGTGCGAGAAAGCGACCCCGATGGCGGCTGCTAGCATCGCGACCGCGGTGACGCCAAGAAAGCCGCCAGTCGGAAGGAAGAATTCGGCGACGACCAGCAAGTAAAACAGCGCCAGCAATCCGACCACGTAAAACAGAGTCATGTGGACTCCAACGGCTCAACGACAACCTTGGTGGCGTGAACTTCTGTCACGCGGACCGATCCTCCCGCCGGTATCGCCGAACCATCACTGATTACCTGAACAATCTGATCACCAAACCGAGCCTTTCCAGAGGGTCGCAGTGGCGTCGTTGTCGTGCCAACTTGTCCGATCAAAAAGCTGTAGTCGCCCAATTTTTCTGATTCACTGATATTTTCATTATCGGGAGCCTCCATCACCAAACCGCGAAAGACAGGCACGTGTGGCAACATCACCCGCATTGCGATGAATCCGCCGACCATCCCCGCCGCCCCTCCCAAAGCGACCCAGACTCCCCGCGTCAGCACTTGGATTTGATAAACGTTTTGAGGAATCACAAATGTTTGGCTCATCAAGACGATCCCGATCACGGTCAACGCTAAACCGCCAATTCCAAACACGCCAAAACCGGGCACGACGAATATCTCGATGGCGATGCAAACAATCCCCAACCCGAAGGCAATCAGCTCTAACCACTCCGCGGTACCAGCCAAGAACTTCATCCAAAAGTAGAGTCCAAAGCAAACCATGGCGACGAACCCGGGAAGACTTAGGCCGGGGGCATTCGCTTCGGCGGAAAGTGCCGCAAATCCGATAAACAACAGCAGAAACGCCAACGTATTGCTACGTCCGACTCGTTCAACGAATCGCACGAGCCCACGGTCAGCAACAGCAGGTGGCGTGCCACTCAATCCGATTTGCCGAGCGGTTTCTTCGACCCCAGCTGAAATCCCATCAACGAGCCCCAGGGATACGGCCTGATCTGCAGCGAGGCCATTCTGCAATTCAATGACATCCCCACGCTGCCACTTATCTCGCTGAGCGTCGGCTTCCTTCTCATTCGCCGTGCCGCGAACGATATCTGCCTCTGTTGCATAGCGTATCCGACCTGTTTTCCGATTGGTGTACCGATAAACTTGCTGGCTCGGATCAAGCAAACCGCGAATCAGCGCCGCTGGTCTTTTTGTTTGCGAGGCAATTTGTTCGATCAATTCGTCGTAGCGAGTTAAATCCTCAGCAGAGATCGATTCGGCTCCCGGTCCACCCAACGTGGCTTCCGGCTGCATCATCAGCGGTTTGCAGGCCAGTGCGACCAAGGCAGCATCACCACGAGCCTCTGCTCGAATCAAGCCAGCAACCGTTCGCAACGGCGGTTCAGGACTGGCGAACCAACCTGCCAACGTCGCACTGTTATCCAAACTTCCCCCAGCGGAATCGAGCACGAGCAACCAGGTATTGATGTCGTCACGATCTAAAGTCGCAGCCAAGTTGCTTTGCCAACGCCGCACCCGATTCGAAACGATCGGGCCGGCAATTTCCAGCATCACTGCCTGCGGTTTGCGAGCGTCAACCTTGACCGAAAGTGGATTCAGTTCAGCTAGGTCCAGAAACTCTGCAGCTGTCTCGACGGAATCAGCGACCGCTGCGGCGATCCGGGCTGAACGCAATCGCTTGGTATTAAGCTGCAACGGTGCTCCCGGAGCTGACCAAACTTCTTCTCGAAGAACCTTTCCATTGCTCCGAAGTGACGCTAATTGATCACCGGCAGCCAAAACTTGCTCTCCGCCGACCTCCGATACCAACGCTAATTCCAATGCCGGATCGACGAGAGCACTCACCACTGCGGGCGGGAAAAGTCCACGACGTTCCGCGATCGATTCGTAGGTTAAAGCGATCGTTTTATCGAGAGTCGACTCGTTCACTGCTGCGTTGGCGATCGCCCCCCCGGGACCAACGAGCAGCAAGTCTGCTGCAATGACTGGCAACGTGGAATGACCTTTCACCTCGTTTTCAACCCAACAAACAGCCCGAACCCGTCGCAACTGGGGGCCCGACATCGCCCGTGCCAGTTTCAAGGCATCTTCAAATTTAGTAGTGTCCCCGGTACTGACTCCCTCCGGTCCCGACTGGTATCGCAATACCACGGTGGTTCGCTTTCCTTGGGGCGCGTCCGAATGAACCTGCGTCAACTGATTCAAGATTCGGTCGGAAGCCGTCGCCGTCAGTGGTACGGGAACGTCAATCAGGTACCCGCGCTTCGGGAGATTCGTCGCATCTGGTTGCTGCCCAACTCCGTTCAGGACGGATGTCAGCCAAATCAATAGCGGCAAACCGACGAAGCAGGTGCGGGACAGATTCAGCACAATCGACTCCAACGAGTGACAAAAAGAGGAACAACAAGCACGGTCTCGAGGATCGTCCACCAATTATAGGGCTAAGGCTGCGGTGAGAAGCGGCGCGATTTTTTTCCAAACAAAACGTTCGAGGCCAATCTGATCAGAAGTGCGAAAATGCGATGATTCGTGGCGATGCTGATGATTCGTAATATTTTTTGGAGGCATCGTTTTTTTGGAGCCTCCGCTGCCCTCCTCTCAAAACCAAAAGTCAGGTGCCCTGCCACCAACACCGGGGTAGGAAAACACCACTTGAAAATTGGCTATGGCAAAACGGTATCGCGGGGAAATTACCATCCCCCGAAAGCGAGGGCCGCAAAAACGTTCTGACTGCGAGGTATCGTAGGAAAAGGTAAACGCCTAATTCGGTCAGCGACCTCCCCGACCTGGGTGGAGATGAATGCCCCAAGAAATAGGGCTCGACAGCCCAACCGGCTAACCTTGCCCCGGGAGAATTGCGTCTCGAGTTCGCTCCAGCGATACCCCCTCCTCACGGAGTGACCCGATCGGCGACAATAGCAGTTGGTAGGAACGAGGTGACAGTTGGCCGAGTTGAGTTGCCAGTCGAATCCTCAGAGCTGTATTCCAAGGGAGTGACCAGTGAGCGACGCGATTTCCCAGAGCCCAAACGCTAATCAATCGGCTTGGAAAGCCTCTTCCGACAGAGCTGATTCGGAGCCCAAAAGCTGGCGGAACGTCATCTTGGCAATCGGATTGATGATTGCTGGTTTGGTCATTGCCGTTGTGGCGGGCGTCTTCGATCGCGGGCCGGTCCAGCCGCAGAGTCCAGCCACGCGTGCGATCCCCGCCAAATACGAGCAGCAAAGGGCATATCAATACCTGAATCAGCTGTGCAATTTGGGGCCGCGTCCGTCGGGGTCAAAGGAGATGCAACAGCAACAACAAATTCTCAGCGAGTTGTTCTCCGCGAACGGGGCGGATGTTCAAATGCAAACCTTTGAGATCCGACACCCGGAGGATGGATCGCCGGTCTCGATGGCGAACCTAATTGCCCAATGGCACCCGGAACGGCCAAAACGTTTTCTGTTATGCGCACATTACGACACGCGACCTTATCCCGATCAAGACCGCGTGAACAAGCGAGGCACATTCATCGGTGCCAACGACGGTGCCAGCGGCGTGGCCGCGCTCGCAGAACTCTCACACCATCTTTCAGACCTTCCCGCTGATGTCGGCATCGATATTGTCCTGTTTGATGGCGAGGAATTTGTTTGGCAGCAAGGCCGCGACGATTACTTCCTAGGTTCCACCTTCTTTGCGGAAAAATATAAAGCTAGCCCACCCGTAAATCCCTACGTGGCCGGCGTTCTGCTGGACATGGTTGGTGATCGCGAATTGAAAATCTATTTCGAAAGCAACAGTCTCGACTTCGCACCGACCGTCGCGCGTGAAGTCTGGAAGACAGCCGATCGATTGGGGGTGCGAGCGTTTGTGCCGCGCCGCCGACACCGGATCGAAGACGATCACATACCATTAAATGAAATCGCCAGCATTCCCACGATCGACATTATCGACTTTGATTACCCGAGACCCGGGATTGGTGCTCCCAGTTACTGGCACACGGAACAAGACGCACCGAAAAATTGCAGCGGTGAATCATTAGCAGCGGTCGTGTGGGTCGTCCACCAATGGCTGCTGCAGCAATAACTTAAACAAGTTTCTCGCTCCCCCGCCAATAAGATGTTTCTCGGCAGCTTAATTATTGGATTGACCGTCATCGCATTTGCCGTATGGCTGCATTGGAATGAAGCCTTGGGTTGGCCCAACGAATCATTTCAAACAGATCTTGATCGCAAATACCTGACCAGTCGAACGCGTGCTCGAAAACGAATCCACATCGTGATCGCGTGTAGCGGTGCCTTGATTTTGGTCGCCGCCTTTGCTGGTCCTGGAACCGTTTGGCTGTTCGCTTGGATGGGAGTGATTCTGCTGCTGTTGATCGTCGTACTTCTGGCGGCGTTGGATGCACTGAGAAGTCATCGCTATCACCTCCGCAAGCTCCCCGAAATACGCAAAGAAATCTTTGGTGATCAGGAAAAATAATCGATTCCTGGAGCAATCTCAAAGCGGTTCACGATAGCTCTCGAATCCTCCCAAACGGTGTAGTAGCGAAAACAAATCCGCTGGCCGACAGATTCAGCCCATCTGCATTCAGAGCGAATGCCATCTGGAGCTCAAAACAACAGACCGATGGCGGTGTCGATGGCTGCATCATGTTCTGCAGCAAAGAGAGGCTCCGGTTCAGCCGATGAACCGCTTCGTCTGGAAAGTTCGTTAATCACTCGCAGGGCATCCACTGCAGTGACCCGGTAATCCCCGTTGGTATCGAGAAAAATACCGTTGGGTTGCTCGATCTCAGGATCAAGCTGGGACACGGCTCCTCGCGTCGCCAACTGATTAATGATTCGCAGTGCATCGCTTGCCGTTACGATTCCGTTGTTATTCACATCGAAGATCAGCGGTGAATTTTGAAATAGCGGATGCTCGTTATCCAATAACCGGATTTCCGCCACCACTCGCGGATAGCCCATCGCCTCGAACCCAAAAACGAGTGTCTTTGTTGGCTCTGGGTCAGAATCGTCGATTGCGAGAACTTCGACGATGATCTGCTGCTGATTGGCGGGAATCGTGATTTGCGAAGGCACATTGAGCTGCCCTGATTCCGCAGTATCAATCTGCACCACCAACGGTTCCACAATCTCACTGCCGACACGTTGCACAGTTACCCGAACAACCGAGTCGTTGGATTCACTAATGAACGGTGAATCAAATTCGGCTGACAGAAACCTGGTCTCTTCCACTGAAACCGCAAAACTTGAAAAAGCAGTCGCGCCATCGTCATCGGTCACTTCCAAAGTCACTGTGCGAGTGCCTTCAGACGCGTACGTGTGGGAGCCATCAAATGATGCGAGAGTCGGCGTTCCCGATGCGTCACCAACCGAGTCAATGGTTGCTGCTCCCGTGTCGACAGCTGAACCATCACCCCAGTCAATAGAATACTGAAAGGTTTCCACTGTGCCTGGGCTCGTGTTTGCATTCGCAAAACCGGGATCATTAATTTGCCCAATGTTCGTCAGCTGCAAAGGCTGGCCAACCTCTGCGTTAGTATTGGCGGTGGGTGTAAGCGTCGGCGCGACATTCGTTACCGAAGCATCGTCCAACGAGTAAACAAGTTCACCGAGCCCACTCCCTTTCAACACCAAGCGGATAGGGTACGAACCATTGTCTGGATAAACATGACTAGCAGCCACGGTGGTCTGTGAATCGATCAACTCCCACCCCAGATCATCCATTGCGGCAAAATCGAGCGGAGAAAACAGCTGTCGAACACCCCCATAGATCGCAGCAGACATCACGGTCGCCTGCCCAAGCTGTTCACTAACAGAATCCGCCCAATGCGAATCCTCCACAGGAACCTGTCCAGAACCGTCGTAAGCGGCTTGTGCTGCTGGCCCGCTGAACATTCCACCGCTGGTTAAGTTGGCCCAAGAAGAAGTTAAATCAGTACGGATCGCGCCGAAGCCGAGGACGTGAGCAAGCTCATGAAGTGCAAAGCTAACGAAGTCTGATTGCCCCGATTGAAGCCCATCCGCATCGACGCCAAAGAACCAGTTGGTCTCGCTGTCGAATGAAATGGAACCGAACGCGGGGGCAACATCCGTTTGCACCGGACCGGCCGCACCTGCCTCACCACGAGTTCGCACGGTGTTACGAAACGCTTCGATACTTGCTAACTGCTGGTCACATTCCGCCTGGGTCTGACAGGAAATATCAGTCGCTGGAAAGCTGAATTGGCCGCCACCCCCCACACCCCGATTATTCCCCGGCAGATCGCGGGCTCCGACGTAAACAATGATCTCGTTCTCGGGGATCGATAGATTCGGTGATAAATCGACAAGCGTTCCCCGCGATTGATTCGCCGGCCCACTGCTGGGGTGAAAGACCGCCGGCTGCCACTGACTCAATCCACCCGGAACAATCGCCGTCAAGTCATCCGCGAAACGCCCCACCAAACTCTCGGCAGCCAAATCCAACAACGCCCGCCGATTGAACCCTTCCCCAGAAAAGAAGTTCGACGAATCAAGCGAGTAGTCAAACCGAACTCGCAGTTGGCTCGATGTTTCACCCCCGCTGATTGATGTTGGTGGCGATGTCGTGCCATCTCCCCAGCGGACTTCAGCACTGACGCTCCCGGCCAAGCCGCTCGCGTCATACGCTCCACTCCATTCGTAAACACTGCCCTCTGCCGCCAGCAAACGGCGATTCTCCAACGCCTCACATCGCAGCGAGCGGCGGTACCGGACTCGTTGTGGCCCAAATTGTGGTCGCCCAAATCGTTGTGGTCCGCTTTTCACCTGCGGAGCCGTATCATCGGATTGTTGTTGCAATGTCATAAACGCATCTTCGGCAACCAACGCCAAATGCGGCAAGATAAGCTGGTGAAATCCCGTCAGATAGGGAATCTCCCGATTCTAACTCAAACGCCCAAGTGAAGCCCACAACCATTGATTTCGCGACGCATTGGGATTCGCAAGGAGCCAAACCAATGCCATTCGCCCAGTAAAGCCCAGTCAAAGCCCGCCTAGCTGTAAAGCAATCGGCGGCCACTGCATGCACGCCCAGAACCAGCGCGGTGGTGGACCGCTTGTTCACCTGGCGGTTTGCTCAATCGTTTGCTGCGCAACGATCACCCAGTCCGAACTCTCGTTAGCTCATGGGCCGGGCCGGTCAATCGAGCCGTCAAGCAATGCAAAAGCTCTTGGTCTGGTTCCTGATGGATTGGTTTTCGGAACTTCATTCGAAACGAAGTTTTCACTTCGTGGTGGAACAACGACTCGTCGTTACTCTTGCTCAGACCGGCGAAAGACGGCGACGACGTCCTCGACGGGAACGACGAACAGTTGATTATCGTGCTCCAGATCGACGGGGATCGCATTCTTGGGATGGAAAAGAATTTTGTCGTATTGCCGTAGAGGCAATTCCTCATCATTTTCAACGACGGCACTAATCGTCACGATTCGCCCGGTGATTGTTGGGATCTCGGCAGCATCCGGCAGGGCGATCCCACCCCGCGTTTCCCGTTTCGGTTCGTCTTTACGTACCAGCACGCGATCGCCGATTGGCTCGACATGCTCAAACGTGGCTGCTTTCTTCTTTCCCATCATGAATCCGTTAGTGGATGCTTGTGTGTCAGACCGCCCGCATTCTAGTCAGCGGCTGGAGGATTCTTCCAGTGCCGTTCAACCGCTTTGACTTCGTCACGACGGTCAAATCCTGCATTCGCAGCTCCCAGGCATCTTCCGTGACAAGAAAATCAGTGCGGGAAATCATTACAATTGGTGCTGACCTCGCCCACGGTAACGGGTGCCAGATTGGCGAAGGCTAACCCTTGGATGGCCGGCCAGAAATGTTTGACCAAATCGACCGCACTGGATAGATTCCCCAGCCTGGGTGAAGTTTCCAGCCTGGGTGAAGTTTCCAGCCTGGAGAAACGATCGATGCAACAATTTCAGTCTTGAGTGCTTTGGCAATCCCCCCTGTCCAGCTGCCGACTCAGTCCGCGTCAAACCGTTTCGCATGAGCTTCTCGCAGGGCGAGGTCATAGTCATGAGCAGTCATGATCCGCGCTAACTCTTCAAGTGTCGTTGTCGCCTCCCAACCGAGCACCTCTTTCGCCTTCGTCGCGTCACCGAGCAACACATCGACTTCGGCGGGCCGAAAATAGTTCGGATCGATCTCGATGAATTCTTCGTAATCAAGATCCAGCTGCTCAAAAACCAAGCGACAGAAATCGCGAACCGACGCCGTTCGACCGGTGGCCATCACAAAGTCATCGGGCTCATGATGCTGGAGCATCCGCCACATTCCTTCCACATACTCGCGGGCATAGCCCCAGTCTCGTTTGGCATCGAGGTTGCCAAGAAACAACTTCTTTTGCAGACCGACTTTGATCCTGCCAGCAGCCCGCGTGATCTTTCGAGTCACGAACGTTTCACCCCGCCGCTCCGATTCGTGATTGAACAAGATTCCATTGGATGCAAACAAATCGTAACCGCGACGATAGTTGACCGTTTGAAAGTGGCCATACGCTTTCGCACAGGCATAGGGGGACTGCGGATTGAAGGGTGTCCGCTCGGTTTGAGGTGTCTCCAGCACTTTGCCAAACATTTCGCTGCTACTGGCTTGATAGACACGAACCGGCTTGGACCGCATCAATTGCCGGGCTGCCTCCAGAACATTGAGCGTGCCGACGCCAATGGTTTGCAGCGTGTAAACCGGTTGATCGTACGAAACCCGTACGTGGCTCTGCGCGCCCAAGTTATAGATCTCGTCCGGCTGAACAGCGAGCACGAGATTCGTCAAAGCTTGCCCGTCGGTCAGATCACCATAGTGCAGTCGCAATCGCGACTCCTCATGTCGGTCGCGATACAAGTGATCGATTCGCGAGGTCGAAAAGGTACTGCTCCGCCGTAACATTCCATGCACCAAGTATTCCTTGTGCAGCAATAACTCGGCCAGATAGCTACCATCTTGTCCGGTGATCCCGGTGATTAATGCGGTCTTGGTCATTCCGTCACTCTCCTCGTCTGATCAATCTTGTCGTGGGATCGTAGCTGATCGGAACGCAATTCGGAAAGGAAGGACTCATATGCCAGCGGCAACCCTTGATCTAATTCAATCTGATGGCGCCAGCCGAGTTGCTGCAAAAGTGTCACGTCGGTTTGTTTGACCGGTGCACCATCAGGACGAGTGAGATCAGTCCGGATACGACCTTGATAGCCAACCAAACAGGCAATCTTTTTCGCCAATTCGATCACGCTAAGATCAATTCCCGTTCCGACATTGACCCAATTGGGCGGTTCAGCAATGCGGAGCAAGTAGACAATTGCATCAGCCAGATCCTCCACATGCAAAAAATCTCGTCTTGGCTGGCCGGATCCCCAAATCGTGACCTCGCTGGCGTTCGCTTGCTGTGCTTCATGAAAACGCCGCAACAATCCCGCGACGACGTGACTACTTTCTGGTTCATAGTTGTCATGCGGGCCGTACAAATTTGTCGGCATCACGCTGTGGTAGATCCGGCCGAATTGGCGGCGGTAAAATTCGCACAACTTGACACCGGTAATTTTTGCTAATGAATACGCCTCGTTGGTAGGCTCCAAAGGCCCTCGCAGCAAATCGCTTTCCCGTGCCGGCTGGCGACAATCACGAGGATAGATACAGGTGCTGCCCAGGAACAGCAACCGCTTGACCCCAGCGCGGTGGGCCGCATCGAGCAAGTTGACCGTCATCCGCACATTATCGACGAGAAATTCAACTGGCGCTGCTTGATTGGCAGCGATTCCCCCCGCCCGGGCCGCAGCCATCACGATCGCCGCTGGGCGTTTCCACTTTAAAAACTCGAGAGTCGCCTGCTGATCGCACAAATCCAGCTGACCATGACTCATCGTCACGACTTCACCGGGAACCGCGGAGAGCCGCCGAACAATCGCTGAGCCCACCATCCCCTGATGACCCGCGACAAACAGTGGTGTGGGCAAAGGAGTTTGCTGCATTCGATTAATCGCGTCAGACAAGTCGTATTCCCAAGGCGGTATTTGGCGAACCCGGTCCTCACTCATCAGGACTGGTTACACCGATTGCCCCGGTCAAAACCTTTAGTCCAATCAGAGTAGCTTGTGACGGTTGGGGGAAGGCGATGGGACAGGGTGTTTCTTCATTCTACGCTGACCGATCATATCCCTGTGAACACTCCGCAGTTCCGGAAGGACCGGTTCGTATGGAGGGTTTGAAGTCCCAATCACTGGGTTTGCAAGGATGCACAAGGAAGTCATTCGACCGCTAATGCTGTGGCCCGCCGTTGTGTCGGTCACCATCACGACCGCTGCCTGGTTGGCGCAGGTCGGGATTGATCTAGGCGGTCCCATCAATCGCTCGTCCGCCTATTTCCCGACGTTTAAGATGGACGAATTACTCGTCCAGGACAACGTCGATTCGGCAGTTCCGATGTCGGATCGCAAACTGGTCGAGCTTGAACCGTCACCCACCCTGCTCGCCGAAGCGCAAGCCCGAACAGAACATGGCACCCGTGCCATGCAATTGCCAAATCGCGTTGCGACAGCCTATGGAGTCGAGACCGGCCCAATCTTCGCGCCGGTTCTTGACGAACAACGAGAGATGGCAGGCTGGGTGTCACCAACCGTGCCGATCGCGCTGAACGATGCGGAAGAGATGGCACTCGACGGCCCGCATGCGGCATCCGAAAGTCCCGCCACCCAGAACGAGACCATCCGGGTCGTCGACAACGTTGTCGATACGGCGTTGAAAAATGCCCCCAATCCAATTGCCGAAGCTGTAGTCAACGAGATACTTGCCATTGCCCCTGACATCAGTGTTGAACCGGTAATCGACGAAACT
Organism: Rubripirellula sp.; assembly: GCA_029245125.1. Taxonomy (GTDB): domain Bacteria; phylum Planctomycetota; class Planctomycetia; order Pirellulales; family Pirellulaceae; genus Rubripirellula. The sequence goes on from JAQWPZ010000053.1 coordinate 18,489, forward strand.
GTCGAACCGAATGCTGACATCGTTATTGCCCCGGCTGTTGAAGCGGTCGCAGTCAAGGCTGTCGACACAGCGAGTGATCGTCAACCTTCCCCAACCATCCGTTCGGGGATCAGTCGATCCGAGCCAGCTTTCCCCTCCAACATTGCCATCGACGGCCTGGACTTGGCACCGTCTCCACGATTGCCAAAGTCGACGCGTTATCTCGCCAAGCCTGCTCCCCAGGAAGCGGCGACAGCGGCAGCAAACAATTCGGTTTCGTTGGTACTGATTCCGAACGAAGCGGATCGCGATACTGATCCGACGCTAGCGGAACCCCAAACCGCGGACATCGAGACGATTCCGGCAATCTCAAACCTCGAGTTTTCACCGCCGGTCGAGCCGCCGTTGCCAACCAACTTGCGGCGCAGCTCCAGCCCGAAACAAGCACAAAATCCAGAAAGCCAGCCTCAGCAACCAAGCGGTGAGACTCCCGCTGTCAAAGACGAGCAGAAAAAACCATCGGTTTCACCACCCAAAAATGAAACCACGTTCGCCGGCTGGCCCAGCACAAACGTCCTAGACGAACAGTTGGCATCGCTGATCGCGCATCCCTCCAGTGAAGCTCAACAGTGGGCTCTGGTCGTTGCCGATTCGCTAGCTGAACTTCAGTCGCTGTCACGTCTGGGCGAGCCACAAGCTGGCATCCTGATCGACCGCTTGAATCAAGTGGCACGAAATGGTTTGAAACAAGCCGAACAAGTCGCCGATCGGAACCTGCAGATCGAGTGGCTCCTGGCCAGCCACGCCATCGCGCGACGGGTAGCCATTTGGAAACCAATCTGGCAATTGGTGCAACCCAAATCACGAGTGATTGATCAGCCAAACCAGACAGATCAAGCGGTTGAATCAACAGTCCCGCTCAGTGACACCCCCCCGGGTTTAGCCAGTAAGCAGTTCACAACGGTAAAACAAGTCGCTGCGGAGCAATGGCTTGCTGTCGATGACCAACCCACTCTCAGCACTCTCAGTGCCAGTGAGCAAGCCAGTGAAGCCGCGCGGCTCACTGCCTTGATTCACCAACTGCGAACAGATGTCGCCGAAACCGGGGATGGTTCGGCATGGTCTGATTTCCTGTTACTGGACGAGATTGAACAGGCAGCTCAACATGCTAAAAGTCGCGATCGTGTCGTACTGGCCCAACGAGTTCTTTCCCGCTTGAAGTGGCATGGCCTCGATCGCGAGCAAGAACGCTGGCTAGACCGCGACTCGGTCGAACAATTAGTTTCAGTGATAAGCCCCTGGGCGCGGGGCGCAGTCGACTACGCCAACCTGCTACGGCAGCTCGAACGGCAAGAAGCTGATACCATCGACCTAGCGGCGATTGAAATAGCCAACTCAGTTCAATCACTACGTTTCGCTACCTCGCCCGAGGTGGTGACGATCGGTGAAGAGATCAACACCTATTACCGCAATGCAAACGTTCGCTTGGCCCTCAGCCAAACCCTGTTACAGCGAATGATGCCGACGATCGATCCTCAGACCGTACCACTGCAAACCATCATTCTGGGTAGTCGCGTTCGTGGTACCAGTCAACTCGAGAGTGATCTGCGATTGCAACTTTCCCCCTCGCCAAATCGGTGGCGTTTCGACCTTCAGGCAATCGGGAACGTGCAAACCAACAGCACGGGGGTTCAAAACGGAGTCGCGGTGCAAACGCACGGAAATTCAAATTTCCAGGCTAGCACTCTGATCGAAATTAACACGCAGGGAATCGATGTAGGAAGCTCCGAAGTCAAAGTTCAGGGCCGATCGAGTCTCCGTGGTATCCGGAGTGACTACGACGGCTGGCCTGTCGTCGGGTCGCTGGTGCGAACGATCGCCAAACGCAGATATGAATCGGTTCAGCCACAAACCAACCGGATCGCCGCTCAGAAAATCAAAGCGGAGGTCAGTAAAGAACTGCAACAACGCGTTGATGAACGCGTCAGCCTCGCGACCCAGCAATTAAGCGAGATGGTTCTCGGCCCGTTGGGCCGACTGCAACTCAATCCGAAAGTCATGGATCTGCAAACCACCGACACACGATTATTGGCACGATACCGACTGGCGGGTGATTGGCAGCTGGCCGCATTCACACCACGGCCCCGAGCGCCGAGCAGCAGTTTGATGAGCCTGCAAATCCACCAATCAGCCTTGAACAATACCTTCGAGCAATTGATTCCCCGTGACCAACCGTTGACGATTCAAGAACTGATTCGCCACAGCGCTGTCACCTTTGGCCAAAACGATATCACCCTGCCGGAAGATATCCCCAGCAACGTCAGAGTTCAGTTCGCGAAAACACGTCCCGTCACAGTTGAAATTGAGGACGGTCAGTTGTGGATTACCCTGCGAGTCCTCCATTTGCGGCGTGATGACCGCAAGGGCCTGACTCGCTTTATCGTTCGAGCAGCCTATCGACCTCAAGTGGACGGGATCAATGCAGCCTTGGTGAGAGACGGACACCTGCGAATCAGTGGTCCTGGAATGTCTGCCCGCGAAAGGCTGCCGATCCGAGCGATCTTTAACAAGGTGCTGGCGTCTAGCCGATCGATGCCACTGACCCTACCGCAAGTAGCCAACCATCCGGCAATGGATGGCCTGGAGATTAGCCAAGTGGAACTTCGCGATGGCTGGATCGCCATCGCAATCAGTGAACAGGGTGAGTACAAAATTGCCCTCCGCGGCCAGGAGCCGTCGATGAACCGAAAGTAGCTCGCCATCAATCGACGCGGGCGGCCTGCGACGCGATGTCCACCGCTACCGAAGAGAGTGCCCGGTGGGATAATAACCTGGCCGCCGAGGAAATCTCAAAAATGGTTCCTGATCAGAAATGATGTGATCAGGAACCTAAGGCGAGTGATACTTAGACAGGGCAGTGTCACGCGGCAATCATCGTGGGCCGCGGCACCGATCGCCTAATGCTCGGGACCAAAAGCGAACTCGCAAAGGTGGGCTTGGGCGATGGGCGCAGGGCAGCTCCAGACCAAGAAAAATAAAGCTTCACGACACCAGCGTCCCACCGGATGCCCTTGAACATAACCTGCTCCCTTGGCGGCGGTCATCGCCGCCTGCGTGGCCCGCAATACCATGCGATTCGATCGACCACGAATTTCGGCTGGGTTGCACCCTGATTGATCAGACGAAGCCGCAATCAATTCTTGCTCCAAGTCCCCAACTTCACGCGACAGCTCCTGTGCAGCCGCCGTTAGGTCATCTCGCTGTGATGCTTCGCTTAACAAATAATTCGCTGCGGCACGGGCAAGCCCGATCGCTAAGGTCGATGTCTGCAGACCACCTGAACCGGCACCCGATCCCGTCTTCATCACCTGCTCGATCGGTCCCGCCAGGACGCATTCCCGCGGTACCATCACCGATTCGAAACCCACGCGATCGGTGCAACTGGCGGACAGGGCGACTAAATCGGAACCGCCGCCAGGTTGCACACCGGTTAAATTTCGCGGGACAGCCACCAAGACTTCGCGACCATCTTCCAAAGTCGCACCAATCACATAAACCTCTGCATGCGGTGCCCCGGTTACCCAAGGCGACATCCCCTGCAACATAAAGCCGTCGGCGACTTCACTTGCCAAGAGCACCGGCCGATTGAGATGGCGTCGACTCGTTGTCAGGTGGCTGATTCCGACGGTCCCGAACTGCTGACCATTGGCAAGCGGATGCAACCAACGCTCAATGATGGCGTCATTCCCACTGCCGGCGATGCGTCGCATCGCCCCAATGTATTGAGTGATCACGAAGGTCGTCGTCAAATCGGCCTCGGCCAACCGCAGGTACCCACGTGTTTGATCATCGCTGGACCACTCATAGCCACCCTGAGACTTCGGCAGGAACCAACGAAAGACCCCCATCTTTCCGCAAAGCCGCAGCGATTCTGCAGGCCACTGATCAACCGTCGACCAGCGACTGCTCCATTCTTGCAATTGATGGCAGAGCGCATCCATCTGATCGTCATTCGGAGTTTTTATGGGTGCGATATCGTGCATTGCGTCGCCTTGATGGATTGAAATGATTAGAGCAGCAGAATGCTGTCCCCTTCGGCAGCGATTCTCGTTATTCTTCTCGATTGAGACCGAGATGTTGTCGAATACAAAGAGGTTAAGGGAGACGAACGGCATCCCAACTCGCCTAGTCTACCCAGTCCTTGCGAATCAAATCGCGAAATCAAGAACCTTCCCGCTTCATAGTCTCAATCAGTGCCGCCAGCGGTCAACCTATTGACCGGTCGTCGCGACAATGATTGGAATTCGAGTCCTAGTTACTTTCTCTACGAGTCGTCATGAGCCAAATCGATCTGTCTAGCGGCGTTTCGCCGACCTCGGCTGTTCTAAAGCCAGAACACGAGCACCAACACGCCGACGATTTGTACTCCAAGTTGTGGGCGCTCGCCAACAATCTATGGTGGAGCTGGCACCCGGAATGCGACCAACTGTTTCGTGACATCGACCCCATCCGGTGGCGTCAGATCGATCACAACCCAATCGCATTATTGCGTGAGATGTCGGCCGAGCAGCTTGCCGAGCGAGCCAGCGAGTTGGTCCTTCACAGCCGCATCAATTATGCCTATCGCCGGTTGCAGGAATACCTTGCCGAAACGAATAACTGGGCAACCACGCACGGTGGAGTGTTGGGCGCGAAACCAGTCGCCTACTTCTCGGCCGAATTTGGGATTCACGAATCGGTACCGATTTACAGTGGTGGCCTCGGTGTTTTATCAGGGGACCATATCAAGAGCGCCTCTGGGTTAGGCGTACCGTTGGTCGGAATCGGACTTTACTACTCCCAGGGTTACTTCCGCCAATACCTCGATGAGAACGGCTTCCAGGGCGAAGATTACCTGGAAACCAAGATCGATAATCTGCCGATGACACCGGCCACCGATTCCCAAGGCAATCAGATCACGGTCACGATCGCAACTCGTACCGGCGAGCTGATGGCCAAGGTTTGGAAAATGGCGGTCGGACGTGTGCAGTTGTATCTGCTCGACTGCAACGTTGCCGGTAACAGCCCTGAGGATCGCGAACTGACCAGCCGGTTGTACGGCGGAGATCAACGAACTCGGATCCGACAAGAATTGGTCCTTGGTGTTGGCGGGGTAAAAGCTTTGCACGCCTTGGGGATTGATCCTGGTGTCTATCACCTCAATGAAGGTCACTCAGCCTTTGGTCCACTGCAGGTGATCAATCACCTGATGCACGAGGATGGCATGACCTTTGCCGACGCGCAACGCGAAACGGCTCGAATGACCGTCTTCACCACGCACACGCCCGTGCCTGCCGGACATGACCGCTTTCCACCTGAATTGGTCGAAGAGCATCTCGGACCGCTACGCGATTCACTCGGGCTCAGCGAGCATGAACTATTGGCGTTGGGGCGAGTCCACCCGGATGATCATCACGAAACGTTCTGCATGACGGTGACCGGATTCAAGATGAGCCGGTTTGCCAACGCGGTCAGCAACCTGCACGGCGTCGTCTCACGTCGCATGTGGGCGCATGCTTGGCCAGAACGCAGCGAAGATGAAGTCCCAATTGGCCACATCACCAACGGTGTTCATACGCCAAGTTGGTTAGCCGGACAAATGGCGCTGTTGTACGACAAGCACTTTCCTGCCGATTGGAAAAGCCGAATCCAAGACCCCGATGTTTGGCAATGCATTCATTCCATTGATCCGGGCGAGTTGTGGGAAACCCACAACGCACTCAAAAACAACTTGCTTTCGTTCGTTCGGCGCCGTGTCAGTCGCCAATGTCGCCGCCGTGGAGAATCCGATGACGTGGTCGAAGCAGCACGTCGTGTCTTGGACCCGCGGCACCTGACCATTGGTTTCGGCCGTCGCTTCGCTACCTACAAGCGAGCAAACTTGCTGTTCCGCGAACTCACTCGCATCAGTGAATTGATGCAAGACGAGGAGCGTCCGGTCCAATTGATCTACGCGGGCAAGGCACACCCCAAGGACGAACCGGGCAAGCGATTCATCCAGGAAATTGCTAATCTGAGGCACGATCCGCGGTTCAACGGGCATGTCGCCTTCATCGAAGATTACGACATCAACGTATGCCGACACCTGATCCAAGGGGTGGACGTTTGGTTGAATAACCCACGCCGTCCGCTCGAAGCGAGTGGCACGAGTGGACAAAAAGTCGTCCTCAACGGCGGCCTGAACTGCAGTATCCTCGATGGCTGGTGGGGTGAGGCTTACAACGGCGTCAACGGGTTTGCGATTGGCCAAGGCCGGAGCCATGTCGATGACGACATCACCGACCAACGCGATGCAGAGTTCCTCTACAGAACGCTGGAACAAGAAGTCATCCCCTGCTTCTATGACCGCGACGACGATGGACTGCCCAAAGAGTGGATCAACCGCATGATGCACAGCATCAGCACCTTGGCGTGGCGATTCAGTAGCCACCGAATGGTCGCTGACTACACCGAACGCGCTTACCTCTGGGCAGCGGGTGGTGTTACCTGTGACATTCGACACCACTAAGCCAGTCGCTTTGAAGTAGGATCC
>JAQWPZ010000032.1 GCA_029245125.1 Rubripirellula sp.
AGCACGGGCTCCGAAGATGACTATTTTCAGTTGCAGATGAACTACCACGCCGATCAGTGGTTTGATGGTGGAGGCTTCCATGTCGCCGCCGTGAGGGCAGGTGACACCATTGATGAAGCCCGAAGCGGCACCAATGCTCCCCTGTCATTCTCAAGTGACAACATCCGCTGGACGAATGTCATGGCCGCAATTGACGGCCAACTCCTATTCGCAGTGAAAAATGGACACGCGGATCAATGGGGCAATTTCGGAGGCCCCGACTACTTAGTTCGCATCGATAGCGAACACCTCGCAGACCTCTCCAGCTACGATCCCGCCCAAAGTCTTGAAACCGTCGATATCGGATTTGGAGCCAACCGGGTATCCAAGATCACGCTGAAACAAGTTCGAATCTATCGTACCGATGGCAACATGCAGACCATCGACGTGAATGGGCACCCCTAGTGTCCACGCATCATTGACGAATTCTCGAACTCAAAGGCGCTGTTATGAAATTTTCATCACCGACCGTTGTACGCGGTCATCAAAAAAATGCGGCTCGTCGATGGAAGCAGATCGGACGAAAACGTCGGGGTGCGGCAGCCATACTGGGGCTGTTCCTCACGATCAGCCTGATCATTTTGACCGCCATCACGCTCGATTTTGGTCGCATCAATGTCGGTCAAACCGAAATGAAGCGATCTGCCGATGCAGCAGCAATGGCAGCCTGTTGGGAAATGCATGATAATCGCGCCGCTAACCAAAGCACGACCGTCATTCACTCCGCCGCCGCGCAAGCTGCAAACCAGTTTGCCGCTTACAATTTGGTTGGCGAGCAAGCACCGCAATTCAATAGCTCGGATATTGTGATCGGAACTTATGGTGCCGATCAATCGTGGAGCTCGGCCGATCCAACCTCGTTCAACGCTGTCCGAATTACACTGCGACGACAATCCGGCGCTAATGGAGAACTGCCCTTATTCTTTGGATCCCTGACGGGACGAAGCAGCCAGTCGTTAAGCACGACCTCCACAGCGGCCATGTTCAGCACGATCGCAGGATTCTACGAGCCGCCAAATTCTGAGTACACGATTGGAATGCTTCCAATCGCACTGGACGAACCCAGCTGGCTGGCAGCAATCGCTGATGCGACTGAAGATCAGTATGCCTTTGCCAATGGAGGCGTCTCCTCTGGGTCAGATGGCATTTTCGAAGCCAATCTGTATCCCAAAGGAAACGGGTCGCCTGGCAACCGCGGAACCGTTGACATCGGAGCGGCAAACAACAGCACCGCTGACCTCTCGCGTCAGGTGCTGCATGGAATATCCAAGCAAGACTTTGCCGATCTTGGCAAACCATTGGAGTTTGATTCGAACGGTGAGTTACTGCTAAATGGAGATACTGGGATCAGTGCCGGGATCAAAGACGAACTGGCCACGCTGATCGGTAAGACACGAATGATCCCGATTTTTCGATCGGTGGCCAATAACGGCAATAACGCGATGTACACAATCGTGCGGTTCGAAGGCGTGCGAATCTTAGATGTCAAATTAACGGGCAAGAAGAGCTTGAAGCGTGTCATCATCCAACCAGCGACTGTCGTCGCGCGAGGCGCGAAGATTGACACCACCGGAACGCACTACAGCACCCATTTGGTGACTCCCGTGATGCTTGTGGAGTGACTTTTTTCGCGTTAGGCATCGAATCGGTCAGCGACCTGAAAATGAAGAGGAATTCTGTGCAACATCGCCATCACGCAAAATTGAAAGTCGCAAAGTTGAGAGCGGCAAAGTCTAGAATGGGTACCTCCGCGATCGAATTTGCCATGATCGCTCCCTTAATGGTCGCCTTCACGTTCGGATTGGTGGAGGTTGGCAGGATCATGTTGGTCAAGCAATCAGCGACCCACGCGACCAGGGAAGGTGCCAGAATGGCGATCAAACCATCCTCGACGAGTGCGCAAGTCAAAGAACGTGTCGAGGAAGAACTCGCATTAATGGGCATCGATTCCGCGACCATCGTCATCACTCCCACCGTCATCCAGGATTCGGAACCAGGCGCGCAAGTACGTGTACAAGTCGATATCGCGATCGACTCAATCAGCTGGGCCCCCGGATTCTTTAACTTCGGGACAGCCGCTATCAGCGCAGAATCTTCGATGCGACGCGAAAGCACTCAGTAACTGCTGATACCGGTGAGGGAACTCACGGATACCAGACAACGTTTGAAATGCCGTTTCGCTGCGGCATGATGAGGGGATCGGATTCGGTGTACACTGAAACCTTTCAAAATCTCCCTCGTCCCGGGAAGGAACGATGTTTCGCCCTGTATTTCTTGCTGCCTTGCTCTGCACAGCCTGCTACACCACGTGGCACGCACCTCCCAGCCATGCCACCGAACAACCAAATATCATGGTGTTCCTGGTCGACGACATGGGGGTGATGGATACCTCGGTGCCGTTCTTGACCGATCAAGACGGAAAGCCGAAACGTTACCCGTTGAACGATTATTATCGCACACCGAGCATGCAGCGATTGGCCTCACAAGGAATCCGCTTCAATCAATTCTATGCGATGAGTGTCTGTTCGCCGACGCGCATCTCCATCATGACCGGCCAAAACGCCGCGAGACACGGGGCAACGAATTGGATCAATCCTCGCAGCAACAATCGAGGCCCTAAGGGACCGCCTGATTGGAACTGGAAGGGGTTAAAATCAGGAGAGCTAACCCTGCCGTCTCTCCTCGCCGAAGCCGGCTATCAAACGATTCATGTTGGCAAGGGGCACTTTGGCCCCGACAACTCAGAGGGATCAGAGCCACTGAATCTGGGATTCCAAGTGAATGTCGGTGGAGCCTCGTTCGGAGCACCGGGTAGTTACTTTGCTAAAGAAAACTACGGCAAGGGAACCAAACGAAGCCATCATGCGGTGCCACACTTAGACCAATACCATGGCAGTGAAACGTTTTTGACCGAGGCGTTAACAATCGAAGCCAAGGATCGCGTCAGTAACGCAGTGCAAGCTGATAAACCGTTCTACCTTTACATGTCCCATTACGCGGTTCACGCACCCTTTCATTCTGACCCGCGATTCGCCGACCACTACAAAGATTCTGGAAAACCAGCCAACGCACAAGCATTCGCCACCTTGATCGAGGGCATGGACAAATCACTCGGCGATTTACTTGATCACTTCGAAACACTTGGAGTTGCCGAAAATACACTTGTGATTTTCCTGGGTGACAATGGCTCCGACGCGCCGCTGGGACACCAGCATGATGTTGCCTGTGCAGCCCCATTACGCGGCAAAAAAGGTGCGCACTACGAAGGTGGAATGCGAGTCCCCATGATCGCCGCCTGGGCTGATCGAAACGATCGTAACCCGTTACAGAAAAAGCTGGCGATCCCCAAAAACCGAATCCAAACTCAAGTCGCTTCGGTCGAAGACTTGTTCCCCACCGTTGCCGAAATCACTCAGGTCAAGATCCCCACCAAGCACACACTCGATGGCACGACTTTGACAACCTTGTTGACCGGCAAAGCCGATGCGAATCGAGAATCGACATTCTTGATGCATTACCCTCACGCCCCCCATCGCAGCACATACTTCAGTTGTTACCGCGATGGCGATTGGAAAGTGATTTACCATTACTTTCCCTCGAAAGCATCGGAAGGCTCACATTACCAACTCTACAACTTGGCAAAAGACCCGTTCGAATCCACCAATGTTGCGCAACAGAATCCCGCAAAGTTAAATGAAATGATGAAAAAGTTGGTTTCCGAACTTGATCGTCACCAAGCTCAGATGCCGTTCGACGGTGAACCGATCTACCCGAAAACAAGCGACCAGGTCGCGGTAAAAGAGTAGATCCCAACGAGTCGCACCCGAAACGTGAGCATCGGTTTAAACTTCGACTTCGAAGGACAGCCGGATTCCCATTGCAAATCGCTAATCGAATGAACCGATCTCTGCTTGCTTGGATGGTGTTGGTCATCAGCACCACTGCTGTGCTGGGTGATGACTTGCCCGAAATTTATGATACGCAAGCAATTCATGAGCGGCTTCGCACGCCGGCCGAAGCACTTGCGGCAATCGATTTACCGGACGGATTCAAAGCAACTTTGTTTGCTGCCGAACCGGACATACGCCAGCCTATCGCGTTGACGACCGACCACCGCGGTCGCTTGTGGGTCGTAGAAAATTACACCTACGCTGAACGAGAAACGAACTTCGACACCGCCACCCAACGGGATCGAATTCTGATTTTCGAAGACGTCGATGGCGACGGGCAATTCGATAAACGCACTGTGTTCTGGGATCAGGGCAAGAAAGTCACAAGTGTCGAAGTTGGCTTTGGTGGAATTTGGGTGTTAGCGGCGCCCGAACTCTTGTTCATTCCCGATCGAGACGGAGACGATCAACCCGACGGAGAACCCGAAGTCATCCTCGACGGATGGGACGATGATCGAGTCCGTCATAACATTGTCAATGGATTGAGCTGGGGTCCCGATGGTTGGCTGTACGGCCGCCACGGGATTCAAGCTACTTCTTTAGTGGGTTCCCCCGAAACACCACCAGAACATCGAGTTCAAATGGAATGCGCGATTTGGCGTTACCATCCGACCCGTCGCCAAGTCGAAGTCGTCGCGAGGGGAACAACCAACCCATGGGGAATGGATTGGGACCAGCATGGTCAACTATTTTTTATCAATACCGTCATCGGGCATCTTTGGCATGTGGTGCCGGGATCCTACTACCAACGAATGTACGGTGACCATTTTGATCCGCATGTTTATCAGTTACTGCCGCAGACCGCTGATCACTTTCACTGGGATGTGTCAGAAGAATCGTGGCACGATACCAAGCGGAACGGTGTCACCTCAGGAACAGACAAAGCAGGTGGCGGACACGCCCACCAAGGAATGATGATCTATGCGGGCAACAATTGGCCCGATCAATATCGCGGTCAGTTGTTCACATTCAATTTTCATGGACGCAGAATCAACGTCGAACGACTGGAGCGGCACGGCGCAACTTATCGAGGCCGACATGAAAACGATTTCATGAAATCGGGTGATCCGTGGTTTCGCGGAATTGAGATGGTTTGCGGACCTGATGGTGGCGTGTACATCGCTGACTGGTCCGACATTGGCGAGTGTCATGAGAACGACGGTATTCACCGCTCATCAGGCCGATTGTTCAAAATTGTCTACGGTGAGACAAAACCCGAATCCCATGACTTGTCAAAGCTAACTTCCGTTGAACTCGTTAAGTTGCTTGACCATCGCAATGAGTGGTTCTCTCGCCATGCGAGGCGATTGCTGCAGGAGCGAGCCGTCACGGAAAACAACAATTCCGGACCATTCATGACCGATCAGGAATTGGCCGAGGTCATCGCTCAACTTCGACGTGACTTTCAAACCAGTGACGCCCTGACCCACCGACTGCGTGTCATGTGGGCGCTGTATGCGGTCGGAGCTGCCAATGAAACGTGGCTAATCAATTGCCTGTCTGATCCCAATGAGCATGTTCGTTGCTGGGCGGTGCAGTTGCTCATCGACCAGGGCTCCCCAACCTCGCAAGCACGCAACGCGTTGGAATCGCTTGCCACAAAGGAAGACTCTGGCTTGGTGCTGAGCTTTCTGGCATCGGCTTTGCACCGTTTGCCTCACCAACATCGCTGGGTTCTGGCCACACACTTAGCGTCACACCACAAATTCGCAAGCGATTCTCATTACCCGCTTTTTGTTTGGTATGGAATTCAACCAGCCGTCGCAGGCTATCCGAAACAAGCGGTAAGACTGGCGGACAGCTCTCGCTTACCGCTGTTGCGGCAACATTTAGCAAGGCGACTTACCGAGGAAATCGATCATCAGCCCCAGGCCGTGAATGAATTAGTGAAACTGATTTCGGACGATCGAACCGCGGCAGCAGGCGATATTTTACGTGGCATGCATGCTGCACTACAGGGCCGCAGCCAAGTCACTGCACCAAGTGACTGGGCTCGTGTGGAATCCGCGTTTGCGAGCCCTTCAACGGATGCCAACGAATTGGTACGGGACTTGTCGGTCGTGTTCGGTAGTGGTCGCGCGCTAAAGGACCTCTTGGAATTGGTGAAATCAGATGGAACCCCAATCGACGTCCGGCGGCGATCGATCCAGGCCCTTGTTACTGCCCGCACAGAGGGGTTCGCAACAACCCTTCAGCAACTACTGCCGAAACGTTACATCAACGTGGAAGCAATCCGCGGCCTGGCGGCGTATCGAGATCCGGAAACAGCAAAATTGTTGCTAAAGCACTTTGATCGTTTTTATCAGCCCGCCAAAACCGAAGCGATTTCAACACTCGTTTCCCGCCCCGAGTATTGCTCGGTCTTGTTGGACGCGATTCAATCAGGAACGATCGAGCGGAATGAAGTTTCGCCTTTCCAGATCCGTCAAATACAGCTGTTTGGTAAACAAGAACTCAACACCCAGATCTCTCGCTTGTGGCCGGAGCTACAGCAAATCCCAGCTCAAAAACAAAAGCAGATTGCCAATTACAAGAGCCTATTGACTGCTGAGGTGTTACTACAAGCAGACCTTTCCGAGGGTCGACTCCTCTTCAAACAACATTGTGGTAAGTGCCACAAACTGTTCAACGACGGTGAAACCGTTGGACCACCCCTCACCGGGACCCAGCGAAATCAACTTGATTATCTGCTTGAAAACATCGTGGACCCAAGTGCAACGGTCTCTAAAGATTATCAATTGAGCATCGTCCTGACCGATGACGGACGGGTGCTCAACGGCGTGCTGCTAGCTCAAAACGAACGAACGATTACGCTTCGGACCACCGACCAACGCTTGGTGTTATCGCGGGACCAGATCGAAATGATCCGCGAATCCGCTCTTTCACTGATGCCAGATCAACAACTCGATCTCATGACGCCAGACCAAGTCCGAGATCTGATTGCGTACCTAATGTCACCCAGTCAAGTCCCTTTGCCGTAAATGAAATCAGACCAAGTGGTGCGACCTTGCCTGCGGACGCTTGTGAGTCAATCTCGCTGTTTTCATAAAGCTGTTCCCTAAAAGGAACGTTCCTCAAAAGGGATCCCGCGCCATCGTCGCGGCTGCGGGAAACAAACCTTCGCGAATTTTTCAACTCGACGAAATCTGAAGAACAACGATCGTTAGCGTTTCGTCGCGTTGAATGGCGAATCGCTCGTTGCAGCGTGATAGCTTGGATCTAGTTGGCGGAGCATCATCAGTTCCGCGATGTTCTCTTGCGTCAGCACTCCCACTATCCGATCTCTTTCGGTGACCGGCAGGCTGCTCACCCCTAGCGTTTGCATTTTTTGTAGCGCTGGCTGCAACGAGTCGGATTGCGAGACGGCAACTTCACCGAGGGGCCTCATCACCTGTTCGATCGAAACATCAGGTCCCCGCTGCTGGATAACTTGCATCGCATGACTTCGGTACAACATGCCCACTGGAAGACCATCTGCCGTAACGACCGGAAAATCTTCCTGCATGCCTGCAAGCAAGCGATCTCGGATGAAAGCGATTGGCTGATGGGATTCAACAGTCGCAAACTGGGAAATCATCGCGGCACCGACGTTCAAATTTCCAATCAAGCTTGTCCTTCGCACCTGAGCAGCCTCACCACGGGCGCCGATGTAAACAAACATTGCGATAACAATCAGCAGTGGGTTGTACTTCAACCCGATGACAGCAAAACAAACCGCGATCACCTTACCAATGGAGGCTGCAATGTCGGTCGCACGAACGCGGTCAATGCGGAATGCCAATAACGCTCGCAGCACGCGTCCGCCATCCATTGGGAAGGCAGGAATCGCATTGAACAGAACCAAAAACAAGTTGATATTCAGCAAGGCTTGCCAAAATTGCACGCCCGACATCCCCTGACCCAATGAGAAAGACGATGCGTCTAAAGCCCCATAAGCCAATAACCCAGCACCGAGTAACAGAGCGATGACAACATTGACGGCGGGACCAGCGACAGCGATCACCAATTCTTTGATCGGCTCAGCCGGCATCTCACGTAATCGTGCGACACCACCAATCGGATACAGAGTGACATCCAGCGTCCCAATTCCGTACGCTCTGGCAGCCAGCGCGTGACCATATTCATGCGCCACGACACATGCGAACACAGCCAAGATTAGTAACACGTTAACTGCAGCAGCCAAGAGATCGTTGCCCGCCATCAGTGGCTTGATACCAAACCAGCCTACCAGCAACAAAAATGTCCAATGGATCTTTAAATCAATGCCGGCAATCCGACCGATGTGGAACGCGCCACCCATAATCATTCTCCATTTTCAGCATTGTACATCATGGGAAACGGCATTGGATGAACCATCGAATCCACCATGAACCCAAGCCAGTCGCAAGCGAGCGCCATTTTTTCATGCTGTGGACAGCGTTGCCCGACGTTGGTTGGCAATCGTGCGTAACTATCCATTGACTGCACGAGGCGTCCTCATCTGATTTTCACATCGCGGCTTTCCGCCTCGTACAAGGTGACGCGATCTGCCGTTTTATCGACTCGGGCCTCGGATGCTAAAATCGTGAAATTGGCGGTAAAACCCACTTCGCCGCAATGATTATTTCTTTGCATGCCAACCAAACACTCAAGAATTCAGATCCCGCTTTCGCCGCATCAGCGAATGTTAGATAAAGTACACAAAGTCAGGTTCAGTTCATTTACCGAAAATGCTTGGTCGACAAGATGGAAGATCTGTGGTTTGCGATCGGTGTAATGTCGTTACTTTCGCTTCTCGTTGGTGGCGTAGCGTGCTGGTACTCCCCGGAAAAGCGAAATCCTCAGATCTTATGGATCACGTTGCTGGTCGTCTGCATGTTTGTTTTTATCTACTACGCTGCTGGCCACCTCATTTGGGCGACTTGGATCAGGAACTCGGCGGTGATTATCTGGTCAAACTGGACGCCGATATTCGCTGCTGCCGCGGCGGGAACCTGCTGGCGTCTGCATGAGACACCTCGTTGGAGAAGAGTCATTCTTGCTGGCGCTTTGACTCTTATCACAATCGCATCTGTCCTCTGGCCATTCCTCGGCATGGCCTTGCGGGATCAGCCCCAAGGCGGCAATCAGTGGGAAGGGCAAGTAGCGATGCAAACGTTTTGGTCGACATGCAGTCCAGCAGCAGGTGCCACCTTCTTAAAAGCGGGCGGCGTTCCAGCCAGCGAGGCTAAGTTGATCCCGCGTTGCTTGACGGCGGCGAGTGGGACACCCGCGCTCGGGCTATACCGAGGCGTGAAAATCACGGCCAACGAAAGTGGGCGCAACGTAATCGCTGAAAAATCAACAATTGACCGACTACTGGATGGCAACCAATTTCCCGCAATCTTGCTGGTGGCTCTGCCGATGACCGGCGTCGAAGACCCTCGCTATGCAGACGAGTGGGGATGGATCCCGGGCACCGGTCATTCTGTTGTTGCTCTGGCTGCCAACGGAGACGGCGTAATCGTTGGTGACCCTGCCGTTGGCCGGGAATACTGGAAACGCGAAGACTTAGAAGTTTTATGGCGCGGCGAAATGATCCGCTTCGCGAACGAGACGACCGAAACAGACTGATGCCGGTGTCTGATTCGCAAACTCTTCTTCCTAGTGAACCTCTAAGCCTCTCGCGCATCTGCTCTCGCACGGTGAAACCAATTGCCGCGTCGTTTTCCCAGATTACAGCAGGTAAGACCGCAAGACTTCGACAGATTGGGTGGCCGCCAACTTGCTCAACGCTCGTTGTTCGATCTGTCTGACCCGTTCGCGGCTAACACCGACGACGCTTGAAATCTCTGCTAGCGACGAAGAAGAATAGTCCGCGAATCCGAAACGCATTCTTAAAATCTCGCGTTCCCGGTCGTCCAGAATCCGGAGTTGCTCGGCAACGCGAGTTCTCAGATCGGTTTGATCGACAGACTCTTCCAGCGTCATCGATTCAGCAGCTATCAAATCGCTTAACTCGTGCCCATCATCATCAACACACGATTGGTCCAAACTAACCGTGAAGTTGTAGCTGCGACGCAAGCGGTCGACGTCCGCATCGGTCAAGCGACAGCGAGCGGTAATTTCGTCGGTCGTCGGTGTCCGCCCGAGTGCTTGCTGCAGTTCTTGAATCGCCTTGTACATCGCAGTCACTTCGGAAGCGGCATGAGCCGGCAGACGCACGGTGCGACTTTGCTCCGACGCTGCCCTTCCGACCGCCTGACGAATCCACCACGTCGCGTAGGTTGAAAACTTCAGCCCACGTTCGACTTCGAACTTCTCGGCCGCCCGCATCAGACCTGCGTTGCCTTCCTGAATCAAATCGAGAAAGGGCACGCCACGATTGCGATACTTCTTCGCGACCGATATCACAAGCCGCAGGTTTGCCTGCACAAGACCCTGCTTCGCGATGAGATATCGCTGCCGGTGGAAGTGCAAACGTTCAATCCGTCGGAGCAGCCCATGGGGAGAGTGATGCGTCGACTTGCAGATCTCCTCGAGTCGCCGCTCAGCATCCACCTTCCGCTGCCGACTCGCCTCGGAAGCACGCTTACGATTGCCCACCACGATCGCTCTTAGGAGCTCCCTGGTCTCGACACCGAGGTCAACAATCTCCTCGAAACTAGACTCCAGTTCCGGAAGGCGAATTTTCTGCTCTTCAATCAAACGGACTGCGCGCTCCCTTCGCTGCACCAGCGAACGGATGAGGGCTCCCCGCCGACGTGCCGACTTGGATCTCATGACCTGCCGAAACCCTTGCTCCTCGTGCTCACCAATCTGTTCCACGAGCCGAAGATTGTGTGGCAGGCGTCCTAAAATTGCCCGCTTCGCTTCGGCATTGCCCGACGCGTAGTCAAGCACCCGATCACCACGCAAGATGCCTCTCTGAACATCTCGGAGCAACTCGATCGCCTTGCCTGAAACGAGTCTGATGCGTAGTAGCCCAGCACGAAATTTGTTCCTCTCCACTTGGAGCGTAGAAGCAAGTTCCACCTCCCGCTGGGGAGTAAGAAGCCGTGTTTGCCCCATCTCCGAGAGGTACTGGCTTAACGAATCCTCGGAATCGCCGTTCAGCGATGAGGCCGCGTTCATTCGGCTGACCCCCTGTTCGGCATTCGCCTCTTGCCAACCGCCTCGATCATCCTGCAGAGAAATGGCTATCATCGTGTGCGTCCACCCAGGGTTGTTTTTGAGATGGTGGTCGCGACTACCCGAACCACTCCCCAATGCCTTAGTCCTACGCGAATGCAATTCGCCCGGTTCATCTGATTGAACCGAAGAAACGGGCAATGATTCACCCAAAACCTAAATAAGTTTTAAGATTCCCAAGTGTCCGGTTCAGCCAATACACGCAACTCGATAACCGCGCAGCATGTGATCGGCAGCTTGCCCAACAGCCGCCGCGATGGGTTTCAACAAAAGCAAGCCCCGCGGCAGCACAGAGGCCGAACGCAGTTTGCCGGTCATGCGATGGTGCCAAACCGCACCCCAGCACCCCTGAAACGCGACCCTGAAAAGGATCGACGCCCAACACCAGGCTGAACCTTATCGCGGCTCTTTCTCTGACAAGAACTCGTCCATCGCTTTCGGGATGCTCCGCAGATAGATGTCTTGTTGGGGGAAGGAGATCTCAATCTGGGCATCCCGAAAAGCCTGATCGATCGTCGTGTAGAGCTCGTGTGTAGCACTCAAGCGAACGCTGGGTGTCCCAACAAAACACCGCAAAACGAAGTTCAACGAGTTGTCACCAAAACCCTCGAAGGTAGCGACCGGGCCGGGGTCTTTCAAAACGAACTCGTTTTTCCGAGCCGACTGCAACAGAAGCTCCCGAGCCTTCTCTGTTTCCGAACCGTAAGCAATGCCGATCGGGACGACAATCCGACTGACATCATCGGTCCGCGTCCAGTTGAGAATCTTGCCGGTGATAAATTCCTTATTGGGAACGATATAGTCTTTACGGTTCCAGTCAGTGATCGTGGTTGCGCGAATCCGAATCTTAGTGACGACTCCGGTGATCCCGTCGATTTCGACAATATCACCAACGCGGACCGGTTGCTCAAAGAGAATGATCACACCCGCTACGAAGTTGGCAAACATTTCCTGCAGCCCGAATGCCAATCCGAATGTGAGAGCGGTCGCCATCCACTGAACCTGCTCCCAATGCAACCCAATCGCTCGGCCCGACACGATCAAACCGACCAAAGCAATTGAATAGCTTGAGACCGCGGTGATCGCGTACCGAATCGACGTATCAATCGGCAGTTTTTTCAGAACTGCAAACTCAAGCAATCCGGGAACATTTCGTGTTGCCAGGATTGTGATCGCGCCAACCATCAGTGCGAACACCAAATCCGCGAGTGTGACATTGTCGACCACAGTCTTTGTGACGGTGATTGCTTCACCACTTGGGTCAATTTTCATCTCGGTCGCGGTCGTGGTCGACTTCCACAGTGGATGGGCTTCCATTTGGGCGCGGGCGGTTAAAACGTCACTCCAAATCATCCAGAGCCCGGCAAAAACGGCTCCGAGCATCAGTGCTGCCAGCAACCGCCGAGTTTGTGACATCTGGATCCGCAATTCCGCGGCGGCATCCTCACTCGGTGCCACTGGCAATTCCGAGCCGGCGTCATCAATTTGAGCCTGTTGCTCGCGCTGAGCACGTGCATCAGCGATCATCAATTCTCGGCGACGCAACAATGTCCATCGCGCTAGCAACGAAACAATCAAAGTCGCCACAAGCACCAAAACAATCGTCTGATAGATACGCCAAGTCAGTTGGGTCGCCGTAAAGTAGTAACCAAACACCGCGAGCAACCCAATCACAAGTGGGATGCAAACGATACCCGAATACCAAACAAGCGACATGCGATTGGCCCAACCAACCGGTTGCTTGCGCAAGTATTGACTCGGCAGGCCTCTGCGGGGGTGCAACAAACGCGCTAGCTGAAACGCCAATGCAATGGTCGCGGTCACGAAGAAATACCGTTCGAGAACATCGCTTCCAAAGCCAGCACGACCACCTGCGAGGAAAGAAATCAGAATGACCATCGGCAAGAGCCACCACATCAGCCGACCGAGCCATTGCCGAATTAAGGCAATGCTTTTTTCATCGTATCCAAAGTGGGCGACGGCCAATCCGTTGGGGCGACTCGCCTGACGCAGAACTTCCAATGGAAAATAGGTCATCGCGCCAAGGATCAAAGCATTGCTGATCGCCAAGGCTGCGGGGTCAACGCCAGCCACAAGTCTCAGGCGATAGCCAACGAATGCGAGTACTAGCGTGACCGGGCCCGCCGTCGCCATCGTCATCATGGTCGAATGAACCGTCGGCATAAAATCGATAAAGCTGCCGCGACTCACCTGCAACCCGAGCGCATTGATCTGGTCACGCAATCGGAAACGCCATCGAAACAGGATCAACAGAGATAGAAAAGAAAGGGTCCAACGAATCCAACGTCGCTTGAGATCAGCAAGCAGTCGGGGAGTCACGGCTTCGGTAGCACCAGGCTGAAAAAACCACCAATCAGACGAATTAGGAACCGGGCTAGCAAACAGCGGACGTGTGCTTCGCACCCACAAAATACGTTGATTCACATAATCCGACGATTCCTCCACAACCTTGATGATCTGCTGCTCGCTAGTGGACAACGCGACCAGCTTGTTGAAGTAGGTGTTCTGGCTGCGGATCAATGGATCCAAATACTCAGACCGTTGATTCTCAAGCAACCGCTTCGCTTCATCAGCTAATGCATCTCGTTCGCTAAGGGTGACCGGAGGCTCAGCGTTGTTCAAAAGACGATTGATCACCTGATCGACGCGGGCATTACGCCGATTCTTCAATTCAATGAGAGCGTATTGAGCGTCATTGATGACTGGTTGCCGTTCTCGCAGCCGCAATTCGTATTCGCGAACATCAGGAAGGTTCGATTTGAGAGATCGCAACTTCAGCCCGACGGCTTCCATCAAACCAACCGTGTCAACCAGTGTTCTGGCTTCCTGGAAATCACGTTTCACCTCTTCCTTTTCATCATTTCGCAGTTTCAGTTCACGCTCGACTTCTGCGATCGACGCTGCAACTTTTTGATTGTCGGCTGCATACTGCTGGCTCAATTCACCAATTGGTTGCAGCGCTGGATGCAAACCTTCCAACTGCGACTCGGCCGTTTCAACACGGTCCGCGGCGTCCTCGGCGCGTTTGCTGGCGAGTGCAGCTTCAACAGTTTCGATCTGCTGCTGCAGAAACTCGACCGAACGCGTCCGAGCATCACGTTCAAGCTGAGCGACATCAGCACTCGATTCGGCATCGATTAACGCGGCCTCATTTTGGAGCGCAAGCAGTTGACTCGCGAACTGTTTCGCTGTCGCTTTACGGTCTTCACTTTGCACCTGGTCAGCAAGGGTCTGGTCCGTTGCGGGTTTCGACTCGAGCTTGGCGCGAACCTCCGTTAACTGCTCTTGAACAAGCGGGATATTGGCTTCGATTTCTTGACGTCGCTTGATCGCGCCCGCAGCGGCCGATTCGATTTTGGCCAGGTCGCTTTTCGCAGTTGAAAGCTGGGTGGTCAACTGAGGAAGCATCGTTTCCAAGGCTTCCAGCGTGACGTCGTCCGGGAGGCTGGCCTGAGCGTCCTCTGGCTTTGCCAGCGTTTGTTTCGCCTGCTCGGTTCGTTGCGGCAAAGAGGCCAGCAAAGCCTTGAAATCCTCAGCTGACTGCTCGAAGTCGGCAGCCGACGCCAGGGTCGTACCGGTGCTGGCGACGGTTGCCAACAAGGCCGCCTTTTCCTCTTCGGTGAGTTGCGATTGCCCGATGCGATTGCGGAGTGTCGTCAATTCCTCATTGCCGGCGACCGCAGGTGGCTGCGACGGCGCCGCAGTCGGATTGGTGTTCGAATCCGGTTGCTGCGGGACAAGTACCCCCGGTGGCAACGGAACCTGGGCGACTGCGGATTCTCCGCCCAAGAAAATCCCGGCGAGAGTTGCGATCGCGAGGGATAGAACGACCTTGTTCAACTGGTTAGCGGCTTGAGGGCCAAGCATCTTGCTTCTCAAAGAAGGGCAATGAATATATCGTTCGGTTCAGCACCGAAGCATACGCAAAAGCACACCAGTTACAACCGGCTTGGCTGGCCCCCAGAACTTCACACCGAGAACCCATCCGCCAATAAAAATGGGCCAATCTGGGCCAACAACAGAAATGATGCTGCCGATCTTCAAGAGACAGCATTGCTATCCCCGAGGCCCCAAATCGCAAAAGGCGCAGGCGTAGGAAATGGCACCTCATTCGGTGCGGCAAGCGAGACGACCGCTTGCCGGAACGGGGACCCCGTTAGGATCAGCCTTCTTCGCAACGAGTTAGCACGAAGGTATCGCACTGGCCAATCAAACGCACGAACGTATCGCCCTCGCCATGATTCGCTTCGCTGCTCTCACATTCGCCAATGCGGGAGCAGCGAAACTGCCGCTCGCGGCGCAACTTGGTGGCGGTTAGCCCTTGGGTGTTTTCCCCAGCACGATATCAAATTTGGCCGCCAACTCACCGATCGCAGAATCTTGCATTTTGGCGAAATCAACGGTCACTGATTGACGCGCACGGTCAGTTGGAATTCGTTTCCATAGTCCATCTCGCTGATTGCCAGGATTCCCCTGCACGTAACATTGGGTGGTGAAGCGTGGCTGTCCCTTTCGCTTCACCGCAAAATGGATATGCGGCGTTCGTCCCGGATAGGCAACAGGCTTGATCGTGCGAAAGTAATACTCGCCCGTGGAACCCGTCAGGAAACGACCAAAGCTCTGAAAGTTCTTATCACGCTTATCAAGATTGTCGCTCTTCTCGTGCAGATAAGCTCCACTGCTGTCACACTGCCAAATTTCCACCACCGCATTTCGAATCGGCCTGCCTTTCGTGTCGGTAAGCCGACCGGTCAGGTGTGTGATCTCACCGACCGCCGGCGTAATCGCATCATTGATCACCAACAAGTCGTTGTCAGTGTCGAGCGGTAACTTGGTTGGATAAAAAGGACCGGGAGTTTGCGATTGCGTCCGCATCAATTCTTCGGCAAAGGAACCGGGCGTGTCGAACCACAGGGCTGAACCAGCGGCAACCCCAGCCGACAAGTGCGTCAAAAAACGACGGCGAGATTGGGGAAGAAAAGAGGGTACTTGGCGATGAGATTGCATGAATAAAAGCCTCGAAAGAAATAATGCGTAACACGGCCGATCATTGTAGCCACGTCGATCAGGGAAGTCATCTCTGAACATTCGAATCGCGTTTTCGGGTTGAAGGCCAGAAAAGGAGCCCCCTAACGAGGGCCGTGCTAGCTCAAACCCAACGAACCTGATGAAAACAGAAGCTACTTGAATCGAGAATCTTGAGTTACCCCAACTTACGCCCTATCACAACAGACAAAATTACTCCGCCGCGTAGAACCGCAATTACTTTTTCCGCGATAGAGGCAGAGGGCCAATACGACCTGCTAAGATGGATGCGCCCAATCAAAACACGGGATAGACAAACAAAGAGTCTGAGCGATTCCAAGGCAAGAACGTGCGACATATTTTTACACCCTCCCGCATCTTGGCTTTCGGCTTAGCCATCGCGTTTAACCTTTTGACCACTTGCGATTCGAGCGGCCAACAGGGAAATGCCGATCAGGCCGAAGCGGAAATCAGCGCAGACCACGCAACCGCCATGGCCGCATCCCGCCAGTTGTTCCGATCCGATGTGCGTCAGATTTTTGTTGGCCGCTGTTTAAGCTGCCATGGTGGGGAATCGACAGAAGCCGAATTCTCGCTCGCTTCAAGAACAGCACTGATGCGTGGTGGCGAAAGTGGCCAAGCGATTGAGATTCAAGATGTGCCTGAGAGCCGATTGCTGCGCATGATCCGCCACCAGGTCGAACCAGTGATGCCCGAAGACGGCGCCAAGCTGGATGACCGCCAAATTGATGCGATCGAGAAATGGATTCGCCTAGGAGCCGCCTACGACCAACCGTTGAGAGTAGAGAGCAGTGACGATCCACTCGCCTGGACCAAGCGAGTGATTGACGATGCAACAAGAGAGTTTTGGTCATTTCAACCCCTGGCAGTCATCCCAACACCTGAAAAAAGGAATGGCACATGGGCGCGGACAGCAATCGATGATTTCATTCTTGAGCAACTAACACGTGAAGAATTAGCCCCCAATGAAATGGCGTCACGAAACACTTTGGTTCGTCGCGCGTACCTTGATTTGATTGGATTGCCGCCCACCTCGACGCAAACAGCGGCCTTCCTGGCGGATCAAGACCCCCAAGCCTACGAAAAACTGATTGATCGTTTGTTGGCCAACAAGCATCACGGCGAACGTGTCGCCCGGCACTGGCTGGACATTGTTCGATTCGGCGAGAGCCATGGTTTCGAGCAAGACTATGACCGACCCCACGCTTATCACTACCGTGACTTCGTCATCAAGGCATTCAATCAAGACATGCCATTTGATCAATTTGTTCGTTGGCAATTAGCGGGTGACGAAATCGCACCAGATGATCCACTGGCAATGATGGCAACTGGTTTCTTAGGCGCTGGCGTGTTTCCAACTCAATTGACGGAAAAAGAATTCGAATCAGCTCGCTATGACGAACTTGATGACATGGTCGCGACCCTCGGCTCGGCAATGCTAGGAATCACGATTGGCTGTGCCCGTTGCCATGACCATAAATTCGATCCGATTCCGGCACGGGATTACTACCAGCTTGTGTCTGCTTTTCGGCACACGATCCGAAGCAACGTCGAAATTGATTTGAACAAAGTGGCCAACCGGCAAGCGATGCAGGCGTGGCAAACCGAAATCGATTCGCGAACGCAAAAGCTCAGGCGTTTTGAGGACGAGGAACTTGCGTCTCGCTGGGAGGAATTCATTGATTCACTGAAGCCACCCACCGAAAGATCTGAAACCCACTGGGTTCGCCTGCGAGCGAGCAGGTTACTTTCTGAACAGGGAGCGACCTTTGTCCGACTGGACGACGGATCATATTTGGCAACCGGCAAAAACGGTGTTTCAGACGCTTATATTTTTGAAACCGAAACGTCTCTTTCCGATCTTAAACAGCTTCGCATCGAAGCACTCGCTGACGATTCGATGAAGGCATCGGGGCCAGGTAGAGCTGCCAACGGCAACTTTGCATTGAGTCGCATCACCGTGACAGCGCGGCCAACTGACAGCACCGAAGAACCAGTCGCGGTAGAGCTAATCAATCCGCAAGTCAGTTTCGAGCAAAATTCTGCCAACCTGTCGATTCAAGCGTCGCTGGACAACAATCCGAAAACGGGCTGGGCGGTTGACCCAAAATTTGGTCAGAACCACGCCGCCACATTCAATTTCCAAGAAGCCGTTGGCTTTCCGCAGGGAACCCATTTGACGATTCGCTTGGAATTCCAAGTCAATGACCGGCATAATATCGGGCGGTTACGGGTAGCGGTAAGCAACGCGACCGAGACGCCACCGATCGACGGCGATGCAATCGATCAAGCAACCGCCGAACTCGAGGTGATCAAACGCCGCCGTGATGAATTGAAAAACGGTGAGATGCCATCATGGGCCGTTACTGCTTTTAAAAACCAGGATTCGCGATGGCATGCTTTGCAGCAAGCCGTTGAAACGCAGCTTGCTGCTAAACCTCTTTCACAACTAACCAACGTGATGGTGAGCAGCGAAAACGTCAAACCGATTCCCAATCACGGAGACGGCCGTGGCTATCCACACTTTTACGAAAACGTACACTTCCTAAATCGTGGCGACATCGACCAAAAACAAGGGATCGCTGAACTTGGATTCCCACAGGTCTTGATGCGAAACGCGGATTCCGAACGTTGGCGTGTCCAAAAACTACCACAAGCAACAACTTCATCCCGTCGTCGCGCAGTCGCCGCCTGGATCACCGATGTCGATCACGGCGCTGGTTCTTTACTGGCACGGGTAATCGTAAATCGATTGTGGCAACAACACTTTGGCCGTGGCCTCGTGGCAACACCCAATGATTTTGGTTTTCAAGGTCAACGGCCCACCAACCCTGAGCTATTGGATTGGTTAGCAGCGGAACTCATCCGAAACCAGTGGCGTCTTAAGCCGATTCGCAAGCTTATCATGACCAGCAGTGTCTACATGCAGCGGTCTGACTTTAACAATGACCACGCCGCAAAAGATCCTATCAACCAGTGGCAATGGCGTTTCTCTCCGCGCCGCATGGAAGCTGAAATCATCCGAGATGCAATGCTGGCGGTCAGCGGGGAATGGGACACCACCCAGTATGGACCTGGAACACTCAATGAATCGATGCGTCGCCGCAGCATCTACTTCATGATCAAACGCAGTCGCTTGATCCCGATCATGCAGGTCTTTGACTCCCCCGAACCACTGGTAAGTGTCGGCAAGCGTCCCAGCACCACAATCGCGCCTCAAGCACTTGTGTTCATGAATCATCCGCAAGTGCGGGAATACGCGCATGCCTTTGCCAAAAAAATCGCGAATCAAGATCTGAACGTCGCAATCGAACAAGCGTACATGACGGCTTTATCAAGATCACCAAGTGAACAGGAGCGATCTGATTCGATCACTTTTGTGCGGCGACAAACAGAATCCTATTCTGCGGACTCGAGTGGCTTGGCAACAAGTCAGAATGGCGAGGCGGTTGATTTTGCACTTGCAGATTTGTGCCAGGTGCTGATGAGTTTGAATGAGTTTGTTTACCTCAACTAAAGCCTGAACGTGAATCACACATTCCTATCTAGACGTCAAATGCTCGCCCGATGTGGAGCGGGTGCTGGAATGCTCGGATTGTCATCGCTGCTGGCCGACGAACAAGGCTTCGCCGCCGGACCGGCCTTGAGCATCGATCCAATGGCGCCCCGACCACCGCATTTTGACGCCTCAGCCAAAGCAGTGATCTGGCTGTTTATCAATGGCGGGCCAAGCCATGTTGACACTTGGGATTACAAACCCGAATTGGAAAAGCAAAACGGCAAGGAACTGCAGGGCTTTGATCAATTCACCGGGTTCTTTTCGGGACAGGTTGGCCCGTTAATGAAATCGCCGTTCAAGTTTCAGCAATACGGCGAGTCGGGGAAGTGGGTATCGGAACTGTTCCCACATCTTTCACAGCATGTTGACAAGATGGCATTTGTTCATTCGGCATATGCCAAATCGAACAATCACAGCCCGGCGTTATTCATGGCCAACACAGGATTCACACAAATGGGGTACCCCTGTGTTGGATCATGGGTCACGTACGGCTTGGGCAGCGAAAGCCGAGAACTACCCGCGTTTGTCGTGATGTCAGATCCGAAAGGACGCGGGCAACCGAAAGGGCATTCACAAAATTGGGGTGCTGGATTCTTGCCGAGCGTCTATCAAGGGACTTGGCTGAAACCGAAGGGTGAACCAATCGGCAACCTCAATCCACCCTCTGAATTAAATGCCGCACGCCAGCGGAATCAACTCGATTTACTTGCCCAATTGAACCAGCTGCACCAGGACGCAAATCCAGGCGAGAAAGAACTTGCCGCGCGCATCGAAAGTTTCGAGCTAGCGTATCGAATGCAATCAGCTGCGCCCGAGGCGTTGAACATCAATGCAGAGCCCGCTCATATCCAAGCCGCTTATGGCATCGACAACGATCGCTGCTCACATTTTGCCAAGCAATGCCTGACGGCTCGCCGGATGGTCGAACGCGGCGTGCGTTTTGTCCAAATCTATTCCGGTGGTATGGAGAATCAACGATCATGGGATGGCCACAATGACATCGCGGGAAACCACCGCCAATTCGCGGGAGAAACAGACCAACCGATCGCAGCCTTGTTAGAGGATCTTTCTCAGCGAGGCTTACTTGATTCGACATTGGTGATTTGGGGCGGTGAATTTGGACGTTTGCCTGTCGCACAGAAATCGGCCAAGCCAGGGCGTGACCATAATCCTCACGCGATGGCGTATTGGCTCGCTGGCGGAGGTACGCGGGGCGGAACATCGTTCGGCGCGACTGACGAGATCGGGCACAAAGCGGCCGAGGATCGTGTCAACCTTCACGACCTCCACGCCACAATTTTGCATCTGATGGGCTTGAATCACACGCAGCTAACGTTTCGCCACAACGGCAGAGATTTCCGACTCACCGACGTCGAAGGCGACGTGATTCGACAAATTTGCAACGCCTGACGACGTGGTCACGCTACTCCTTGGACCTGAACAAATTGGTGATTTCTGCAAAGTGGTGATAAGGAAAAAAGTGGTCACCCGAAAACATTTTCAAGGTATAGCCAGCTCGTGTGAATCGTTGCCACCCGGCAAGCCTGTTTGCCGACAGGGACTGATCTTCGGTTCCACCACACACAACCAACTCGATCGGTAACGGTTCAGTCGGCGGGTGCCGATACGATTCCATCAAACGCAGGTCATGGCGAATCACTGGCAGAAATGCCCGCAGCACGTCAGGCTTAGCTCGCAACGCCGATGGGATCGCTCCATACTTTCGATCCAAATGTTCAATAAGCTCGTGCTCCCCGGCACCACTCCAGTCGCCGGGATTCAAACGATCTGGAGGCGCAACCGCCAGCGGAATTAAAGCCTGTGGTGGCTGTCCACGCTGACACCGTCGTTCGGCCAGCAAATAGGCGAGCAATCCACCAAAACTGTGGCCCGCCAAAACCACCGGTCGATCGGTTTCCGCGTCCAAGGCTTCGTCAAATTGACGCACTAGTGATTGCAGATCGGTGGCAGATTCTTTGTGACGTTCCTCCCGTCCAGGCAACACTGCGACCCAAGTTTGCATCCCAAGATTTTGTCCACTTGTTTGCCGAACGAGTGCCGCGCTGGTTCCCCCCGCATGCGGGAACCAAACCAGGACTCCAGAATGCCTATCAGTGCTGGGAAGCTTGCGGAACCGCACCGGACCGTCCACCACGCTCATGGACGGACCAACGCTGATTCACGCTGTGGTTGGGCAAAACCTGATTTACCGACCAGCAACGGATCTTGGTAGGCATTCACACCTTGCCGGAGGGTGCTCGGACTGCAGCCGTAACTTCCTTGTCGGTTAGAGTCGTTCTTTCGTTGAAGACGTTGAACGGCGAGTATAAAACTCGAGGTTTTGAACAAAGCTGATTCCTATCGAGTGTTCAGAAAATTCCAAGGGAAGCGCATGATGAAGATCGCGAAGAAAAGAGGCTCACTCACCGCAGCAGCCAGGACAATACAAGTATCCGTTCCTCAGCAACAGCGGATTACATGCGAACCAATCTAAAATACGGCTTTACTTTTAACCTCTCACTTACCAGTTGACAGCATAGAAGTTGTGAAAAGAGAGTGTGCCCGTGGACTCTCTTTTCCCTTACTCCTGATCGCCACAATCACGAGTGTTTTCTCGCTGCTCCAACAAGACCAACTTGCTCACTCGTGACCATTCGAAAAAAACGCAAATCGCTGCAATGTTGCACCGTCCCGCCGAGGTCTCGTCTTATCTCGAATCAGGGCACTCAACAGTATCAAGCCGCTGCTATAATGTCGGTATGATCCGAGTCGCTATCTTCGCCGCCTGCGTGATATTCCGCTGCTCTCTTGCTGCGTCAGAAGTACCGGATCGACTTGTCAACTTGGTCAGCACAGCCTGTATCAGTTGCCATAGCAGCGACGACCCGATCGCTGAATTGAACCTCGAGCAAATGATTGCCGAACCACTGTCATCCAATCTGCAAAGGTGGGAACAAGTGGTCAAAAAGGTGGGGACTTTTCAGATGCCCCCCGCAGATGCTGACCGTCCGCGACGTGATGTCCTCGTGTCTGCCACGCAAGCCCTGTCCGATGCTTTAGATAGCATCGCGAATAAACACCCTCGCGCAGGCCATGTTGAATCATTTCGCCGCCTAACTCGATATGAATATGGCAATGCGATTCGAGACTTATTGTCATTGCAGGTAGACGCAAACAGCTTGTTACCTCCCGATGAAGTGAGCCATGGGTTTGACAACATCACCGTCAGTGAACTCTCGCCTACGCTGCTAAACCGTTACGTGTCGGCAGCGCAGAAGATCAGTCGATTGGCGATCGGCCGCCCCACTCGCTCACCGGGTGGCAAAACCTATCGCGTTCCTCCTGATGTTACCCAAGACGTTCACCTACCCGGCTTACCCCTAGGCACCCGTGGCGGAATACTGGTCCATCACTTGTTTCCAGAAGATGGCGAATACGAAATTAGCATTCGCTTGTCCCGAGATCGAAATGAACATGTCGAAGGAATGCGAGAGGAACATAAGCTCGATCTACTGCTCGATCGCAAACTGTTAAAACAATTCACAGTCCGCCCGCCGGCTGGGAAGAAGCAGACCAGCGATAGCTGGGACAAACCAACGCATGCAAACATCGATCGACATCTGAAGTTTCGATTTCCTGTTACGGCAGGGACGCGTGAATTGGGCGTGACGTTCTTAAGAAAGTCTGCCTCGTTGCTGGAATCAGAACGCCAACCGCTGAATGTGCACTACAACATGTACCGTCATCCGCGATTGGGGCCGGCGGTTTTCCAGGTATCGATTACCGGCCCGTACGACTCGCGTGGACCCGGCGAAACACCCAGTCGTGACCAGATCTTTCGCTGTTATCCAACAAGCCAAGCAGATGATGAAACCTGCGCCCGAGAGATCATCACCAACCTGCTTCGACGGGCAACCCGTGGTCCAGTCAGTGAAGCGGACTTGGCGAATCCGCTGAAGCTTTATCGTGAAGCCTGCAGTCAGAATGGATTTGAAGCAGGGATCGAAATGGCACTCGCCGCAATCTTAGTCCATCCACGGTTTTTATTCCGAATCGAGCGGGAACCGCCGAGTGTCGCGAGCGGTGAGGTTTACGCGCTCAGCGAACTAGAATTGGCGTCGCGATTGTCGTTCTTTTTATGGAGCAGCATCCCAGATGATGAATTGTTAACGATCGCCCAAGAAGGACAATTGCGGAACCCGCTCGTTCTGGAACGTCAAGTGCGGAGAATGCTTGCCGATCCACGTGCCGAATCGTTGGTGAAAAATTTTGTTAGTCAATGGCTGTACCTCAAAAACCTTGATTCAATCACCCCCGATGGTCGTTTTTATCCAGACTTTGATGACAATTTGCGGCAAGCATTTCGGCAAGAAACGGAGTTGTTTGTGGGAGACATTTTTCGTGAGGATCGCCCCGTCATCGAGTTACTGAAGTCTGACGCCACATACCTCAACGAACGTTTGGCAAAACACTATGACATCCCGCACGTTTACGGCAGTCGATTCCGTCGCGTTCAATTGGATCCTCGCGACCAACGGGGCGGTTTGTTGCGGCAAGGCAGCATTTTGACGGTGACATCGTATGCCAATCGCACGTCGCCCGTTCTTCGCGGTAAGTGGATTTTAGAAAACTTGTTGGGCATACCACCCCCGCCACCGCCCCCCGACATCCCTGACTTAGTGGATAACTTCGTTTCCGCTGAGCTATCCGTTCGGCAACGACTAGCTCAACACCGGGCGGACCCAACCTGCGCGAGCTGTCATAACTTGATTGATCCAATCGGGTTTTCGCTCGAAAATTATGACGCGGTGGGCCGCTGGCGGTTGACCGAAAAGGGGCAGCCCGTGGACGCCAACGGTGGTCTTCCCGGTGGACGCGAATTCACTGGCGTGGAGGGCTTAGAAAACGGCCTGCTGGAGCATCCCGAAATCTTCGTTTCCACTCTGGCCGAAAAATTATTGACCTATGCAGTCGGAAGAGGCACCAGATATTCCGACGCACCGTTCGTTCGTCAAATCGTCCGTGAGGCGAAGCAAGACAATTACAGACTATCATCAATTGTGCTCGGAATTGTGCGAAGTCCACCCTTCCAAAAGAAAGACGCGAAATGATCGTGACACGAAAATCGCTGCCACGGCGAACCTTTCTACGAGGCACCGGTGCGGCGTTGGCCTTGCCACTACTCGATGCAATGATTCCAGCGATGACAGCGCTGGCGGATACCGCTGCAAACCCGTCGCAATTGCGACGACTCGGCTTTGTCTACATGCCGATGGGGAGTGACATCTCGAGGTGGACGCCCCCAAATGAACGCTCACTCGATGAACTTTCTCCCAGCCTGCAATCGCTCGAACCGGTCAAGCAGCAAGTCACGGCAATCACCAACCTTGAATTGCAAAATGCGTACCCAGGAACGCACGCCACCTCGAACGCATCTTTCTTAAGTGCAGCCCGCGCAAAAAGAACAGAAAGTACTGACTACTATTTGGGCACGACGGTTGATCAAATCGCAGCCCAGCATATCGGCCAGGCGACCCCGCTACCATCGTTAGAAATGTCGATGGATTTGCTCTCCGTCGTTGGGCAATGTGATAACGGTTACGCCTGTGTTTATCAAAACAATCTTTCCTGGTCCTCACCAACAACACCTTTACCGGCCGAGGCCCACCCACGACTGGTCTTTGAGACCCTGTTTGGTGAAGGGGGAACGCCCGCGGATCGACGTGCTGCATTGATCAAACGTGCCAGCCTGCTAGATTCATTGGCCGAAGAAATCACGCGACTGAAAAAAACGCTTGGTCCAGCCGATCGAAATACCGTATCGCAATATCTGGAATCGATTCGTGAAGTAGAGCGTCGGATCCAACGCGCAGAAGCGGATTTTTCAGAGAATCCGCTCCCGGATCTTGATCGGCCAACCGGTGTTCCAACCTCCTATGCTGATCACGCGCGGTTGATGTTCGACTTGCAGGTGCTAGCGTTGCAGGGTGACATCACCCGCGTTATCTCGTTCCAATTGGCACGCGAAACCAGCAACCGAACGTACAACGAAATTGGTATTTCCGAGCCGCATCACCCGCTGACCCATCACGGAAACAATCCGGAAAAGATCGCCAAAGTTGCCAAGATCAATCAGTTCCATGTCTCACTATTTGCTGAGTTCCTGGAAAAACTGCAAGCGACGCCTGAAGGAAACGGCACGTTGCTGGATCACGCCCTCTATTTATACGGCAGCGGAATGGGCAACCCCAACGTGCACGACCACAGCAATTTGCCAATCTTGGTCGCCGGCGGTGCAGCGGGCAACATGCAAGGAAATCGCCACATTCGGTTTGAGAAACCGACACCACTTGCAAATCTGCATTTGTCTCTGTTGCAAAAAGTGGGAATCGCACAGCAAACATTCGGCGATAGTGAACAACCAATGACCGAATTGTTTCAACCACTAGACGTCTAGCGAAACAAACACCAGATCGCGTCCAAAAGACGCCACTGAAGCGAGTTGTGCGAAAAATCTTTTGGAACACGAATACGCAAGATGTTTACCAAGGTGAATCGCTGCGAGAGAGGAGGTAGCTACATGAACAAACGATTGATGCGAAACATTCACCAGATCACGATTTTATGTTTGGTATTGACAGTTAACATCGGGTCAACGAAGGCTGCTGACACACGACTCGCTGACGCGATCGAAGGTCGCGATTTTGTGACTGCGAAATCGTTGGTCGAAATGACATCCGACATCGATGCACCGCAAGCTGATGGCATGACGGCCCTTCACTGGGCATCGCAACACGACGATTCACACTGGACCAAACGGCTGCTAGCTGCAGGAGCGTCTGCAAGAGTTTCCACTCGGTACGGCATCACTCCACTCTATCTGGCGTGCCGTAATGGCAGCGACGAAATCACCAGCATGCTGCTAAATGCCGGCGCTGATCCAAATCAGACGATGGAGGGTAGCCAAACGGTACTGATGGTGGCTGCTCGCACCGGCGATTTAGAAACGATCAAGGTGTTGATCGGGAGCGGTGCTGACGTCAACGCGAAAGAACGGAAAGGTCAAACAGCTTTGATGTGGGCAGCCGCCGAGGGAAATCTTGCGGCAGTCAAAGCCCTGCTGGGAGCAGGGGCTGACTTCCAAACACCCTTGCCCTCTGGCTTCACCCCACTCTTTTTTGCCGTCCGCCAAGGCCATACGCAAGTTGCTTTGCATTTGCTCCGGGCTGGCATCGACGTCAATCAACCAATCAAGCCAAAGCGAGTCGCGGCGAAGGGTCCAAAGCGGGGAACGACACCCTTGATACTGGCAATCAACAATGGACATTTTGAGACCGCGATGGCACTGCTGGACGCAGGCGGCAATCCCAAAGACGACAAAGCGGGCTACACCCCGCTGCACGCAATGACCTGGGTACGCAAACCAATTCGCGGGGACGGGGATCCACCTCCGCAGGGATCGGGCGGGATAACCAGCATGCAATTTGTGCGTGAGCTGATCAAACGTGGCGCCGACATCAATGCCCCACACGGATCTCACTCACCACCCACGTTGCGATTGAATCGAACGGCTGCGACGCCACTGCTGTTGGCTGCCGAAACGGGCGACGTGCCATTGATTCGGACATTGATCCAATTCGGTGCCGATCCGCGACGCCCCAATTCAGAAGGTTGCACGCCGCTGCTAGCGGCTTGCGGGGTCGGCGTCATCAGTAACGGTGACGAGACTGCGGGGACAGAACAAGACGCTATCGAAACCGTGCGCTTACTGCTCTCACGTAATGCTGACATCAATGCAATTGACGACCATGGTCACAGTGCAATGCATGGCGCGGCGTACAAGAGTTGGACACGTCTCATCCAATTGTTATCTGACAATGGAGCCGCCATGAAGGTTTGGAATCAGAAGAACAGTCGCGGCTGGACACCTTTGAAAATCGCGCAGGGAAGTCGGCCAGGCAATTTTCGCCCTTCGTCCGAAACCATCGAAGCGATTGAGGAAGTGATCCGCCACGCAACCGCGAATCAGCCATGAAACGAAAATGCCAGCGGTCGCGTTACCTGCTCATAAATCGCAGCTTTCAGTGAAACGCAGGAAAACCGCCGGTACTTGCAGGCAGTTCGCGAGTGATCTGCTGCGTGACCGACCGAATCAATCATCACCCCATTTCCAACGACACTCATAGCGAAAGTTACTTTGCGGCTCAATGATCTGAAATGTTGCTATCGCTCCCACAGGAAGCTCAACTTTCGAGGTCGGTTCGACGATGGTTCGCAGTTCGGGTTGATCCATCGGATACCCAATGATTTGAAAATCTTTGTAGCTTCGATCTTCTGGCATCAACATCCAAATTTGAGCCAAACCTGTATTGGCAAAAATGCTGAATAGAAATCGTCCTTCGTCACTCGATTGCGTCGCTCGTTCGCTAATCAGGTTACCTTCAAAGACCGCAACCGTTCCGGTGTTGATCGGTATTTGGGAAAGATCAAGATTCACCTCCCAGAGATAATTTCCATTTACATTTGATGCACGCAGATACCGCGGATTGAGGCTCTCGGTCACACACTGAAACGCCATGGCTTCGTCTTGTGAATCGGATTGGAAGCGAAGTGTAGTTTCTTTGCCGGTACGGCGGATCTTGAGTCGGCTGTAAACATAGGGAGCCGATTCCTCCGTCGATTCCGACCACTGCCGTAAATCGAAGACACGGTTGTCAGACAGTACCTCGAACTCATCGAAATTGGCTGGAACAAGTTCTTCCACTTCCTCGAATGCAATCGGCGTTACCAAATCGTCTGGACCGTGTTCGATCAGGTCCAAAATTTTTCGGTACACCGGACTTGTTTGGGAAACCGCTGACAGAACGTAACCGCGCTGAGTCGCTTTTCGATGCGACCGATAAATCATATAAGGCATCGTGAACAGGAGCAGTGCAATCAATGGCACCCAAACGTAGGTTGGCCAGTCGATTGGACTGAGGAGAGTACTGAAGATGCGTCGCGAAGAAGACCTCTGCAATTTTCGGCCTGACTTCAATGCGTCTGCTTCGCTACTCAACAAAGGTCGTTTGGCAGTTTCAGAATCATCCGCAAGCGGATCCCAGCACTCCAGACTCTCACGATTGGCAAGTGGCAAACCAGATTCCTTGCAAACCGAACGAGCCACGCAGTAGCCGTGCTGCACAAGTGTCGAGATTTCCAGATTGGAAAAACGATCCATGTCCGTTCGAATCAATGGAGCTTGTCTTTGGACTTCAATGTGAGGAGCATCAGGTGCTTCTACCTGAGAAACCATTTTGGTGATTGGGAAAAACAACGTGCCTTTTTGGCCGTGAAACGCTTCGAGTTCAAGTTGATTGACCCGATCCATCAAAATGTCAGAGGATCGCATCGCAGTGCTGAACAGCCCGCCTGTCTGGGCATCCGCGCGAACTTTGAAACTCGCACCAGCATTGCTCATGAAAATTCCATCCAGAGGCTGAAGTTCCGCCAGCCTTCCTTCCTCTTGACCGTCCTGACTCAACAAAGATCCTTGCTGCAGATAATGGAACATCCGCAGTCCAAGGTTGTCATGGATGCCACCATCGGTAAACGCGTGACTGCCAAATTCACCCTCCAACGCCCCAACATCGCTTGCTCGCAACCCGAGCGGCGGGAAAAATCCGGGAAAAGCGGACGAGGCTGCGACTGCCATCGCCACCGTTGCCAACCCAGTCGGTAGATGCTCAAACTCTCGCTGGCCGTTGACACCGCGCCGCTGCAAAAACATGCCATCACGGTAAAACGCGCAAACCGATCCCTCACTCACATCAGTGGCGAGGATGAAAAGCCGAGGCGACTCAGGCAGCTGAAACAATGCCGCGTCGTTGAATAGATATTTTTCGTAGTGCCATTCGAGCAAGCCAGCCCGCGTGTATTGGCGACGCGTTCCAAGCCGTGTGGAGCGACGAAGAATATTTGCAAAGGCGGTCAATGGAAAACGACGCACAATGCGATTTCGAACATCGATCTGCAGAAATTGGATTAGCTCGTCAGTCGCCGCTTGGAAATCCTTTTCCGAACCATTGTAGCGATCCCAATTCAAGGCCAAATGCGCGGCGATGACGCTGCCTCCAGAAACAGCAGTGATGTGGCTAACCCGCGACAACAATTCTGTGTCTCGCAACAGACGGATCACCCCAAGATGATAGAGGGCGGCGCGAAATCCGCCGCCTGAAAGTGCGAGCCCAAATTGGTTCATTGAATTCAGGTTGTTTGCGAGTGGTGCGAAGCTCGGTAATCGTTGCCGGGGAAATCCGTTGCCAAGCGATTTGGCAGTCTGAGAAGTCGCAGTTCGGGAAGTGATCCGTCGATCGCTGCTTCCGCTCTCAGCATGACCTGCATGCTTCCATGACGACGTTTTCCAAATGTGAGTCCGTCCCAAATCAGGTTAAGCAGCAGTGATTTGCTAGTGCGCGAGCGGTGTGAACACCGACCATTCAATTTCTGTCCCGACTAGATCCGCCCCATTCAACAGTTCACAAGCCCAGATAATCTGATCTTCCCCATCCGATTTATCCTAGGTTATTTCTCAACTTCAAAGGGTCTGATCCAAGGGGAATAACGGAAGTGAGGAATATCCATTGCACCAGAATCCATTGGTGCCAAAATTCGAGCCGATCGCATCATCCCGAATGCCCGGAAAACGGAATTTCCCACCGAGATTATCCCCGCTTTTCAATTCAAACGACTCCTGACCAGCAAACGGTTCACAATCAAGATTGAGCACAAATTCGTTAAGGTGGCTGCAGCTCGAAAGCGAACAATTCCTCAAATCCGGCCCAATCGGATCAGTGGTGTTGTCTTATCCTTGTGTCGTCTTGTCACTGTCTCGCCGCATCAATGTGTCAATTTTGGGTTTGCGGCAGTGAGGCTTCGTTGAACGAGGTGCTCGGTGGTTCGCGTTCCAGCCCGCTCAATACCGAATCAGCACCTTGGCGGCCGCAGGAACACATCCGAACGCTGGTAATAGCCGTCGATCCGGTTGAGCTACCCCAGGTCGAATCCCATCAGATCCCAATGAAGACACTGGCTCCCAATGAAGACACTGGCATCATCAAAGACGACATCTCAACGTTTTAAAAGCTGCCATAAGTGGGCATTCGATCACACACCCGACACCGATCAACACATCAGCCTACGGATCAAAAGCTCCGCAACTGCTTTGGTCACCCGATTGTTTTCGGGTATATTCAGGCTTGGCTCAACTCTCGAGCGACAAGAGTCTTTGGCCAGAATATGAGATCGCACCACAAGACATTTCGGAGATTTGACTTTAATGGCCGGCATTGGATTGATGGAGCAGATTCTCATCGGCATCATTCTGATTCCGATTGTGATCGTTGTGGCGGTGCTTGTCCTCTCATCTAGTCGCCGTAAGCCCGAAGAACCGGTATCGAACCTTGCACCTTGTCCTGACTGCAAAGGTCTCGTGTCGATCCACGCGGTCGCCTGCCCTAAGTGCGGGTGCCCTATTCGACCATCCGATCCAAACTAGGATCGCGGCGACGATTCTAACGAACGCGGTTACCCGCGACGCGATTCTGAGGGTCACCGGGATCTGGCGGAGACTTCACCGGCAGTATTGATTTCGACCACAGCTGTCATTCCCAACCGGAGATAGTCGGATGGGTTGTTGATTGACACCTCTACTGCGTACCGCTTGACATTGCCACCGCTCCAAGCAGCGGGTTCTGGAATCCTGCTGATCTTCAACACTTTTCCTTCCAGCGTTTTATTGGGCACGGCATCAAATCGGATCTCAGCCGGTTGCCCAAGTCGGACTCGACTGATCCGGGACTGGTTAACGAGAACTCGGACCTGCAAGCGTTTCATGTCAACGACGCGCAGTATCAACTGACGTTGCTGTACTGCTGCTCCCGTTTCAATCGCTGGGGCCTGCATGCCCCGACCATTTGTGGTGATGGAATAGAGCACGACCCCATCGATGGGTGATTTGATTTGGCACGCGGCAAGCATTTTTTCCAGCCGATTCAGCTTGGCCTGCTCTGCATCTCGAGCCGCCTCGGCAGTTCGAGAATCAGCCTGTGCCTTCGCGAATCTCTGTCCAAATTCTTCCGTCCCTTTTGTTTGCATCAGCTTTGCCTGAAGCAATGCCAATTGCAGGGCCGCAGATTCATGACCGCGAACGTGGTTCTGGAACCAATTTCGTTTTGCTTCAGCAACAGCAAGATTCGCTTTTGCTTCGATCACAGCCAACTCGACCAGGGCAGAGGATTTATCGGCACCAAGCGTGCCAGATTTTACCGCTGCTGCGGTCAGCTGCCGGACCTGTTGAGTCGTTTTCAATTGCTCTTGGGCCAACGCTACCCCGGTTTCGATTTCTTGCTTTCGAAAAGCTAATTCACCATCCTCAGCGACGAACCTTTGCAGCTCGAGCTCGGAAACTTTTACGGCCAGCTCACTCATAGCGGCTCTCGCTTTCGATTCCCGCTCAATGGCATCGGTCTTCGTCAGGATGCCAATCAGCTCTGCATCAGACTCCGCGAGCTTAATCCGCTGTTGACTTCGCTCATCTTCCAGACGGGAAACATCCAGGTTGAGTAGCGAGTCGCCTCGCTTTACTTCTGCGCCTTCCGGCACAACCGAGAGAACGGTGGACTCGACCGGGCTGCGGATTTCCACGCCGCTAGAACTCTCCAAAACACCGAGCTCCCGAACAGTTTCTTCAATCCGCCGCTCCAGCTCGTTCTCTTGCGCAGAAAGCGATGCAGGCGTGATCCATGCCAAGAGTACGATGGTAATGATGTGCTTCATTTGCATGACGATGGTTCACCGTTGATTTCAGTATGGGTGCGATTTCGGCAAAAGCGATCGCAGGGTAAGCCCGCTCGCTGTTCTGTTGATTATTGATTTAAAACGTCGACCGTGTAGTCCGCTGTCTCATGGCTCGCCGCGAGCGTTTGACCAATTTTTTGAACCGCGCCGGAAACCTCCTCTCGGTTCTTGATCACAACGTGAATTCCACTGAGCTCGTAGAATTCCATCTGAAAGGAACCGTTCTCCCGCAGCAAAACCCGATCTCCAAATCTGGAATTCATCGTCGTAATGGGAATGTAAACCCCTGGAGCAATCGAACGTTCACCGGTCTCGCCGGGAAGTTTTTTCGGCTCAGTCACTCCCACAACAAGAAAATAGTCGTCTTCGAATCGCAGGTTTTTGCCAATCGGGTCTTTGCCCTGAAACAAGCGGTTAGCGATGTCTGCAGCGATAACAGCGACGTTATTGCGGTACTCAACATCTCGCTTGGTGAGGAATCGACCGCTGCTGATGACGACTCCATTGATTTGGGAGATCTCCATCGTCGTGCCGACGACCTTCACATCCTGCTCTCGATCACCGTACCGAACCGATTGCATGACGGTCCGGAACGGAACAGCGAGGACAAGATTGGGTACGACAGAACGAACAACTTCAAAATCAGCACGAGTGAGCCCATACCGTTCAATACCAGGGTTGACGCGAACCTCTGCAGGTCGCTTGGTCCGAATCACAATGCTGGCCGTGTCATCTTCCGATTGCTGCCCTGACCCACTTTCAAAAGCACGTTGGGCAATCAGAGTCGTGGCCGCAAACTGCTGTTCAGCTTGACGCCTGACTGGCAAATCGTTGCAGGGAGAATCGAGCATCCTGGATTGATCTCCCAAGGCAATCTCCTGGGAAACGGGCCGCCAAGCCTCTTCTATCTCAGCAGGTAATTCCCGAATCAACACGACACAAAGCAGCCAAAATACCAGCGGTAGCTCAACGCTACATAAAGGTGAATTACCAATCAATTCCTGACTCCAAACTTGATTCTGATTCGCAGATCTGGGTTTCTAACAGCGATTGATACGAATGCAACATGAAAACGAGTAATCTGCCGGGATTTGCCAAACGCTCAGCCGATGGAAAAGTCGCGTATTGAGCTTATCGTGGCAGTTGAAAACCATACGATTGACGAGCGTCTTACGACCATTCCCGAGAACCAAACACCAGCGCGTCACCAGGTCGATTAGTTCGTATCCTCAAACGTTAGTCGCGGAAGCTTACCACAATCTCCAATCATGCGCCCAAAGGATATAGATACCGAGCATCGCATTGGTAATCGAATGTGCAACCACACAATCCCAAAAACGTTTCGTCCGCATCATCAGCAGTGTGACCAACGTGAACCACACGGCAGCTGCAATCCATTCACTCGGATGGGAGAGAACCCCATAGGCGGTTGCGGCAATCAGGCCGGTCTTACCGATGCGTTCTAGCGGCAGCGATTCCCAGGCGGCATCTTCCAAGTAGCGAATCAGAAAACCACGCAGCATCAATTCTTCTGCAATCGGTACGGCGATTACTAATAGCGCGAATCGTGCTACGAGAAAGGCGTAAAGCCCACTGCTATCCGAAAACAAAACCCATGGATTGATCGCGTCACGTTGGCCTAACCAGTCTGGCGAGAGACCAAGCAACGTCATCAGTTGCGATTCCAAATTCAGCCGGCAAAGCCCGATCCAAATCAATCCGCCGATCACCCCAACGACGACTGACAGTGGCGTCACACGAAGAGGAAAGACCTTCGTGATCCATCGCAGGCCCCAAATGACCGCGACTGCAATTAAACAGAGCCTGGCGAACGCAACCACTAAGGCGACGGTCGAGGATTGATCAACATTCAAGTTAAGATCAACCCGTTCCCAAATACTCGGAACAAGTGCCCCAACACCAAGATAGATGGCCAGCGGACCAACAAAGACAGCCCAACCGAGCCAGTCTGGTGCATCGCGAGGCCAGATCGTTGCATCTTCTGACAAGCGGGGTGCATCTTCTGGAAAGTTTGATTCAGTACTCACGCAAATCTCACTTAATTTCAGGATGACGTGAGCACTTATCCAGCAGAACACTTTTCAAGAACTGCACGGCAACTTCAACCACAGCATGAGAAACTATACGAACACCAACCAATCGCTCCCCACCACCATCATGAAAACGCTCAAGCGTTTCCCTCGTCGTTGGATTCATGCGTTTCATTGCCCGACTGAAGAGCGTAAAGCTTTTCCTTTGCAATCTCGAGCAGCTTGTCCGTCGCTTCCTGATCATATTTAAAATCATCCAGGACAAACTTGCGGGCTCCTCGGCCACCGCTGAAACGCAACACAGCAATTCCCTTTTCCTCCCACCGACTGACATCCATGCCTTCGATTTCATCGAGAAAAACGGTTTTGCCGCTGCTATTGTTGAACTGCGTTTCATCGCCCTCGATCCATGAACCCCGGGGGAGATACCATTTCAAAAGCATCAAACACCCAACCACCACGCAAATGACAATCATGATGTACTGATTGATGATCTGCCCATCGATCTCAGCCGACGACTTTGATGGCTTGTCCGCTGACCAACCATTCTGCTCTGCCAGCTTGGTCCATTCGGCTTCTCGTTCTTCCGAGTCGGACAAGGACTCGTACGCTTCAGCGATCACCTTTTTCTTGGGATAGGTGACCTTGGCATCGAAAGCACACCAGGCGATTCCGAGGACTGAAGCGATGGCAATCCAGAGGAACCTTCGAAAAAAAGATGTCTGAACATCGGCGCGAAGCATATCAGGTCTCTCGTAGCGGGCTCGATGACAGGAAGCGGTGGATTAGGGTAACGTAGCTCGCCTGAACGAATTTGCGAAGCTTTTCAAGCCAATATAGCAATGATTTGCCCAACGCCAGCTAAGTTCTAGCGATGGTTCGATTCACGGCGCACTCGGACGAACCGGCATGATTGTTAAAAAGTCGCTGCTTGCTGAGAAGACCCTTGTAAAGCAGGTTCCTGCTGAGGGGTCGCAAAGGGTGGACAGACGAAAAAGCGACCGGTCGCATCGCCTGCTGGCCGCTCTGAAGCCATGAGGTCCTGAATCAAAGAATCCCGGCCTCCTAGCGGCGATGCCTCCTAGCGGCGGTGCCTCCTAGCGGCGATGCATCTTGGCGGTCGTGATCTGCCCGGGGCTAGCTGCCCCGCAATTCAGTCGTCATCCGCTGGAACTCTTTACGAATCGCCTGATTATCAAATTCACGAAGCGCGGGAATCTCGAGGTTCATCAATGTTTCGAGGTCACGCCGCCCCGAGTTCATATGGGCCGCTACTTCGCTGGAAAGCTTTACGGTGTCGTACGTATTGATCGCAGTCGCCAGATTTTTCTGAGCCCGCTCGTTTTCGGTAGCAATCAGCTCCGCGTTGCGTTGAAGATAGGTGACGTACAGCTTTGCCGTGTTACGCGTCAACTCGTTCGAAGCGATATTGGATTCCAGAATTTCGACGTCACCACCGTCGATGTCAATGAGCTTTTGTGCTTGCTCGATATTCACCTTTGCCTGCTCCGCGAATTCATCAAGCCGAGGGATATGCTTTTCATTGATATCGCGGATGAACGATTTCTGAATGCGATCCATCACGTGGACCATGACGACATACATCCCGTAATATCGCTTGGCAACGTCGAGTGCTTCACCACTTTCGTCAGTGAGTTCTTGCAACTGGGTCGTCATGTTCTTGACGTTGTCGAAGACGACTGCCATGGAGACGATATCATCGCCCGACACAGAAGAAAGCAATGACTCGGCACCTTGCTCGTCGACCTGGACTCCGATCTTAGATAACTCCTTCGCAAACGACAGCTTCAGTTTGACCAGTAGTTTCTCTTGTCGTTCGATCTCCGCTCGTTCTTCATCGATCAGCTGGTCAAGCGTCTCCTTCGAAGATTCAAATGGGTTGTATTGATCAATCTGACTTTGATTCTTCGCCCAAGGTGCGGAAACACGTTGTCGCTGGCAATCAGCGATTTCAGCATGCGACGCCGCAATCGCACTCTTCGCGTCACGGATTTGCTGCCGGTAGTCACTGACCTCGGAGATTTCCAGCACGTCAATCGCTTGATCCAACAGTTGGTTGATTGCTGCGGTATTGGATTGCTTATCGGTGGTAAATGGAATACGCGAGCTATCAGGAAGCTCTGCATGCTGATCAACCAGTTCTCTTGCGTCGTCGAGAATCGGTAACACGCTTTCAAAAAGATCACCCAAACGTTCCTCGCGGGAAACGACTGAAACAACAGTCACCTCCCCAGTGATCCCCACGTCGTCGCCATTCACAGCAGACTCGGCGGCGGTAG
Organism: Rubripirellula sp.; assembly: GCA_029245125.1. Taxonomy (GTDB): domain Bacteria; phylum Planctomycetota; class Planctomycetia; order Pirellulales; family Pirellulaceae; genus Rubripirellula. The sequence goes on from JAQWPZ010000032.1 coordinate 36,953, forward strand.
CCTCCCCCGATGAGGATTCCCCGTCGCCCGCCTCCTCCGTGCAGCCCAAGCAACACAAATACAGAAATGCGAACGGTAGAAGGTGGCGAATATGGTGCATGGATGTCCCCGTGATCGTGGGTCTCCTCGTGATCGTGGATTGTACCAGTCGTATTCTAGCCATGATCCCACGCAGGGGTTTGGAGGGTGAGCCGATAGCAACCGTCACCAAGCGATTGCCTTGATTGTTCACGTTGTTTTTAGGTCGTTTCGAAAACGCCTGACACAACCACTCTCCTGCTGTGTCGAGTCATCCCAGAACGCTCCAACGGACCCAGAACGCTCCAACGGACCGCTGCCGTCTACTGAGGCATACCATCGGGAACATTAAACGCGAGAGGTCTGTTATTCGCTCCGAGAGGCAGATTCTTGGCGATTTGGAATCCAGAAACAAAAAAGAGACGCAAAAGCGAGAGGTTCGTCAGGTGAATTGCCCAGCCCGACCAACCCGCCGTAGATCAAACAAATTCCCAACCAGCTTCACAGCGTGGCACCAAACAACGCTACCGCGTGCGTCTTTTCGATTTTGCCTTGGCAGCCCTTCTAGATATCGACCTTGGAATTCGGTTTGAGTGCTGTCGTGGGATAAGGATGCGATTCATCAAACACGTACATCTCCTTGGGTGCTTCAATCACAGTTTGAGTTTCGTCATATAACTCAGTCTCCGCGTTAAAAACTCCTGTTGGGTCAAGTTTGAGGTGCTTGACCATGAACGGATACATGGCCTGCCGTTTCAAGTACTGATACCCGTGCTCACGTCCGGGGTAGTGCACGTTTCCGACTTTGGCTTGTTCGCCGAATAGGCTGTAGACATTGCGGATGTACGGGTACTCCACGACGGGGGTATTCTTTGTCCAGTCACCACCGACAGAGACGAGAAGTTGAGGGCGGGGGGCCGCTAACGCAGCGATCTCGGCATTGTTGGTTTCCAGATCACGTGTTTGATGAATTGGCATGCCACTTTCACAATGGCAGCCACCGAAAAAGTGAGCTGACACCATCACGACCGGAACAGAGACTGTCACTCGATCATCCACCGCTGTCAGCAAGAAGGTCTGGGTTCCACCACCAGAGCACCCCGTCACACCAATCCGCTTACCATCAACATCTGGCATCGACTGCAGAAAATCAATTGCTCGGATACTGGTCCATGTTTGTAGAGTCAAAGCCTGCTTGTGCTGATGGTCCCAGCCATGAAACAAGGACTCACCAAAGCCGATCATGTCGTACGAAAACACGACGGCTCCCATGCGTGCCAAGGTTGCGCAACGATATTGCTGGTCGGCTCGCAATCGCCCTCCACTAGGCCCGCGTGCATGCCCATGAGGACACAGGACTGCAGGGTGCGGCCCTGGTTTCCCCAGTGGTCGGTAAAGATTTCCGTAGGCGAGAAAACCCGGCAGCGCTTCAAACGCTACCGATTCCACCGAGTATCCAGCGAAGTCTCGCTTGTTTCGAACGATAGGATTGAGCGGCGTGCGGTTGGGAAACGGAACAAGTTTAGCCCCTTCCAAAATCTGTTGACGCACCTTTGCGGCTCGATCATTCCATTCGCTGAGATTCGAATAAGTCGCAGCCATCCGCCCAAGTTGCTCGATCGCTTCGGCTTCCGAATGGTAATTTCCCTGGCATAGAATCGGGGCCGCTTGTTCACTGTCTTGCGCGTACAGCTGTGCAAAGCCAATCATCGCGGCGAAGCCGATCCAGCGTGCATTCAACATGAGGTAGGTTCCTTGTGGTATTCATGCGCGTCGTGCGTCCAATCATGGCCACACGAATCACAAACACTTGCAAAAGTATACCGCCGCCCAACCTAGAAGATAAAAACGCGGCGAGCCGAGGCGGGACCAAAATTCTAGCAGGTACAAGTGACGACTCAAATATTTAGGATCGTTTCCCCGCTTTTCTTTCTGCAAGGCTGACCAACCATCAATTCGAGCCCATCAATTCGAGCCAGACCAATCACAGGATGGCGAAGGCTTGAGGCACGATCCGTGTGAGAGTCCCAGCAGGCAGATCCCAGTAACGAGCAAGCAACGAGGATTCGCAGCGCGATACCGCTCAACCGATCCCTGAGTTGATTGAGAGTGCTCTCCCTTCTCACTTTCCTCGAAGTCGCCGTGATGCCGCTGCACACAAGCATTCAAATCCTGTCTTACCGAGATGCTCTCCCCGTCTTACCGCATAGTCGCCCTGCTTTACCGCATAGTCGCCCTGCTTTACCGCATAGTCGCCCTGGCTTACCGCATAGTCGCCCTGGCTTACCGCATAGTCGCCCTGGCTTACCGCATAGTCGCCCTGGCTCACCGCATAGTCGCCCTGCTTTACCGCATAGTCTCTGGGCATTTGGAATGCGAGACTCGTTGATACTTGAGCGTGGCCTCACCGACATAGAAAGGGGACGTATTGAACCTCCCATTGCTGTTGTTTGCCACGATCCTGTTGCAGAAGGCAAGGTCCGTTCCAACGCTATTTCGGTCACCTTTGATTGACGTTCAAAGGTGCCCCATTTAAGTGGATGATATGATGGCACCCTTGTGTGCGAACTTCAAAAACTCTCTGAAGTAATTCATTCGTAACACAGAAGCGAACCCGATAAGCTGCTGAGCAGATTCGAGTTGCCTCGTTAGGCTAACATTTGGCCATCTAACTGGAGCCCAAAGGATGTGGCGGGACGACCGCACATCAAACGCGCGGACATCGAAGCCGAATCAGGCAAACGCATACCCGAAAACACCAACAAGACGACTGCAATGAGAATAGCGACAACACAATTCCCGGAGCCTTTGCCGGTGCAATTTCGACAACGACTTCTGACGATTCTCGCGCTAACGACAGCTTTCCTGCTGCCAGTAAACCCAGGCTTCGGACAGGCCGCTCAGCACGACTTATCCGTGCAAGTGTCCAGTGAAGCCGTGCATGGCGAGGTTGTCCTGGGCAAACCACTTACCTTCACAGCAACCATACACAACCGCAGTGAATCAACGATCAACGCAATGCTGCAATGGAAGGTGAACACAGTTGCATTCAAAAGCCCGGAACCCGTTCAGAGCAGGCTTCAAATCGAGGGACGTCAGACCAAGTCAATCGAATTTAAGTTGACATGCACCGCAGTTGGATTTGTGGAGGTAGAAGCGAATGTAACCCATAACGGAAAAACGCTGTCTGGCCGGACGCGAGTGATGAACGCACCTCAGCGGGTGAAGAGCGAATTGACGCAAACATCGGACTTCGAGGAATTCTGGAAGCAGTCACTGCGAGAACTTGCGGAAATCACACCGCAATTCAAACTGATCGCCAAACCAGAAATGGATGGTAAGCGAGCGGACGTATTTGAAGTACGAATGAACAGCTTTGGCAATGTGCGTGTCACTGGATGGCTGGAAATTCCCAGAACGCAGGGTCCACATCCCGTCGTAATCCGTTTTCCAGGATACGGTCAAAACATGCGACCAATCGACCGGTGCGATGACATGATCGTCTTTTCATTCAACCCACGGGGCCATGGCAACAGCACTCAAGACATCCCGGGAACCCCAAAAAATTATTGGATTCGCGGACTGGACCATCAAGATGACTATTTCTATCGCGGTGCCTACCTGGACTGTGTCCGCGCCGTCGACTTCATCGCGTCACGCGATGAAGCTGATCAGCGGAGGATCGCAGTGTGGGGTGGCAGCCAAGGTGGCGGCTTAGCCCTCGCCACCGCAGCTCTTGATCCCCGTGTTGATCTGTGTGTTGCCGATATCCCGTTTCTTTGCGACTGGGTGAACTACTTCCAGTTATCGCATTGGCCTGAAATGGAGGATTGGATCGCATCACCAGCGTCAAAGACCTCACAGTCACCGCAGCGGAGTTGGAAATCGACTCTGCGAACGCTCAGCTATTTTGACACGATGAACTTGGCGGATCGGATTCGTTGCCCTGCAATTATGGGCGTCGGTTTACAAGACCGGGTTTGTCCGCCCACGACCAGCTTTGCCGCCTTCAATCGAATCCCGGGGCGCAAGTCGTTTAAGATTGATGAAAATGCCGGGCACGGACTAGGCGCACAACACTGGACCTGGGTTTGGGAGCAGATTCGCAGCGAGTTCAAAGTTAACCGCACCGAGCAAAACGTGGCACAATAGCATTAATCTCGCTACTGATTACCCTGTTTAACAAGCCGCCGCACTGCTGACGCTCACCTCAAGCTGTAAGATTAGGCTCTAGATGGCAACCGAAAATTTCTAAGTAGGAATACCAATGGCTTCCCAAATCCCAAGTCAACCAACAGCAGCAACGCGTTGGACAAGTGCCCGCC
>JAQWPZ010000039.1 GCA_029245125.1 Rubripirellula sp.
CGCGGGATCAGCCGAAGCCGCATCCGCATTCGGGGCGGCCGCTGCCGACGCCCCGCCAGGTGGGCTTTGCGACCCACAGCCGGCCACTCCCACAGCAAGAAACGTTGAAACGAGACACAAACAACAAAGCGGATCAGGCAATCTAGGCATTAAGGATTGTCCGGATAAAAAAGCAAAACGAAGTGGGTTCGGTTGCATCTTACTTGCCCAGCCCGCCGTTGACCTCGAAACTCGACCAGTTTTCGTCGGCTCGCGACCGATACATTTTGCCCCACCGGTACGACCAGCACACAAGTCAGTGGAAACCGAACTGTCTCGACCGATCCGACCCGAATGACCCGAATCGTCGTGCCGATCCATCCTTTGGGACTAGAAAACTCGCGGATGCTGAAGATGAAGCCAATGAAACGAGACAATTTATTCGCCTTGATCGCAGGCACCCTCTCCGCCGGTGCCATCTGCGGTGGCGGTTGTTCACTGCCATCAGGCCTACGCCTGCCGTTTTCGCAACCAGCGGCGGTCAACGCGGAAGCCGACGAGGATTCAAGCCGCTTTCGGGAAGTGAGCTTTCGCCCGAGAAACCCAAAAAACCTGCGTGCGTTGGGGGTTCCGGTCGTTTCAGAAATCATGACCGATCAAAAACCGGCCCGGTCCCAGGTAAGTGCTTCCGAAACCAAACAAGCCCAGCCTCAGCAACGACAGGCCGATCCGCCCCAGTCTCAGGAAGCGATGGCGGTATTGCAGACCGAGGCAGCGGTAGCGTTGATGGCGAAAGAGATCGCCGAACTGCCGGCGTTACCCGAACTGACCGAATTAGGCCCCGCCGATCATGTCGTCCTTCCTGCCGAAACGCTCACCGAACCGATCCGCGACGAGCGGGGAATCGAGCTCGATCTCGTCTCTGCGCTGGCCGCCATCGGGGGCCAGCACCCCGCGGTTGGACTGGCGAGGTGGCGAGTCGAAGAAGCCTACGCGAGATGGAGCCAAGCCAAAATCCTCTGGATTCCCACGCTCCAAGCTGGCATGAGCTTTCATCGGCACGACGGAAATTACCAAGCCAGCAACGCCGATATAGTTGATGTCAGCCGAAGCTCACTGCAAACCGGCTTGGGTGTGGGTGCAACCGGTGCCGGCACGACCCCACGACCAGGATTGGTTGCCCAGTACCACCTAGCCGATGCCATCTTTCAACCAGACATCACTCAAAAACAAGCCTGGGCCGCCCAACATTCGGCCCACGGGGTCAACCAACGTCAACTCATGGACGCGTCCGTCGATTATCTGCAATGGCTAGCCGCTCACCTCGATCACCAGATCCTTCAGGAATCGCGGCAACGGACAGCCGATTTGGCCAAGTTAACCGGCGACTTCGCAGCCACCGGCCAAGGGCTACAAGCCGACGCCGACCGACTGAACACGGAACTCGCTTTCATCGATAATCGTTTACTGCAAGCCGATGAGCAGATTGAAGTCCGCGGTGCTCAGCTAGTGCAAACACTCAGCCTGTCGCACAGCCAACCCATGGTCCCCCGCGATCCAACGATCGCTCCGATTGAATTTGTCGCCCAGGGAACCGATCGCGCTGAATTGATTGCCACAGCTCTCGGATCACGCCCTGAATTACGCGAATCACGCGCCATGGTAGCAGCCGCCTGTGCAGCACATCGCCGTCAAAAATGGGCTCCATTTGTCCCCAGTGTGCTACTCGGATTCAGCACCGGAAGCTTCGGCGGCGGACTCGGCAACAACGTCGATAACGTCGATGGACGCTATGATTTTGATGCCTCCGTCGCATGGCAAGCAAGACAACTCGGACTCGGGGAAGTCGCGGCCCGGCGTGAATCGGCTTCCCAAGTCCAACAAGCAAGATTTGAATCAGCTCGGGTCATGGATCAAGTTGCCCGAGAAGTGAGCGAGTTCCACAGTCAAACGCAATTCCGAGCCAAACGAATTGAACTCAGCAAACGAGCGATCCAATCTGCGAAAGATTCTTACCAACGAGACCTCAGCCGAATCCGCGAGGGACAAGGACTGCCAATTGAGACCTTGCAGTCACTGCAAGCCCTTGAGCAAGCCCAACGCAACTACTTGAACTCGGTCGTCGATTACAACCAAGCGCAATTCCAACTGCAATGGGCGATCGGTTGGTCCGTTATCGAAACACCTCAGCCGATGATCACAGAGAGTAGTGACTGATCAGCTGTCTCAATTGATCAGCTGTCTCAATTGCCCAGCTGTTTCAGTTGCCCAGGATCAGTCGAGCTGCGCGGCAGGTAAAAACGTCATCGAGGCTGCCTGACCCGGCAACCTCGATTTCTATGGACACAACCAAACGCGTCCGATTCAGTTGGCCGTCGGCAGCGGCACCGGCCACACCGAGCGATGACTCGGCTGAGATGCCCAAGGCCGAACATTGACAGGCACCAATCCGTTCGACGGCGTAGCCAGCTGTGGTTGAACTGACGGAACCGCCTGAGTCGGAATCCAAGGCTGCTGAACTGGACTGAGCTGGCTTGCCATGTTTTGCTGGGACGACCAACTCGGCTGGGTGATTGCCTTGGATGACGTGATCGGTTGTGGAGCATTTGGCAGCGGCGGAGCAATGACCCCGTTCACGCCAACATCACATCCCGTATCGCAACCGCCGACATCACAACCGTCCTTCTGCGGCGTCCAGGTGTACTTACACTTGGGGCAAGCATACTTTCTGGTCTTCAAAACACAGATCCGACGGACCTTGGCACCATTGTGCACGCAGGCATTACAACCAAGCCCGCTGCATGAATCGCAAGATCGGCAAGTTTTCTTTTGCCATGGGAACACCACTCTGGGGATACAGATTTCTTTTGATTCAACCTCGAAACAGGTCTTTTCCTCGTCGACCTCCTGGGCATCCAAGTTGCAGCAATAATCGCAGGCCGGACAACGCTTGCAGCAACCAGTCTGATCACCAATGCAGTGATCTCGAAGACCGGCCTGTGCAGGAACCACCGTGATTCCGCCGAGCGTGATTCCGCCAAGCAAAAGCAACATCAACGCGAATGGACAACAGCAAATTTGTTTCAATGACATGACCAACTTCCTGACTTGATGACTTGAATAGTGGAAAGAGCGACGCGGGACTTTCGCCCGGCCGCGATGTTGTCCGCCGACTAAAAGTCGATCATGTAACGCATACCCAAGATGGCGAAATCACCATCCACACCGGGGGAAAACGACGTGGTGGCACCATTGGTCCCATTATTGTCTCGCCCCTGCCCAGCGTTGTTGATTTGGCCCCACACCAAGTTGGTTTGTAATTTTGAATAAGAGGTCCAGTACCAATTCAAACCGCCTGTGAACGCATGACCTACACCGCCACGAATGTCTGAATCACTCAGGTCAAGGTAGTCATAGCGAAGAGCAAGCGCCCACGCTCCCCATCCTTTTCCGGTCCCACCACAACAACGGTCAACCACAAAGAAATTCTCAAAGGGCCGCACGCGATCAATTGTTCCCGCTCGACGATTCCAGGGAATGTGTTCGCCGGTCAAGAAATACGATGCGAAGATGTAACCACCGTGAAAGAACAGATCGTCACCAGCGAAAGTGGGGGCGGCATCCCGCTGAACCCAGTTACCAAAGTACTCACTGGTGACTTGCCAAGCTCCAATGTTCAATACGGATTCCAGTGACAACTGTTGATAGCCGTCAGCTCCCGGTATTCGGTTCGTGTTCCACCAACGACTGGAACTCCGTGCCAGCGGGCGAGTGCGGAAGCGAGCTTCATTCCGATTCGATACATCCAAGTTGTCACCAACGGCGCTGCCATCGGTGACGTTCGCCGATCCAGCAATCGCACAATGATAGTAACCACGACCGCCGCTAATCTCGTCATACCATGGACTGGCTGCTAAACGAGCGTACAAACCCCCCTGATCGAAGTCACCTCGGTAACGTCCATCCCGACTGATGTTCTCCAGCAGGAAAGCCCCATATCGCCAATTGACCATCTCGCTTTCCGAGTAGCCGTACATGCAAACACCAAGGCGTCTAGCATCCTCGTTGAATGCTTCGACTGCCAGCGGTCGCTCGGCGAACACGTTGTGACGACTGCTGTTCAGATGATCCAAACCAATTGGGCGTTTCTGGTTACCAATCAGCAAAGTTTGGTTGTGTGGTAGATTTTTGAACCCGAGGTAGACATCCTTCATCTCGGCGCTACTGGGATTATTGAAATCAATCTGGGTTCGAAACAACATATTGTTAGGAACGTCCCCAGAAACCTCCAACCGAATACGGCGAAAGTCCCACCGGTCCTCGGGGCTAATCGACGTATCACCACTCTCGAGAAAGTTGGTGCCCGCGTCAGTATCGAAGAAGTTCCAATTGTCCAGATGGACACGGCCGCTCAGCTTCCAAGACGACTTCTTCTTTTTGGATGCTGCTTCATCAGCTAGCTCGTCTTGATACTCATTCCAATTCGTTTCCAGGTTCCCGATGCGTTCCAACAACGCAGTGTACTGCTCCATGGGGACTGTTTCCCCGCCATCCGCCGCAGTAACCATCGCCTCGGTCTGATGAATCGGATCCGCAGCTTCAGTGTCGAGCGGCTGCTCCTGGTAATCCAGCGCCTGAAACAATGCCGGCTCTTCTGCGCAAACCGCATTCGACACACCCAAACCGGCAGCGATGGAAAGGGCGAAACGTACAAGGCGTCCGGAAGAACCCTGACGTGAAACTCTCGTGAGTCGCTGAACTGGCGTGAGGCTGAGAAAGCGTACACGCCATCCACTTATCGCTGGCATGGTTTCCATCCTTGGAATCAATTGACATAAGCAAACGAGTACCCCACCACTTCGGTGTCACCGGATTACGAACCTCCCGTTCGGCAAACGACGAAAAGCCGTTCTCAGGCGGCTTCAGGCAACTGTGACTTCGTCTACAACCCGACCAATTTTTAAATCCAAATCGATCCGCAGATCCCATTTCACCGAGCCCATGACTGAAAATCCGGTCAATCAATGTAACCCGACCTCCACAGGATAAACCTAAATGATCTGGTAAACCCGATGGCCCTGGCAAATCCACCAGCAAACCCAACTGGCGGCATCAACCCAATCTGCTTTGGGGACAGCTTACGAAGCAGAATTCGAATCACACGTCCAATTAGGAAAATTGAAACGAACAGAGAATTTTTTACGGATACTTGCTTCCTGCTAGCGTGGAACCACCGATCAAGCCGATTCTCACGATACGAGGAAACACTCCGTTCACGCTGATTTACTCATGCTAGCAAGAAAAGCATCCATCATCACAGCCTGCCTGATTCTCGGATTCGGATTTGGGCAACTCAAAACGCATGGGCAAGACCGTGCGCCGCTGATTGATACTGTGAATGGATTACCGATTGAGCCAGTTCGAATCGATTCACCTAGCGACCGAGATTGGAAACCGCCCGCCGCTGTTCTCGTGGAAGATCCGCTGCACCTCAGTGGTGAACTAGAAAGTCAGCCTGAGCCCGAAAGCTGTGTCTGCGGGGAAGCCAAATGCCCCGGTGTGTGTCGCGATCCAGGTCGACCAAGAAAACCGCTGCTCACCAAGCCAGGCGACCGCAATCGGGGTGACTGTCCGCCCTATCGCTATCGCCTCTCCGACCACCAACGTGCCGGCAATCCGCACTGCGTTGCTCCTTGGGCAGCATGCAGCGTGAACGACAAATACAGCGCTTGGTTCGTCGGAGGCGGAGCCGCCTTCTGGCGCGGTCGCTGTCGCAAACCGAGCGAAGGCACTTGGGGCTTGGATTACAGCGGCCTCTTCGGGCGTGCCAATATCTGGATGACCTACACCCGCGGACGAAACCAGGGTGGCGAAGGAACTTACGAGACCGACGGCGAGCCAAAGTTTGTGACTCGCACCCATGAGTTCTTCGGATTCGGTCACTAAACCGATCGACGCAATGCGACTCGGTAGACGCGACGAATCGATGATGACCGACCGTCGATTTCAGGTGAACCTCGCCTGATGGCACCACCACATCGAGCCGTCATCTTACTTGTTGGCTTTGCGTTTTGCTTCAAGCAATCGTTCGGTGTACGACGCACCCTGGGACTCCGTCGATTTCTCGGAACCAGCTTTAGGCTTCGACTGCGTGTCGGTGGCCTGTTCACCAAAATCTGCCGCATCGGTCTGATCGACAGCGGTCGGTTCAAAACGGACGCTCGAGCGTTTCCGTTCCAGTGAGTCGCTGATCGAATCTTTTTGTTTTTGCAGTGCGTCAAGCCGCGCAGTAACAGTTGACTCCTTTTCATCTACTGTGCCACGGATACGTTTCCACGTATTCCCGATCCAATAGAAATTCACCGCGACTCGTCGGATGAACACATCACCCAGGAACAAACAGCATCCGGCCAGCACGAACCAAGGCCAAACATCTTGAATGCTCCGTGCGAGTTCCAAGCCACCTCGAAAGGCATCGGTATCGACGAGTTCCTCACTCGGTTTTTCACCGAGAGGAGGCGTCACTTGCCCAGCAGTTCCGCCACGTGGCTGAATTGACGCTAAAGAATCAATGAGCGTCTGGTTGGTTTCACGCACTCGAAACTCTTCGCTGTAGGGCACCGTCACACCGGTTGTCAGCGGGGTCTCCCCAGCATCTGGCAGAACATTGACGAAATAACTGCCCGCCTTGTCACCGGGAAAAGAGCCGACATATCGACCCGGTGCGGTTTGTCGCATTCGGAGTGGAATCGGGTTCAGATCGGGCCCCAACACCGAAGCGTTCATTTCCAGAAAGTTCTTGAACGAGTCGTCTTTATTCAGTGCGTTGACGACAATTTGCACTTCACCATCCCGAACCTGCGTGGCAATCGTGTACTTGCCTGTGTCTCCGGTTGGACGCATCAACCATCGGACCAGTTGGCTGTGGAATTTGTCGTAACCAGCCCACTCAGTCCATGAAGAGGTCCAGCGGGCTCCCGCATCGGTGGTCAAGACCGCGGTTCGTCCCAAACCATATTGCCAAACTGCCAAAATCGAAGCGTTCTCCGGTGATTCGGGCTTGGGCGATTGAATCAAAACCTGGGACAGTGCGCTTTCTTTGGCTTGCGTTAAAACAAAACCACTGATCGGGGGCAGTACACGATCGATGCCTTCCAACAGAGGGTGCGGAAAGATGACCTCGGGTACCGCACCATTTTCCGGCTCGTAGACAAGCGGTCGCGACACCCGTCGAGCTTCCCGCTGATAGATCTTTGGTAACGCACGACCACTGGCCACTGCGTAATACTTGCCACCTGTCTGCTGCGCAATCCGCTGCATCAACTGACTGCCGGTTTGACCGTGAGATTCGACGGCCACGGTGCTGATGGAAATATTGTTCTTTTTAAATTTGTTGATCAAGTTGGCGGTAGGAGCAGAAGGGTCACCGTCACTAATGATGATGGCGTGCTTGACCGCTGAGTTCGTCCGCACAAGGCCCCCCAACGCCAATTCCATGGCTGGGCCGAATTCTGGCATATCGCCTGGTGTCATTCGACCAATCGCGGCCAGCATCGCTTTGCGATTGGGGCCAACCTCTAACAAACCATCTTTTCCACCCCATAACCATGCGTCACCACCCATGTTCCAATACAGCACACCACCGAAATCTGCCGGGCCCAACTGCTCAATCGCCGACTTGGCGACCACCTTCTGCCAGTAATTGCCCTCTGCCATCTCACCCGCGTGCATGATCAGCGCTAATGCGCCAACCGCTCGAATTTTGGTGTTACGAATCTTGAAATCGACCGGCATTGCCTCTTCGATCTTGGTCCCGATCCAACCTCCCGCACCAAAGGCCTCGGGCCCACCAATCATTAACAACCCCGCACCCAATTGCTGAGTGTTGCTAACCAACATCGCGATTTGTTCGTCAGAGAAAGACGAGAGTTGATCGACGTCTTCGCCCGAGACTCGTGGAACGCCTGCCAAGATCACCGCATCATAGGCCTGCAATTCTGCGAGTGACCCAAACAGTGAATCACTGGCTTGCGTCACCACCTCAATGTTGTTGTCGCGCAACGCTTGAACCATCAAATCAAAGTCGCCCAACTGCGAGCGATCCTCGATCAACAACACCCGACCTTTGCCTCGGACATAGGTATAGGCGGTCGCTTGATTGTTCTGATACAGCCCATCGTCAGAATCACTCGCCGGAATGAACTCAGCGTTGTAGACATAGGCAGCCGGTTGTTCGATGCGATGCCGCATCGGAAAAACATTCTTGCCTGGATCGAGTGTGATCTCTTCTTCGAGCAACAGTGTTTCCTCGCCGCCAACATTCTGCTTGACTCGCAACTTCCCGCTAACGGGTGCAGCGGATCCGTTGTCGGCATAGTTGTTGACCACAACACGGGCTTCAAAAGGTTGCCCTTTGCGAATGTTCGTGGGCAAATCAATTTTTTCCACCAACACTTCGGCGCTCGACTCCAACATCACCGGAACGACGTCGATACCGATTCCTGATGCAGCGACGCGTGCCGCCAGTGAGCGTGCTTGCCCTAGGTTCTCATTGCCATCGGTAACAATCACGATCCGTCGCGACGTATCTTCCTCCATCGAAGCTTGCGCAAAGTTCAACGCCGCTTCCAAATTCGTAGCGTCGGCCGGTCCCCGAAAACTCTCCAGGCGATTCAGATAAATGTCGTCATCGAATGGAGGAATCTCGATCGTTGCTTCCCGACCAAACACAATCACACCAGCACGATCCTCACGAGCGCGATCCCGGTGTCGACGGACATTTTTCGTCACATATTCCAACATCACCTGCCGCTTCGCCGACGGGATGCTCTCCGACTGGTCCAGCAAATACATCACGGTGACTTTGTCGCTGACCCAAACTAACTGGGCACCAGCCAGGGCGAACACAATCGCCGTCCAAACCGCACTGCGAAAGAACATCGCGAACCAGCGTCGAAAACTCCCCAAGGCCCCCAGGGATCCGTAGCCAATCCACAGCAACACCGGCAGCGCGATCATCAACCACAAATAGTTCGGATGATCAAAACCGAGCCGTAAAGAAAACAACATCAAGTCCGCCTGAATAAAAACGAATCACGAAGGCTGAACGCCACTCTTTGGAGAGTCTGAATCAGCTGATTGTGGACTACGATACAGCACTGACGCAACTGAAATGCTCGCCAGCCCGACCACCCCGCTGGCGAAAACAGCCAAGCTGAACGCGATCGATGGCAGCGAGAGCAACCCGGTCTCCGCTTCGGAGACCAGCACCACAGCCAGCACGCTGATGAAATTATTGACAAAATGCCCTAGCATTGCCGGAAAAAGAGAGCCAGTCCGCCAAGTGATCCAACCCAAAAACAATCCCAATGGAAAGACAGCCACCACGTGGACCGGATCAAAGTGAAAGGCCGCAAACGTCGCCGACGCCGTCACCACACCAACCAATGGACCGAACGAACGGACCAAACGAGTTTGGACGTAGCCACGAAATAACAACTCTTCGCAAATTGCTGGTGTGATTCCGATCATCAACGCGATCGGCAACAGAAAACCATTCTGACCGTGATCACGAAAAATACTGGACATCTCTTTCAATGATTCGCTCTCGTCCAGGAACATGCCCACCACCACGCCGGAAACCATTCCCACCAGGGGAGTCGCCGCCGCAGCGGCGAACCACGTCCAAATCGGCCAATCCCCACGAACCAAGCCGAGACGACGGCGGGTCGGCACCGGCGATAGAAATGCGGCCAAAACCGATGGCATCACCAATGCCAATTGGGGGATGACCACCGCGATCAACAAACCCAGACGAGAACTGGAAACCGCAGCGAATGAATTTGGGTCACGCAGGATGGCAAGACTGATTTCGCCGTGCACCAGCCACAACGCAACTACCAACATCAAAAAACTGGTGAAAAGAAACGAGGCCAAGGAAACACCGACAACTGCCCCCGTCGTCCAAGATCTCGGCGTCGTCTGCAGTGGGAACCGCCTCCCCTCGGCATCCGCGAATCCCGAATTCGCGGAATCCTCGCCCACAAACGCCGAATCGGCGGCCTGCGTGCTGCTCGGTGGGGAATAGGGCTCTGGTAAATCCATCAGTCAAATCGAAGCGGTGCTCGGTTGGGCATGGCAACTTATCCTACACACCCAGCTAGTGTAAGCGTTCACCAAAACCGCCGTTCGATACCCGGCAGAATTGAATCACCGGCAATGCCGCTCACCGAGCGAAATTCAAAACTGAATTTCACCCGATAGAACCATGCTCGCGTTACGCCAAACCAAGTGTCTCAGGCAATCCAAACATGACGTTCATGTTTTGCACTGCCGCACCGCTGGCACCCTTGGACAAATTATCGATCGCTGCCAGCAAGACAACTCGTGAACCAGCATCACGAGCCGACATCTGGACAAAATTTGTTCCGCTGACATGCTTGGTCGCCGGCAAATGGTCCACGACATTGACGAATGGTGAGTCGGCATAGGCCTGTTTCCAACACGCCATCATTTCCATCGCTGTCACCCGTCCACGCACATAGATTGTGGACAAAATCCCACGATCCATCGGGGTCAGGTGGGGCGTGAATAACGTTTCGACTGCATGTCCCGAGATACGGCCTACCAAGTCATCGATCTCTGGTTGATGGCGATGCATTCCCACGGCGTAGGCGGCAATTGATTCGTTGGTTTCGCAGTACAGCATCGCGACTTTCGCGCTGCGACCACCTCCGCTCACACCACTCTTGCTGTCGATGATAATGTCAGCGGGATCGATCAACTGATCGCGTACCAGTGGCGCCAGCGGCAAGATCGCGGAGGTGGGATAACAACCGGGGTTGGCGACTACATCCGCCTGACGAATCTCATCGGCGAAGTATTCGGGCATGCCATAAACGGTCTTGCCGACCCGCTCAGGCCAAGGATGATCGACCTTGTACCACTGTTGGTACACGTCGACATTGGACAATCGAAAATCAGCACTAAAATCGACGACCCGCGATCCAGCCTTGATCAATTGATGGACCGTTTTGGCTGACGCACCGTGCGGCAAACAACACATCACGACATCGCACCGCGATGCCAATGCCGCAGGATCAAGAGTTTCGATCACCACGTCAGTCCGCCCAGCCAAGCAGGGATGGACCTCCGCGAGCGGTTTACCGGCATCGTTACGACTGGTAGCGGCGACCAACGACGCCTGTGGATGAATCAACAGCAGTCGTGCAAGTTCCAAGGCCGTGTAACCGGTCGCCCCCACGATCCCAACTCGAATCTCCGACATTTGATCTTGTTACCTAAAGGATGTCTTGGTCAACCGACGCCCGCTCGTTCACGCTCAGTTCATACATATCACGAATCAACTGTTTATCACATTCCCGCTGCTCAACATTTCGCCGTTCGAACATGCGACGCTGAGTATTGATCATAACGTCGGCGGGCAGCAAGGAGGTTTGCCCAAACAATCGTGCGTAGTTTACGTAACTGGGAACGTTCGAAGTGACGAACCCGTACATCATGCTGCAAACGCCAATCACCTTTCCCGTGAAGATACTGGTGTTGATCGCCGTCTTGGAGTAGTCCCCGATAAAACAGCCCAGAAACTGCATCTCGGTAGCGACCTTTGACTCGCCGTAGTGAATATTGATCGTCCCATAGGTGTTTTTCAGGTCGCTATTGCAAGTTCCGGCACCCAGGTTAATCCAACTGCCCAGATAGCTGTGCCCCAAGAAACCATGATGCTGTTTGTTGGTGTAAGGTTCGATCACCGACGCTTCAACTTCACCACCAATTTTGACAGTATGTCCAAGGGAAACACCATCCTTGAGTGCAGCGTGCTCAATCACTCTTGCGCCGGCACCGGCGTAGACAGGTCCCGACAAGAAGCAGAACGGCCCGACTTTGACGTTCTCTTCCAGCAGGATTGGCCCCTCTGAAGTATCGACGACTGGATACTTACCGATCTGCACACCCGAGCGAACAAAGATTCCGTCACTCGACTCGCGGTAGTCACCATGCCCCAATCGCCAATTCATCGCGTCGGGCATCTCTCGCATGTGATGCTTGATCACATCATGTGGCCAACGAAACACCTCGATCGATGCTTGATGAGCCGGCGCGGACTGCACCAACGCCATGAGCTGAGACCAACCCTCTTCAGTATCGAGTGATCCAATCGCCTGCAGATCAGCGGCCACAATCTTCGCGGCCAACACCGAATCGTCTTCCAGATCGAGCACAACACAAGTGCGGGACTCACCGGCAAGTGATTTCAGTTCCGCCTCCAAGCTGACACCCGGAGCCACCCGAGCATTGACCAACAAGATGCCTTCCGCATCGTCCTGCAAGCCATCCATTCCCTCCACCTGGTAATCAAGTTTTTGCAACTCTTGAAGGTACGGTCGAATTGATCCGCATAGATTACCCGGAATCTGCCGCAACCAATCGATCAGCCGGAAACTGGCAGACGTAATCGCATAGGCAGGTCGCGCCTGCACGATTGGACGCAGGAACTCAACGCGGTCATCTTCGAAACAGAGAATCTGCATGGCGGTAGAAACCGGTGGCCGGCCAAACGAGTCAGAAACAAAAATTTGAAGCGGGTCAGCAAACGGCTGCACAGACCATAAAAACGACCGGTTGTAGCGATGGCACAACTTACCCGGCTCGTCTGAACAGCCTGGACCACAGAGCTCATTTCTCGCAGTGGCGCCGCAGCCTGTCCGACTAAATTCGGCTTATCCCCTCGGCAACTGTGACTTTTCTTTTTTAAGTCCGGTTTTCCCCGTCAGTTTGCGTTACGAATCGCATTCCGCCACCGAACCGGTGTGATCTTGCCCCCCCAAAAAAACCGCCGCCCACAAACGACCCAGCATCTGCCAATCCAGCGTCTGTTAATCTTCGGTTGCCTTGCAATGATCCCGCTGCTGCCGGTATTCGGGGGTGATCCACCAGGGGACAAGAATGATTCACGGCGGGTCAACCAGTCAACTCAGCTGGCTGGGCCAAATGCCGTCAACGAATTTGTCGATATCCCGCAACGGCTTGTCTCAACACTCGACAGTCCCATCTTCGGCCAGCGGCGTGCTGCATTTCAATCGTTACTGAAACAGGGCACCGGTGCAAACCATGAGCTTTCCATCCAAATCAATACAGCTGTCCGCCACGCCCTACACCATCCATCGATTGAAGTTCGCCTAGCGGCAACTGACCTGCTCAAACGGTTCAGTTTCCATCGCATGGAATCGCAGCTAAATCAGTTGCGTGACCCACGGATCTCTTCGGATTTGATTGATATCGATCAGTGGCAATCATTTTCGTCGCGTGGTGGCGACGACATGCTTTCCCGAAACTTCTTTGCCAAGTTGTATCTGCAATTCCCTTCGTTACTACGCACTTCAATCAGTTCTTTTCATCGTGACCCCTTCAAATTGCGACGCAATGATTCGACGGGTTGGGCCATGCTGCTCTGGATGTACTTAGACACGACCACTCGACACGGGGGCGTAAGAAACCGCGTGAATGCACAAAACCAAATCAGCACACCGAATCCATCAGATGCACGAAAAGAATTAGGCGTGTTGTTAAGCCGGCCGGCACAAGGTCCGATCATCGATTTGCAAACACACTCGGTGGTTTTGTCCCGTTTGCTCAGGGCATGGATCTCCAACACACCTACCACTACATCGTCGAATGTTCAAAAACTTCGCATCGCCTTGCGGTACAACCACTTTGATCTCGCCGGCGAATTGATTGATCACATTTTTTCCGATCCACATGCCTGCCCGCGTTCACGTGTTGCCGCCCTGTTAGCGGCCCATGTCATCGACCACCATGACACAGTGAATTACGCAATGATCAGTTTGAAGGATGCACGAAACGCCAACGGCTGGACCCTTGTGACATCCCCCAATCGCCGGATTCGAACCGAGGTTCGGGATATCGGGCTCGCTGTTATGCTGCAGATACGTGGAATCGATCCACGCTCGGCGGGATTTGATTATCTGGAGGCCGATCCAATCTTGATTTTCAAGGTCCAAAGTCTTGGCTTCCCCGATCACGCGTCACGGCAAGCTGCTCACGAGAAGGGAAACGACCTGCTCGGTCGTTTTCACACTGGCCCCTGAAGCGACGGGCTCCTGAAGCGACGGGCCCTCCAGCGGCACCAGTCTCCTCACAACCGGGGTAACAGGGCGATGTCAGCGAACTGCCTTGCAAACGGCAAAAGATTACAACGAGCTTGTGCAATTCCGCCAACTCGGCCATCTTGCTGACATGACCAGTCAAGAAATACTTCCGCAGGGACATGTTTATCTGATCGGAGCCGGAATCATCGGCCGCGAGATTCTGCGGGCACACACCGACGCGGGTGTTTCGGTCTGGATCATCGACCAGTCCGCTGACGCCGTCCGACAGGCGATCAACTCACTTGAATTGGCGAACGATCAATGGCAGGTCGACCAACCGATGCTCCTGCCCGGCAATTCAGTTGCGGTCTACCTGCAACACTGCGACGATCGTCAACCAAGGGAACACTCGATCGTAATCGAATCGATCGTAGAGCGTTTGGACGCCAAACGAGCATTTTTTTCCACCGCACAGACCTGGTTTGGTGACGACGCGGTTCTTTGCAGCAACACATCCAACCTCCGCATCAGTGAGATTGCGGAAGTGATCAACGACCCGAGTCGGTTTGCCGGCATGCACTTTTTCATGCCGGTCGATCGACGCCCGGCAACGGAGGTCGTTCGTGGGAAACAAACCTCCGAAGCAACGATTCAAGCTTGCTGCCGTCACGCACAACGCATCAAAAAACCGTCCCTGATTGTCGCCGATAGTCCCGGGTTTATTGTCAATCGTTTGCTGTCGCCGTACCTGAACGAATCGCTACTGTTGTTGTGCCGTGGTGTCACGGGTGAGCAAATTGAGCGAGCCGCTTTGGCATACGGCATGCCCATGTCCCCGCTCGAATTGATCGACTATATCGGCACACGCACGATGTTCGATGCTGGACGAGCTTTCTGGCAAGCTTTCCCCGATCGGCTCAGCCCATCACCGATGCTGGCGGGGTTGATCAAACGAAAACGGCTCGGCCGAAATGTCGGCCTAGGGCTATACGATTACCAAGATGGCAAGCGGTCGAGCCACCTCGCCGATGAAACGATCGAACTCAGCAAAAAATATTCACGACATGAACAAGCTTTTGATGATGATGATGTCGTAGAACTTTTATCGGTTCCCATGTGGATCGAAGCGGCGTTGGCGAGACGAGATGGCATCACCAACCAAGATGAACACTTCAATCTGGCAATGCGCGGCGGATTGGGTTACGCCCCGGAACGAAATTGGTTGGATTTCTTCGACACAATGGGAAGCGACCGAATCATCGCCGCCACCCAAAAATGGTCGCCGATCAGTGCCAGCATGATCGCGTTGCCCAATTTAATTCAGGCACTCCGGGAAGCGATTCCATCGGAGGCCATACGACAATTTTCCGACAATCCATCGAGCGGGTAGATCTCGAAATGCCGCGCATTCCGAGACGCTCCCTAGCGATGCAGGCTGATAGAAAACCCTGAGCAATTACGTTGCGGGATCCGCTTCTAGATCGTCAACAACCTCGGTTTTGGCGTCGTGCGTTTTATCCCAAAACGTCAAGAAGAAGATGACAGAAACCACCACGGCAAAACCGGCTGGCATCAACCAAAACTTCTCCGCACCTTCTAACCATCCCTCTCGCGTTGATGGATCCAGACCGATGGAATCACCCCACCAACCAAGCACGTAGTTGCCAACCAACATTCTGGCACCATACGTCAGCAAACCAACTAAAGCCTGGGCACTGGTTCGCATCTCTCTGGGAGCGACACGGTCGGTATACAACTGGCCGGTCACGAAGAAGAAATCGTAACAAACACCGTGCAGCAAAATGCCAATCGAACGAAGGCCACGCTGACCGGCACGAGGCCAATCAGAGCATCTGGCAATGCCCAAGCGAAAGCTCTAACCATCAGCCTGTTGACGACACGAAGTCGCGTCCAGAAAAACGGGGCGAGTGCTACGAACAAAATTTCGCTGACTCGTCCCCTGAAAACCGGCCGCCGCACGCTTATAAAAATGCTGAATTCCAAAAACCCGCCGCCCACCACAATAAATGCAGACTAGCGGACGTTAGCGTGATGACACTCGTGCTAGCCTTCAGCCCCCAACGGTTCCTGTGTCATTTGGATTTGCTCCCGAATCATCACCGCGATCCCAGAACAGAATTGCGAAGGCCAGCATGACTCCGAGGGCAAAAAGAGCAGGCGCGTACCAAAGTTTGGACCAGTCAACGACGCCTTCGGTCGTGCACTTACCCATCCACCAACCGAATCCTTGAGCACCGATTCCAAGCCCGAGCCCCTGCGTCAGCATCACGATCAATGATTGAGCCTGACCGCGAACCGCCGGTTCCGCCTTCTTATCTGTGTAGATCATCCCCGTCACAAAGAAGAAGTCATAACAGATTCCATGGAGCAGGATGCCAATGAAGATTGGAGCAGTTAGCAGCGGCCCCTCTTGCCCGAAGGCCAAACCCCAGAGCCCATAACGAACCGCCCACGCCAGCATGCCAATGATCAGCATCTTTTTCACACCCAATCGGGCAAAACAAAAAGGCATGGCGAGCATGAAGAAAATCTCGCTCATCTGCCCCGTACTCATCGCTCCCGTCGTAGAGCCGAAAAGCTTAACGCCCATTGCATCGACAAATCCGTAGCCTTTTGCGTAGTAACCGGCCAACGGGATACAGACTAAGAACGATGCTACGGCAAAGACAAAGAAGGATTTATCTTTCAGCAACGCCCAAGCGTCGACACCCAAAACCTTTGAGACGGAAATTGGCTCCCCTTTTGCCGGAGGAGCCGTTCTTGGAAGTGTCAGGCAATACAAACCAAGGACCGCAGATGCGATAGCAGCGGCATGAAAAATGTGGGACGAATTATCCGAGTACTGAATCGTACTCATCACCGCATCAAATGCTTGTTGTGCAGCATTGATCGCCGTCTGATCGCCCCCAGCGGCGGCTTCCGCTTGCTTGAATTGCGCCGTCGCTTTACTGATCGTTTCCCCTTCACCATTAAAAAGCCGGCAACCCCACATGACCCAGTTTCCCACGATCCAACCAATCGTCCCGAGTACACGCACAGCCGGAAAGTCTTTTTCGCTGTTGTCCAGATGTTTGAAGGAAAGACTCGCTGTGAGTCCCAATGTCGGCATGAAGCAAAGCATGTACGCAAGCAGACATAAAACCATAGGTTGCGTGAACTGATTTAACAAAGAGTCCGGCGCACCTGCGCTCGCGAGCGTCGGAGCGAGCCATAGCAAGCCAGCGCCGATCAAATTTAATATCGCGAGCACGCGTTCAGTATTCATTAAGCGATCGCAGATCAAGCCAAGAGTCAACGGTGCAAGAATCGCAGCAATTGGTGCAACTGTGTACGCAGCAGCATCGAAGGATAAACCGTCAGGGCTGATCTCTGTCATGCCCGCTTCATTCATGAATCCATACATCGCGACATACCAAGATCCCCAAACGAAGAACTGGAGGAACATCATGATGCTGAGACGGATTTTGATGGACATTGGTGATTCCTTCGAATAGTTCTGCTGTGCGTTTCAGATCGCCGCGTTGAGCTTAATCCCAACAAGTTTGCCTGGTTATCCGCCCGATGTCCGCAGACGCGAGGGATGATTGGCGTGGGATGTGTAAATTGCGATTTCAGTAGTTTGTCTGGCAAATCCGGTTGAATTCAGCGCCAGTGGAATTTTCGCGAACGGGCGTATTTTTTTCTGTACCCGGTCGAGGAAAGTGTTCGTGCTCGCCAAGATTCTACTCCAGATCCTTGAGCACCTGTTGTGCCGGCACCGGTTCAATTTCTGGCAGCGGACTATCGTCGCGTGCGAAGAACATCAGATGCTGCCAAGGGAGCTTGTTGTACTCGCGAACCAGCTTGAACCCGTTCGCTTGATACTCTTTCATGATCTGGTTTTTGGACATCTTGTGCAACGGCTTGATCGGCACCGATGGATCTTCTTCGCGGTACTCCAACAACGCCACGACACCTTCGGGATTGAGAGAGCGTCGAATCGACCACAGCATCGATTCGGGGTGGGAAAACTCGTGGTAAACGTCAACCATCAACAACAAGTCAACTTCTGCCTTAGGTAACCGAGGATCGTCCACGCCCCCCAAAATCGGCTCGATATTGTTCAATTTGATGCGTGCCGACCGCTCCCGCAGCTTCTGCAGCATCTCACGCTGGATATCGACCGCCAGCACTCGTCCTTCGGCACCGACATCACGAGCCATCGGCAACGTCCAATAGCCGTTCCCGCAGCCTAGATCGCAAACGACCATTCCTTCGGTCAGCTTCAATTGCTGAAATGATTCCGAGGCTCGCTCCTCTTCGTCCCGTTCCGGCCGGATCAGCCAGGGAGCACCAAGGTGTGACATCGGCTTGGCCAGCACGCGTCCGAGATAGCTTCGGCGGGCTTCTTCCTGCGGCCGCGGCCGCTCTCCGGCCTCAGCAGCTTCTTCAGCAGCGGCGTTTTCCCCTGGGGGAGCTTCGGTTTCTGTCGAAGCAGCCTGCTGACTGGGGGAGTCAGGGAGTTGAGTAGCCGCGGGTTCTTCGGCTGTCTGGGCGGCCAACCAGCCGGGAGAAAAAAACAAACACAGCAGGGCCGCGTTAATCTTCGTCCTCGGCAACCAGCTCAAACTCTGGCTCAAACGCATCATCGAAACTGTAGACTTCATTAAAATCCTCACGGCGATCGGTATCACTTTTTCGCATCTGCTCGATCCGAATCAGATTGTATACCAAGTCGCCAAAGTCGCTCGTGGATCGGATCCCCCAACTGCCGAGGACCATTTTGGCCAAATAGCCATACTGATCGATGGCGTAGAGGCGACACGATTCACTGAGCTGTTGGCCCGTGACGTGACGTGAATCGGTAGGACCGTAGCTTTCCTCCGTTGGCGAGTTTTCGTGCGCATATTGCAGCGCCTCACGGATGAACTGGTATGCCTCCAGCTTGAATCGCTTGTCCTCTGCCAACAGATCACGCATCGCTTGCAACGGGGATTTCATGGATTTGAAGGGGATAAACCGGGGTAACTCGGGGCATTCGATTCAGGATTCGGAGTCCGACTTTCCGCCGGATTGTTTACGGCCACTCTTCCGTCGTGGTGTCTCGCCAGCACGGATCACACTGACCACCTGATCACTGGCAATCATAATCCGTCGGCCATCATCCGTTTTGACCACAAGTTGTTGGGACAAAATATCTTGAGCCATCACCGTGACGCTGCCCTCGCGGGTCATCACCAAGCTTCCGGGAACCGGCATTTCCTCGGCCAACGCCTCGTAGGTCTCGAATTCGTAACGTAAGCAGCATTTCAATCGGCCGCAACGCCCCGATATCTTGGATGGATCGAGCGTCGCCTTTTGTAACTTGGCCATCTTCATTGACACCGGAGGCATCTTACTCAGAAACGAGGCACAACAAATCGGCTGGCCGCAATCTCCGTAATCCGCGAGCAGCTTGGCCTCGTCCCTTACACCAATCTGCCGCATTTCAATCCGCGTTTGGAATTGCTTGGCCAAATCCCGTACAAGTTGGCGAAAATCGACTCGGCCATCAGCGAGAAAGTAGACCACCATCCGCTCGCCGCCCAACACTCGTTCCACATCAACCAATTCCATTGGCAGCCGCAAGGTATCAACACATCTCTGGCAAATTTTCAAATCAATGCCGAGTTGCGATTCGATGTGCTGGAGTTGTGCTCGGTCGTCCTTTCCCAACAGGCGAATGATCCGTCCTGCCACCGGTTCGGTAATCGCATCGAGTGAAGCCGAAGTCGCCTCGCACAAGACGGTCCCGATTTCGGTTCCACGGCTCGAACGAACGACCACCTCATCGCTGTAGCGATAACGATGATTGGAATGCATGACACCAAGCATCCGCATCGCGCCAAACCGTACGACATATTCGAGGGACGATCCACGCTCGCTCGAAGCGGGCGGATCGGCAGCATCCGCGGCGTCACTCATTCACTTTTCTTCTCAGCTGCCTCCGCGGCGGGTTTTTCCGCAGCGGGTTTTTCCTCAGCTGGCTTTTCCTCAGCTGGCTTTTCAGCAGCGGGTTTTTCAGCAGCGGGTTTTTCAGCAGCGGGTTTTTCAGCAGCGGGTTTTTCAGCAGCGGGTTTTTCAGCAGCGGGTTTTTCCTCAGCTGGCTTTTCCTCAGCTGGTTTTTCAGCGGCTGGCTCGGTCCATTTCCACGATCGACCAGCGGTGACGATGCCGTCTTTTCGCGTCCCGGCAAACAGCTGGGAATCACCGTTCCAACACAAAGTCCATACGCCACTGCTGGCATCCATCGAATCGGCACCGCCGGTAGTTGGAAAATGAAGTCGACCTCCGACCTCACCTGCTGCTACTTGTCCACTGGGCGAAACGGCTAATTGGGTGATCCAATCGGTTCCCTTAGCAACGCTCTCGGCTTTCGCATCCGGCTTTGCTTCGACCCGATAAATATGTCGATCGCTGCTGCCTACCAACAGATGCTTGCCACCATCGACATACGCGACGCTCCACGTCGTTTGCTCGCTGACCTCAATCTTTCCAAGCGATTCCAACTCGGGCCACTTAAGAAGATGAATGTGACCGCCGCCGTCCGCTGCCGCTAACTGTGATCCATCGGGTGAAAAAGCGAGACCGGTAACCGCATGCCCGTCCAATTCAACAGACTTAGAAACTTTCCCCGCGGGCAGATCCCAAACCATAATTTTGCCGGCTTCATTACCGGCGATTAACGATTGATCATCGGGCGAGACTCGCAAACTCTGGCACCATCGCTCGAATGCTTTGTCGTGCATTTTGGCTTCGCCGCTGGCCGGATCAAAAACGACCAAGTTGCCGCGATAATCAACACTCGCGAGCTTGCTGCCGTCGCGAGTCGACACGACGCACCAAACGGCAGCGGGATGCTTATAAAGCGGTTCCAATGACTGCGGATCATTCGCGGGAAACGAGTAGACCGTCGCCTCGCGAAGCAGCAAACCATCGGCACTCGCAGCAGCGAACTGATCTGACGAACCGATCTGGGCAATTGAAGTGACCCAAACCGCAGCGGCGTCGGTACTACCGGACTCTTCTTCGCCTCGGACATCACCGGACATTACTGCCGCAATCAATGCCATTCCCATCGTAAGCAAGCTTCGGCACATAACCTCATTCCCGAACGGAGGACTCACCAGAATTTCTTTGGCATCATCCTACCAAGTTTCTGCTTGGCGTTGTGGTTCGCGAATCGCGATCTCCACCAGTCGCTCATTCGCGACAATGGGCCAATGCCAATAAGGCGTACGCGGTAACTAGTTGTCGATCACCTTCCATCCAGCGGTCGCTGCCATCGTTTACCCAGGATCCATCCTTCTGCTGCAACCCGATCAAGTGATTCGCCAACTCATCTCTCCAGGCGTGCGGCTTGCCCTCGGCGTCATCGAGAATTTCCACGTCGGCAGCATCCAATGCCTTGGCGAACGTTTGGTAATAGTAAAACAATCCTGCCTTCCCCATGCCCGGATTGTCTTCTAGCGAATAGTGGTTACGAATGAATGTCATCGCGGCAACCACACGCGGGTCATCGGCAGTCAATCCAGCGTAGATCATGCTTTTCAGCCCGGCATACGTCATCGAACCGTAACTCCGCAAACCTCCGTCAGCGGACTCACCGGCCTGACTCTGACCACCCGCGGCAGGGGTGTAATAGAAGCCACCATCCCCCGTCTCCTGCTCGCCCTTGATTTTGTCAGGCGCATTCGGGGTGTCATTCCCTTGGCCCGCCAAGTTTTGGGTTCGGACAACAAACTGAAGCGCTTTTTGAATCGCGGCATCGTCTTGCTCGTTGCCGAGTTCCTTGAGTGCTTCGATCAAAAACGAAGTGTTTGAAAGGTCCGGCCGCTCATGCTTACCGTAACCGGCCCCACCGTAAGCTGTATCGGTCGATTCAATTCCCTCGCCCTCGTCCCACTGGATCTCTTTCAAGAAGACTTCAGCACGATCCAACGCACTGTCGTAACGACCCTCCTGATTCGCTTTGACTAATGCACCAACGGAAATCGAAGTTTCATAGTTGCGGTAACGCGAGCCGGTCGCATAGATCCCACCGTCACCTTGAAATTTGGATTCGATGAACTTCAACGCTTTCTTGACAACGGGATCGTTCACCGCCGCTGGACGATGCTCCAAAATCGCTCGCACACAAATTGCTGTTACCGCGGCGCCTGTCTCGGGACTGAAGGCTCCATTATCAGCCTGCCCACGCGTCCGCAGAAATTCGATCCCTCGCTGAACCGATCGATCGATTTTTTGCTGAACCAACTCAGATTGGCTGTAGGCTGCAGGTGGTGTGACGTTGACTAAAACCAGGGCGATCAGCGGGATGAACCAACGCATAAATAACCTCTCCCAATAGGCAATTAGTGACCCCGACGTCATCGCGGAGCCAAACACAGATCAATCTATTTTCCGGCGAATCTTGGATTCGAATTCAGTCAGCCGCCTGTGCTTTCGTGCTGCCAACTGTCCCTAGGATATTTGTCGACGCCTGCGAGGACACGGGTGGGTCGATATTTTCACCGATCAAGCTGTAAAAACCGCCTCGGCCCAAATCTTGCGGCGATTCCCTAGCCCTGCGGCGATTCAACACCCTGCGGCGATTCGACACCCCGCGGCGACTGGGCGAACAGGCCTGGCACCCCGCCTCTCACCAATCGCACCCTCTAGCCGCCGCATTGCAACCGTTATCGCACTCATGCCACCGCCCCCCCATCCAGCGAGATCGAACGTCTCCAAGCATTCCTGCCGCCCAAACGCCTCGCTGTAAATCCGGGAATTGCGTCGAGGGCAAGGAAACAGCAATCAGGAAATCGCAGATTTTGATTTCGCTGAACAAAAACTCTGGTATTTCGCTGATCCGAACCAGCGAAGCACCCCGCATAAATCCGATCTCGTAGCACGACTCGGTGCAGGGGAGCTTGGCACGAGGGTGCAGAAGCCTGGAACAAAGGTGCGGGAGCCTGGAATGAGGGTGCAGGAGCCTGGAACGAGGGTGCGGAAGCCTGGAACGAGGGTGCAGGAGCCTGGCACCAGAGCGCGGGGGCAAGAATATCGGCGAAGTTTTCCGATTGGGTAACTAACTGGAGCTCGCTTTCAGCTCCGAGTCCCTGCCATCGGGGCTCGGGTTGTTGCGGATCCGAGCCTCGCTGGCGCAAAATGTCTGGCCTGAACCCCGATGATTTCGCACAACTGGTTCCCTTTTGGAGATATTCATGGCTCGCCCCGTCACGCTCTTCACCGGCCAATGGGCCGACCTGCCCATCGACGAGATGGCCCGCATGACCGCTGAATTTGGATATGACGGCATTGAGTTGGCGTGCTGGGGCGACCATTTCGAGGTCGATAAAGCGTTGGCCGAAGACGATTACTGCGATCGTCGGCGAGCCCTGCTGAACGATGTCGGCCTGGAATGTCACGCAATCAGCGCTCACCTGGTCGGACAAGCAGTCCTGGACAACATCGACGAGCGACACCAGGCAATCTTGCCTGAGTATGTTTGGGGTGACGGCGATCCCGCTGGCGTCAACGAGCGGGCTATCGAGGAACTGAAGAACACGGCTCGAGCCGCCCAGAAGTTCGGGGTTGATGTCGTCAACGGCTTCACCGGCAGCAGTATCTGGCACCTGCTGTACTCTTTTCCACCAGTTTCGCCCAGCATGATCGATGCTGGATTCGACCTGCTGGCCGAGCGATTCAATCCAATCATGGATGTCTATGGCGAGTGCGGTGTCAAGTTCGCGTTGGAAGTTCATCCCACCGAAATCGCATTCGATATTCACACCGCCCAACGAACTCTGGAAGCCTTGGACCATCGCGCCGAGTTCGGATTCAACTTCGATCCCAGCCACTTGATTTGGCAGGGCATCGACCCAGTTCAATTCATTCGCAGCTTTCCGGATCGCATCTACCACGTGCATGTGAAAGATGCCATCGTGACCTTGGACGGCAAGAGCGGCATCAATTGCAGCCACTTGAACTTCGGTGATGCGCGACGCGGATGGGACTTTCGCAGCCCCGGCCGAGGTGGCGTCAACTTCGAAGAAATCATCCGTGCACTGAACGATATCGGGTACGATGGGCCTTTGTCGATTGAGTGGGAAGACAGCGGAATGGACCGGGCTTTCGGTGCCAAAGAGGCCTGCGAGTTCACCAAAAAGCTGGACTTCTCACCGAGCACACGCGCTTTCGATGCCGCGTTTGATGAAGACAACGATTGAGCCCGAACCGAATCAAACGGTTAAAATGATTGAGATTTCCGTCAACGGCCAAGCTGTTGAAATCGAATCCGAGATGACGGTGGAGCAAATGCTTGACACCGTCGATGTGCCGCCAAATTATTTGGCGGTCGAAATCAACGCCGAAGTCGTCCCACGCGAACGTTACACCACTCATATCGTCCACCGTGGCGATGAGGTGGAAGTTGTGACTCTCGTTGGCGGCGGCTAATTCACTGGGTTTCCACAACATGGCAGCAACCGAATCGACCGCGCGATCCGAATCACACGACGATGCGGTTTTGACCGTTGGTGGACACGTATTGCAAAGTCGATTGATCGTAGGCACCGGTCGCTACGACACGATGGAACAGATGCGTGACTCACTCGATGCATCGGGTTCCGACTGTGTCACCGTCGCAGTCCGTCGTGAACGATTGTACGATCGCAGCGGGCAGAACATACTCGATTTCATTGACTTGGATCGTTATACGCTGTTGCCTAATACAGCTGGCTGTTACACAGCCGCCGACGCCGTGCGGGCTGCAAAACTCGGGCGCGAAATCCTTTCAGCTTTAGGAAATCCGGGTGCTGACTGGGTCAAACTGGAAGTACTAGGGGACAGCCGCACACTACTTCCCGACCCGATCGAAACCATCGCCGCCTGCGAGGAACTAACGAAAGAGGGCTTTAAGGTCCTGTGCTACACCAACGATTGTCCCGTCACCGCCAAGCGATTAAAAGCAGCAGGTGCCGCGAGTGTGATGCCGGCCGGTAGCCCCATCGGCAGTGGCCAAGGACTTCTCAACACGAACAATTTACGAATCATCCTCGAGTACCTGAAAGAAGATGATCCTGAATATCCAGTCATCGTGGATGCCGGGGTTGGCACTGCGAGCGACGTCAGCGAAGCATTCGAACTCGGTGCCGATGGTGTCTTATTGAATACGGCGATCGCCCACGCCCGCGACCCGATGCGGATGGCAATGGCAATGCGACATGCGGCAATCGCGGGCCGAAATGCTTTTCAAGCAGGCCGGATTCCCAAACGTCTGTACGGAACCGCTAGCAGTCCGACCGAAGGCGTCATTAGCACTCGGCCCTACGGCTGATGACCGGTGGTTCATTTGTACGTTCTTCCCATCAAAGCGTTCGCACGCGATTACCGACTGGTCCGTCATGAACAACCCTCACAATCAGCCCGGCTCGCTCGAGTCTGACCCATTCGAGAACGCGGTCAACCCATACCAAGTTCCCACGACCCAAAGCCATCAAGGGATGCCGGTAGACCCACGGCTCGCAAGCCGACTCACCCGCTTGGGAGCCGTCGTCGTTGACGGGATCATCAGCTCGCTGATCACCTTTCCGATGCTTTATTTCACGGGCTTTTTCAATCGCGCACTCCGGGCGGAGTTGACTGCGATGGAAACAACCCTGATGACACTGTCGGGCTTTGCAATCTTCCTAGCTCTACAAGGTTACTTGTTGGCCACTCGCGGCCAAACCATCGGCAAAATGCTGGTCGGCATCCGCATCGTAGATTACACGAGTGGGGAAACGGTTCCTTTCGCAAAGCTGATCGGCTTGCGATACCTGCCCCTTTGGATCGTGACGATAATTCCCTTCCTAGGCAACTTCATCGTATTAATCGACACGTTGGCGATTTTCACGAGCGAACGGCGCTGTCTTCATGACCTGATTGCCGGAACAAAAGTCGTGGAAGCTTGACCCGGGTGTCAAATCGCGTTGGCAACCGGGACGAGCCCCCAAGAAGAATCCCGCGAAGCCAGACAGCAATCACTACAGCCCACGCTTCGCGGCGGGCAATCTCAAGCTTCGCGGCGGGGAAATGCCGCTGGTTGACCGTACCACTCCGGGTAATGACCGTCGTGTACCGCCAATAAAATTGCTTTTCCGTGAAGGTGCTCCGCCCCGTGCGTGTAATCCCACTCCAACCGCTCCTCGTATCGAAGGACGCGAAGGTTGGCTTGCAGGGCCAAGCGAACAAGCCGCTGGGGAGCAAAATAATTGATCACCTGCCCGGCGGTTTCACTTACCGGCGCGTCACTCTCGAGTCCCGGCATTTGATTGCTGCCAGGATCTTCGGTGGTGTGAACTTCAATGAATAAAAAGCCACCGGGGCTCAAAGCCGAAACGATTCTTTTCCAGACCTTCTCCGCATCCTCGGTCGGAATGTGGTCGAGAACGGTGGTCGCAACAATGGCGTCGTAGTTTTGGGGGGCAAAGTCGAATTCACGGACGTCGCAGACACGGGTCCCAACATGAGTGCCCAGACCAGCCTGCTCAGCACGCTCGGCGACCCGCTGCAATCCCCGTTCACTCAGATCAACCGACGTCACATCGTAGCCAGCCCGAGCCAACGCCAACGTATCTCGACCAGCTCCGGCACCCAGGTCCAGCGCCTTGGCCCCGTCCAAACCCGGCACTTGATCCAAGTAGGCTTGCAAACCCGAGGAGGGCACAGATCCGTAAGCAATCTCATCGCGATCATAGGGCTCAAAAAACGGATCGGACTCGTTGGACATGACAAACCATCGATTGGGGAGGGAGTTTCAAAGCCACACTGTAACAGTGGTGGCTTGCGGTGCGAATCGGCGTTCGCTGTGGCCGGCAGGTAAACGATGGCTCACTGCAAAATCGAGCCAACCGGGGAAGGTTGCGACAGGTCTCGATTCACTCGGCTGCTGGGCTGCCTGCAAAACCGCGATTGTCGAGCTACGATATTGGCGATCCGCCGTTGTCATCTGGAGTCTCGAAATGCCCTGCTACCTTCGTCACCTTGCCGCCATCGCCGCTTTACTCGCACCCGGTTTGGCAATGCTGCCGCTGCCTGCCGCCACGCTCGACGAGATCGGCCCCCAAAATCGATTTCCTTTGACGGGAAAAGAAACAGATTGGATCGATGGTGATTTTGTCATGCGAAATGACCAATTGGTCGCCGTCATCGCCCGTCCTGGAAAGTTTCGTGATGCGAACATGACCACCCGCGGTGTGGGCGGCTGCCTGATCGACTTGTCTCGTGCCGACATTCAGTCCGACCAACTGAGCTGTTTTTATCCAACGGCAGGTCGCTACCAATTTTTTGACAACCAGTTGGTGGAACAAGGGCAGCTCGATGGTGGTGGAGTGTTTTGGCGATGCCAATCATCTCGCTCCGTTGCTGACAACCAAAGCACCGCAACGATCGAATATCAGCTCCGTGATGGAGAGCCATTCATCACGGTGATCACCACAATCAAGGGACCTGCCGCTGCTGACGCGAAGGCAACCGATGGAGTCCGTGCCGACCGCACCTTTCGCTTTGCGACATTCGCCGATTCTAAAATCGCGTTCTGTGAAGATGAACATTTTCGACAAACGTATGGCTTTGAAATCACCTCGCCATCAGCGAACGCAAAATCGGCAAATGCAAAATGGACCAATGATCGCATGCGTCAGATCCAACGCGACGCGTTGAAGATTTCGCAATCCGATGACACAGCCCGGTGGACCACAAAGGTCTACCCGGCCAACTCATCGCTCGATCTCTGGGGGATTACCCAGAATGGGACCGCGCAGACCTTCCAGGTCAAAAACGCCATCGGGGTCCAACCTCGAATCAAACTTAGCGTGACTGCTGGTGAAACGGGAGCGATCAAACTGCCCGCCACATGGCGATCTGCGGACGACGGCAAATCAATTTTGCATCTCCCATCAGGCGACTACACGGTGCGTGCCGAAGCGATTGGCCATGAACCGATTGAACAAACCATCTCGGTGACCAATTTGCCGAAAACCCATACTCTGACCCTTGGTCCAGCATCGGTCGTCGTGGCGGACATCCGCGACGATCAAGGCAATGCCATTCCCTGCAAAGTCAGTTTTTATGGCGCGAACGTCAATTCCAAGCAAACAAAGACCCCGAACTTCGGCCTGGACAGCCAAAGTGGCTCGGTCGGAAATTGTGTCTACCACGCCAACGGCCAATTCGTGCGGGCGATTCCGCCCGGGACTTACGACATTCTGATCAGCCGCGGCCCTGAATACGATGCCGTTTTTGAACGAGTCAAAATTGAAAAAGGTGGTGAGAAAAAACTCACTGCCGTACTCAAACGCGTCATCGACACCACCGGTTGGATCAGTGCCGAGTTGCATAGCCACAGCAGTCCTTCGGGCGACAACACGTCTGATCAACTTGGACGCGTCGAGAATCTGATTTGTGAACACATTGAATTCGCGCCCTGCACCGAGCACCAACGGATTGAATCTTATGATGACCAGCTCGAGATTCTCAAAGCGTCCGCGTTCATGGCGACATGCAACGGCATGGAATTAACAGGATCACCGTTACCCATCAATCACCAGAATGCCTTTCCGCTAAAGCTCAATCCGTTCGCCCAAGATGGCGGTGGACCACGCACAAGCAGTAATCCCGTTGAACAGATCGCACGATTGGCAATGTGGGACGACAACGCCGACAAAGTTGTCCAAAGCAACCACCCCAATTTGAAACAAATGCTGTTTGATCGCGATTTGGATGGGACCGATGATGGCGGTTTCGCCAAGATGCTCAATTACATGGACATTATCGAAGTCCATCCACCCGAAGACATCTTCTTGACCGACTCGCAAATCGCTGCGATGGACAATCCTGGGCGGACTCGCATGAAAGCTTGGATGGAACTGATCGCAAGCGGCGAAAGAATCCCTGGCATCGTCAACACCGATGCCCACTACAACCACAATGGCAGTGGGTGGCTCAGAAACTGGCTGCGTTGCAGCACCGACAACCCTCAGCAAATCAAAACAGAGGAAATGATCAAGCGGCTGGAAAAAGGCGAGATCATCATGTCGACGGGACCATTCATGACCGTTGCTTTCCAACATGACGACTTGGAACAGCCTGCCAACATTGGTGACTCGGTCAGTGTTCGCAGCGACCAAGGTTCGTTGCAAGTAAAAGTCCAGTGCGCGAACTGGTTAGACGTGAATCGGGTAGAGGTCTTCGTCAACGGCCAAATCGTCCCCGAACTCTCCCGCACAAGAGCTTCCCATCCGGATAGTTTTCGGGATGGCGTTGTAAAATTCAATCAAGAACTACCAGTAAAACTTCCACCCAACAGTTTCATCATCGTCGCCGCCATCGGTGAGAAACTGGAACTTGGCAGAGTGATGGGAGAAACCTACGGGCGACGACCACCGGTTGTCGTCAGCAACCCCATCTATGTAACAGTGCAGAAGTAAAGCGGATCTCCGACTGTCGAACACGTGCGAACCGTTTGCCTGCATGTCCGTGTAACTACTTGCCTGCTTGACGAGTGGCTGGACAGCGATTCAACACTGATGCCGTCGACCTGCAGGCCAACGCAGAGGCACTTCTGCTGACTTCGCAGAGCAGGGGAGCGAGCCTTTGATTAGTAGCTCCCGTTGCGATTTTGAAAATGCGTCGGCTTGCCGAGGGTCACACCACCACGGCTTAACCAATCAGCGATCCAATCAATCATCTGTTCGACGCAGACCGAAGGCTCGCCGAATAACGCCCGTGCTTTCGCACTACTGCTCAACCAGCAATTTGCCGCTTCACTACCGACGAACTTCACCGGGCAGCCAAACCGCTGACCAAACTGATCCGCAACTTCACGTACCGAAAGTATTTCTGATCCAGTCACATTCATCACCGTTGGCGAGCGGTTCGCGAGCGGCAGACACCGGATAATTTGCGAAATCGCATCACCCTGCCAAATCACATTGACAAACCCCGCGTCCACATTCACCGCCTGCTTTCGCAGCACTTGCTCTGCGATATCAACCAGCACGCCGTAACGCAAATCAATGGAATAGTTCAAACGCACGAGTGACAGAGGCGTACCGTACTGCTGTGACCCCGCGATAAAGGAACGCTCTCGACCAAGGCAAGATCGCGCGTATTCACCAGGTGGATTTAGATCGTCTTCTTCCCGCGAACCTCCTGAGTCCGGCGTTGAGAATGAATAGACACAACCGGTCGACAAAGCCGTGATTCGCGACTCCGCGAAATGCTGAGCAACCATTGCCGGCATCTCAACATTCATTTGATGCAACAATTCTGGATCATTCGCGGTACCAAACTTTACCCCCGCCAGAAAAAAGACGTTTGCGGTGACCGGCAAACGAGACAACGCCACGCGATCACTCAGATCGACCGCGTGAGTTTCGATGCCGTGCTGTCGCATCAATTCGCTCGACGTGGCGGACGAAAAACGGGAGACTGCATGCACTCTCGCATCATAGCCCGATTGCTGAATCGCAAGTTGCAACATGCGGCACAAATGAAAGCCCATTTTGCCCCCGGCACCTAAGACGGTGAAATCACCCGGCAGCCCACCGACCGAATCGACAACGGCAGACGAGGGCCGAGTGATGAATTCGTCTAGCTGCTCGACCGACTCAAACATGCTCTGATTCCGCACCGCAGCTCCCCGACGATTTCGTTGCCGTGAGGGATTCAACGCCAAAATCCCGCCTAATTTACCTTTTCTACCGCACCCAACGGCGATTCCCCGATGCCATTGCCGGGCAGAGAGGCCTGCGTTGATCCTTGTCCGCAATTTAAGTTACTATAAGGGGGTTAGTTGAAAAACTACCCGCCTGACAATCCAGCAACCGAGCCTGGATCCCCACCCATCCTCAAAATTCGGTGCCTGATCATGCTTTCGATCCTTGGCCCAAAGAGCCGCTATTGTGACGGAGTCTCGCGACGAGGCTTCTTGAAGGTTGGCGGTCTATCATTCGGCACCGCCGGGTTGACCTTGGCCGATTTATATCGGGCCGAAGCGGCGGCCGGGCAGTCCAATTCCCACAAAGCCGTCATCAACATTTTTCTGGCTGGCGGCCCACCCCATCAGGACATGTGGGAGATCAAAACCGAAGCGCCGAGTGAAATCCGAGGCGAATTCCAACCAATCAAAACGAATGTTCCCGGCATTGAGATTTGCGAGGTTTTCCCAAAACTTGCAGGCCTGATGGACAAGGCCGCTTTGATTCGTAGCGTGGTCGGATGCAGCGGCGGCCATGACGCCTACATGTGCTTGAGCGGCTGGCATCCCAACGAACTAAAAAATGTTGGCGGTCGCCCGTCGATGGGTTCAGCGGTCGCCAAACTGTATGGACCAGTCGATCCGTCGGTACCACCCAACATCGGCTTGGCAAAGCCGACCAAGCATGTGCCATGGAGCGACTCAGGAAGATCTGGATTTCTGGGTTCTGCTTACTCCCCGTTCAAGCCGGATGGCCCCGGCATGCAGAATATGACACTAAATGGAATCACGCTCGACCGGTTGGCGGACCGTCGCCAACTGCTGAACCAAATTGATTCCATGCGACGCGACATCGACATCACCGGTGCGATGGAGGGGATGGATGCCTTTGGGCAACGAGCCCTCGATGTACTGACCAGCAGCAAACTGATCGACGCATTGGATCTATCGAAAGAAGATCCAAAAATCATCGAACAGTACGGTGACGGAAAACCCTACAACTACCAATACGACGGTGCGCCGACCTGCAATGATCAATTGCTGATGGCAAGACGCCTAGTCGAGGCTGGTGCACGAGTCGTCAGCCTGAGTTTTGGACGGTGGGATAGCCACTCGCAAAACTTCGACTTGGTGCGTGACCATGGCAGCAAGCTGGATCAATGCTTGAGCGCATTGATCAATGACCTCGATGAGCGGGGCATGCTGGATGATGTCACCATTGCCGTGTGGGGTGAGTTTGGTCGAACACCGAAGATCAACAGCAAAGCGGGCCGAGATCACTGGACGCGAGTAAGCTGTGCTTATCTAGCCGGCGGCGGCATGCGAACCGGCCAAGCAATCGGCGCGACCAATCGGTTGGGCGAAGAGCCCGCCGAGAGACCGGTGCACATGCAAGAGGTGGTCGCAACGGTCTATCACAATCTTGGTATCGACACCTCTTCGGCGACGATGGTGGATCCCACCGGACGTCCCCAATATTTGGTTGATCACGACCCCATTGCTGAGTTGATCTAGTGAAAGCTGTGACAATGTCTCGGATCGCTGTGATAATCTCGCGAATCGCTGTGTTGGCGATCGGTGTTTTCGTGCTTGCAACCAGCTGGCTTAACGCCCCCGCCTCGGCGGCGACACCCAAATCGTCCGAGACAATTCGATGGGTAAGCCTGCAACTGGAAGGCGCTGATCAAGTTCACGAATTGCGTGGCCGAGATGCACGACTCCAGCTGCTACTGACCGGCCAGGCGGCCAATGGTCAACTTCACGACCTCACCCGCCAAGTCACATGGTCGTTCGAGCCGAGTGGCATCATCGAAGTCGGTCCGAATGGCCTCGTCAAACCGTTATCAGATGGGGAAACCACCGTCACCGCAAAAATTGACAGCGAGCTGTCAGCATCCACCAGCATTACCGTGACAAACATGGGGCACGAAGCTCCCATCAGTTTTGCCGGAAAAATCGTGCCGATTTTCACCAAGCTGGGCTGCAACGGCGGTGGTTGCCATGGCAAAGCATCTGGCCAGAACGGCTTCAAACTTTCGTTACTCGGATTCGAGCCAAACGAGGACTACGAAAGACTTGTTCGTGAATCACGAAGCCGGCGAGTTTCACCCGCAGCCCCCGACCAAAGTCTGCTGCTGATGAAAACGATCAACCAGTCTCCACACGGCGGCGGCCAGCGGACGACCCGCGACAGCCACGAGTACCGTCTGCTGAGTCGCTGGATTTCACAAGGCATGCCTTTCGGAAATGCCGACGAACCGCAGGTCGTCTCGATTAATGTCACACCCGATCACCGTCGACTTCAAGCAGGCCTGGGCCAACAACTCACGGTGGTTGCCCACTACTCCGATGGCTCGGTGGAAGACGTCACACGAGCCGCTGTCTTTGAATCAAACGACACCGAAATGGCCGACGTCACCGAAACCGGGCTCGTGGAACTGAACGATTTGGCTGGAGATGTCGCGGTGATGGCGAGATACCAAGGTCACGTGACGGTTTTTCGGGCCGATATTCCAATGACTGATTTACCGATGTCAGAGGATGCATTTCCTGAACCAAAAAACGTGGTTGACCGTTATGTCTTTGAGAAACTGCAATCGCTCGGGATTCCGCCATCCAACGTTTGCGATGATGCCACTTTCCTGAGACGGGTCACACTCGACATTGCCGGAAGGATGCCGACGTTAGCTGAAGTGACAGCCTTTGAAACCGACACGTCCCCCGAGAAGCGAAGCCAATTGGTCGATCGCTTACTGGACAGCAATGATTACGCAGAATTCTTCGCCGGCAAATGGAACACCATTCTCCGCAACCGTCGTACCGGTGGCGAATTAAGATTCGCGAACATGGCGTTCTACCAGTGGATTCGTGAGAGTTTGGCTGCGAACAAACCCTATGACCAATTCGTTCGCGAAATCGTTGCCGCCTCGGGCAGTGTCGCCAGCCATCCACCAGTGGTCTGGTTCCAACAGGTTCCCGACATCAATCAACGAATCGAAGATGCCGCACAGTTGTTCCTGGGACAACGGATTCAGTGTGCACGTTGTCACCATCACCCCTATGAGAAGTGGAGCCGTGCTGACTACACGCAAATGGCTGCCTTCTTTTCAACCGTCTCCACGAAGAAATTTTCGGACCCCGCCGAACCGGCTTTCTTCGCACGATTCGGAGGTGTTTCTGCAAAGCACCCCAAAACGGGCCAAGCACTCGCACCGGCGGGGCTCGATGCGGAATCCCTGGCGATTCCCTCCGAGGATGACCCCAGAGTGCACTTGGCAAACTGGATGACCGCTCCCGAAAATCGGTTTTTCGCCCCGTCGCTGGTGAATCGTTACTGGAAGCATTTCATGGGACGCGGCCTGGTCGAACCAGAAGACGACTTGCGCGTGACCAACCCACCATCAAATCCTGCCTTGATGAACGGGCTATCGCAACACTTGGTCGATTCCGGCTATGACTCCAAAGACCTGATTCGCACCATCGTCAATTCATGGTCATACCAATTCGACAGCGAAGCGGTGGATGACAACCTGGGGGATCGCCGCAGTTACTCTCGCTTTTACCCCAAACGCTTGCAGGCCGAAGTCTTGCTGGACGCGATTGACAACGTCACCCAAAGCAAAACACGTTTTACGGGGATGCCACCAGGAGTTCGCGCGGTGGCACTACCCGACACAGGATTTGGCTCCTACTTCCTGAGTGTGTTTGGTCGCCCCGGCGGGACGACCGCATGCGAATGCGAACGTTCTCAGGAACCAAGCCTCGCCCAGAATCTGCATCTACTGAATTCAGAAGAGATCCAGGGCAAACTTTCATCCGACTCTGGTCGTGCTGCCACGTTGGCGGCGGACAAGGAGCGGTCGGATCAACAGAAGATCAACGAGTTGTATCGGATCGCACTCGGACGTCACCCCAAGGACGGAGAACTCAAGGCAACACTGGCTTATTTGGCCGGAAGGGAAAATGCCCGCGAAGCCTATGAAGACGTGGTTTGGTCTTTGATCAACTCCAAAGAATTTTTGTTCAACCATTGAGTAGCTTCCTAGATCCATCTTGCTTCCGCTGGCCAACTAAAGTCATCGCGGCCCGACTGACCCTCGTGCTTGCCTTGGTGCTCACCGCACTTAGCCAATCGACACGGGCTCAGTTTCTGGCCTGTGAATTACGCAGTTTGTCCCGAGCGGGAGGGCAATCCGGAACCTCCTTCCCGGTGCGTGCAACCTCGGGCAGCAACCTGGAGGAACTCGATTCGCTGGTGTTTTCGCATCCTGGCATCACCGCGGAACTAGGGTCGCTCGATCCGCTGCCATTCTCAGAGCAGCGGCGACCCGATTACGGCAATTTCATCATTACTGTTGCCAAGGATGTTCCGGCCGGACGCTATGCACTCAGAGTCGCAGGACGCGGTGGCTTGTCCAACCCACGCGCCTTGATTGTCACCACCTTGCCGTTCGATACGGCAACAAGCGTAAGCCACGCGACCGACGCCGCAACCTCACTCAAACCAAGTACCCTGACGCAGGCAAAAGCGACGACTGCCGAGATCGATTACTTTCAATTCCCGGCTGAAAAGTCGGTTTCGTATCGCGTCGAACTGCTCGCCCATCAAATTGATTCTCGAATGATCGGCCAGGTCATCGTCTACGACCCTTCCGGACGGCAAATCGCCTTGGCCCGCGGTGCAGACGACGTCGACCCGGTGCTCGAATTCGAAGCCGAACTGGAGGGCAACTATCAAATCGCGATCCACGACTTCACCTTCCGCGGCGGTGATGAGTATCCCTACCAGATTGTTGTGCAACCGCTCGCCTCAGCGGTCGACATGATTCCTGTCCGCCCTGACGCCCGTCTTCACTGGTTGACCCGTGCAGCGACGTTACCAAGTAATTTCGTCTGGGACCCCACCAACACAACACCAGCAACTATCGATCAACCCCAGTCACTGGAAATCCCAGCAACCGCCACTCGATTCTTTCCCGATGACCACAGCGACACGGTCTTTCGTTTCGCCGCGGCACAAGATCAGACACTAGCGTTCGACATTGCCTCACACCGACTAGGGGAACCGACGGATGCTCGCTTGATTGTGCAACGCATCGAACCAATTGAATCAGCCGCTCCAAAACTGCATACGGTCTTGAATGTGGACGATAGCCAAACACTGAGCGACGGAGCCGTTCAATGGACCACCAAGGATCCAGTCGGCCTATTGAAAGTCCCAGTAACTGCGGACTACCAATTGGTCGTTCGTGATTTGGATGTGGGACGTTCGCTACGAGATCGGCAAATATTTCGCGTCAATGTCCGACCTGCTGCACCTGGTTTTGACCTCGTTGCTTTTCGACTTTACCCCAACAAGGACATCAACAACTCCCAACCATTTGGCAGCAAGCTGTTCCGAGGCGGGTCTGAAGTGATACGAGTGATGGCGCTTCGCCGCGATGGCTGGACCGGCTCCATTCGGATCAATGTCGAGAATCTGCCAGCAGGCATTCAGGCCACCGAAACGTTTATCGCGGCGAATCAAACTCAAACTCAGATTGTTCTGACGGCGACCGAGGACGCGGCGAATAGCCGGCAAGAGATCCGAGTGGTGGGAACCAACGAAGACGGCACGCTGGAGCAAACCGCGGTGCCCGCGACGATCGCTTGGGGAAAGGGTGCGGGAAGAGACTACATTCGAACACGCTTGATGCAACAACTCTTCGTCGCGGTATCAGATCGTGACCTGTCACCACTGACGATCACGGTCGGCGACAACAAAGTCGTCGAGGTAAAAAAAGGCGAAGCGATCTCGCTGCCAGTCAAAATAACGAGACGGGAGGGAGGCAAAACAAACGTCGTTCTGAGAGCCCGTGACTTCCCCCCGGGTGCCAGCGGAGCCGATTTAACCATCGCAGCTGACAAATCCGAAGGCAGCTTCGCGATAAAAACAGGCAAGACTCCTCCAGGAACTTATTCGCTGTGGCTGCAAGCGGAAAGTAAAATCAAGGTTAAGCCCAACCCGCAGTCGCTGCAGCGTGCGCAGGCCTACCGAGATTCGCTTCAAAAACTGCAGGAAGATCCAACCCAGAAAGAAAATCTGGAAGCGATCAAAGCCGCGATCGTCGCCGCAGACAAGGCCATCGAAGCCGCCAAGCCGCTCGCAGCTGACCGCGAGTTAACCGTCTATCTCCCTACCTCCAATGTGACCCTTCGAGTCATCGAACCATGACGCGTTTCCTGACATTGATTTCCGCCGCCATCCTGGCCCTTCCGACCGCCTTCGCCATTGACCTGCCACTTCCGGTCAGCGAAATCCAACGAGAAGACCCAGTCGATTTTGCAACCGAGATCCTGCCGATTCTAAAACGGAATTGCTTGGCCTGTCATCACGAAAAAGAGGCCGAGGGCGGATTGATCCTCGAATCGCTCGAACAAATCCGCGTTGGTGGTGATGCCGGCGAAGGTGTGATCGCAGGATCCCCTGACACCAGCCAGATTTTCGTCCGCGCCACCGGATCCGAAGATCCTTTGATGCCACCAGAGGACAACTCCGTTGGTGCCAATCCGCTGACGCCCGAAGAACTTGGACTAATGAGACTTTGGATCCAACAGGGGGCCAAAGGAACGGATGTCGCTGCGAACGAAATGATCCAGTGGCAACCGATTCCAGAATCGATTCGCAGCGTTTACGCGATGGACGTTTCTGCCGATGGAAGCCTTGTCGTCGTCGGGCGTGGTAATCGAGTGGTGTTGTTTGACCTGCAAACCAACCAAGAACTTGGCAGCCTCGTCGATCCAAGCCTGCAGATGGGCGATGTGGCCGATTACGACCTCATCCAATCGGTCGCAGCCGCGCCCTACGGTCAACGGATCGCCACCGGCGGGTACCGAGCGGTAAGAATCTGGAAGAAAGAACTCGTTTCACTCGATCCATCCTCCACACCGCTGCGCGCGGCAAGTCAACGAATCGCGGTGAATCAAAAAGGACCGACCGTTGCGTTTGTAAACGCCATCGGTGATATCGAAATTTGGAATTTGTCGGACAAGCAAAGAGTGCAATCCCTGTCAGGACACCACGAACCAGTTGTCTCCATCGCTTGGAGCACAGACGGAAGCCTGCTGTTCAGCGGGGATCAATCGGGCCGGGTGATCGCCTGGGATCCAGCAGCCGGAAACTCACTAGCGACCGTGGACACCGGTGCTGCAACGATCGCAATGAGCCTCGCGTCAAACAGCCAGCACATTGCCACCGTAGATGCCGCAGGCAAAGTGCATCTGTTTCAACTAGCGGATGATCGGTCAACATTCACCGCGATAGATGGGATCGCGACCGACATCACCGATGCTCGCACAG
This sequence comes from Rubripirellula sp., assembly GCA_029245125.1. Taxonomy (GTDB): domain Bacteria; phylum Planctomycetota; class Planctomycetia; order Pirellulales; family Pirellulaceae; genus Rubripirellula. The sequence goes on from JAQWPZ010000039.1 coordinate 38,210, forward strand.
CGTTGTTTGCAGGAACCGAAAAAATCTCCCTTGTCGTTGCGACAACGGCTGGACCAGTCAAATTGATCTCTCTGGATTCCAAACAGGTCACCGCTGAGATCCAGCATGGAGCGGCGGTCGATTCACTCGCCGTTACTCCAGATCAAGGAAAGTTGATCACAGGTGGTAGCGATGGAAACACGAAAATCTGGAATCTCGCTGACAACAAAGAATTGACCTCATTGCGGGGTGAAACAGAAAGCCAGCTAATTTTTGCCCGCATCGATCGCGACGCCAATCGCCAAAAAGCATCTGTCGAAAGGCTCAAGAAACAGACGGACGTCTTGCAAAAAGCACTGACCAAGGAAGACGAAGTTCTGAAGAAAGCCTCCGAGGAGCAAGAAAAAGCCAAGACCAATCTGGCCGCAGAGGGAAAGAAGCACACCGATGCCGTCGCATTAGTCGCCACCACGGAAGCTCGCATTGCAAAAGCGAATGGCGATGCCGGGCAAGCGAAGAAAACGATGGACCAAGCGACCAAACTGCTCGCCGAACTGACGGCCCAAGCAGAGACCATGGCGAAACAAGTCGAAGCCGACAAAACCGAACTCACCTCGGCCGAACAGCAAGCCGCCAAGATCCAAGCGGAAATTGATGCGCTGACCAAACAGAAAAATGATGCAGATGCCAAAGTTGCACAGGCACAGAAGCAACTCGCTGATCGACAAGCTGCGATGACAGCGACGGCAACGAAGTCGACCGAGACAAAGACTGAAATCGAAAACGCGAAAAAACTCTCCGCAAACTCGGCAGCCGAAATTGAAAAGGCCACGAAAGAATTAGCTGAACAGAAAAAGGCCGTCACCGCAGCCGGCGAAGCTAAGCAGAAAAGCGAATCAGAATTGGCCAAACGCAAACAAGCGTTCGACACAGCGACAAATGCCCAAGCTCGAGCGACCAAGGCGATCCCAGCACACCAACAACAAATCGATCAGGAATCACGGCGTCAACAGTTACTCGAACGACAGCGAAATGAAGCACAAACCATCCTGACCGATCCCGGCAACGCCGTGGTTGCGATCGACATCAGCCCCGATCAGTCGACGGTTCTCGTCGCCCACCAAGATGGTTCGGTACGCGTCTATCACGCCACGACCGGTCAACCCATCCTTGATTTCAAGACCGTCGATTCCAATGCCCCCACTCAAGTCACGTTTGTTGGCGAAACGCTGGTTGCGCTCAGTCCTTCTGCCGCACCCACGTTGGTGCACCGTCAACCAAAATGGATTCTTGAACGAACGATTGGAACTTCCCAAGCAGACTCCACCATTAGCGATCGAGTCACGGCACTCGATTTCCATCCAAATGGGATGTCCTTAGCTGTGGGCAGCGGACCGCCAAGCCGATTTGGTGACGTCAAAGTTTTTGCAGTCGCGACCGGGGAACTGGTCAGAGATTTTGGCGAGGTCCACAGTGACACCGTCTTTGGAGTGGCCTTTTCACCCGACGGCCGGCAACTCGCTTCCGCCGCCGCAGACAAAACGATTCGCGTTCTCGATGTCGCCACAGGCGAACTCATTCGGTCACTCGAAGGTCACACGCACCACGTTCTATCGCTCGATTGGCAAGACGATGGCCAAACAATCGCGTCCGCCAGCGCCGACCAGTCCATCAAAGTCTGGAATGTGACAACGGGTGAACAAAGACGAACGATTTCTGGCTTCTCCAAAGAGATCACCGCCGTGGAATTTGTGCAAACCTCCAACCAGATCGTGACCACTTGCGCCGACGGAAATCTGCGACTGAGCAACTCTGCCGACGGGAAGGCGTTGCGGAATTTCAGCGCCTCGGGAGATTTCCTGTTCGCCGTTCAAGTGACCCCCAACGGCAAAAACATCATTGCGGCGGGACAGAGCGGAGCGATCCGAGTCTGGAATCTTGCAGACGGAAAATTGCTGCACGAGTGGAAATAATCCCGACCACGCCCGGCTAGAAACGAAGCATCAACGATTGCCAATCGCCTGCCTCGATTGCCAACTTGCGATTTCCCGGTCATTTCTTCGATAGCAACATTTGTACGACCCAACCGATTGGCGTGGTACACTGAGGCTGTTCGTTCCACAGACGGGAGTTTGGGTCATGCAGCGTTGGTTGGCGTTTCTATTGGTAGTGTGTTCGAGTGGGATCATGGTCGCCGAGGCTCAGGTCGTACGCGTCGGCCCCCGTGGTGGTGTTCGCATTCGGGCTCCGTTTGCGTCGGTCGATGTGCTTCCCTATGGCGGGGGGACGCGGGTACGGGCGCCATTCACTGCGGTCGACACCGGATATTATCGCTATGGAGTCGGCGTGCCTTATTACTACGCTGCACGTCCGCGATACTACTCTGCTCGCCCGCGTCACTACGCTGTTCCCGCGTATCCGGTCCAGCCACTACTCGCCGTACCAGCCTATCCGGCACCGGTTTATCCTGAAGCTGTTTACCCGGCACCGATTTACCCTGAAGCCGTGTATCCATCGCCTGTTTATCCCGAAGCTGTCTATCCCGAAGCTGCGCATCGGGCACCTGTGCCTGACCCGGCGTTTACTCCACCTCTTCCCCAAGAAGCGGCTCGTCCGATTGTGGGCGTCTTAGAAGACCGACTCCGCGCGTCCGCCCTCCGCTTGCAATACAGTCTTTCGCTACGGCGAGACGACGGGGACGTTTGGCAAAACTACCTCGCACCGCAAACGATCGTCGACATGATCGATCAAGGACTTGATCCACGAACGCTTCGAGAGCTGCTGAGAAATTACAACGGCATCCTCGCCAATCCGGCGCTTGCATCAATTCGCAACGCGGCGGGCTTTAATGAAACAAGACGTTTGTTACAGCAGTTCATCGACCGCCGATCAAGAATCGAAGCCGCCCGTTCAATGCCAGGCGTACCGCCGCAATCAGATGACATCCCTTCCGCCGCAGAATCGACGAGCCTGCCAGCACAAGAACCCCTGCGACCCGCGAACGTCCTATCTTCACCGATTGAAGATGTGACGACTCCAGCAGCGGAAATCGCACGCCCGGCGGTACCTGTGCCGCTGTAACCTTGCGATTCGATCTCCGCGATACGAGCGCCACTTCCGTCACGAAGAATCAAGTCATGCGGTGACCAAGCGGCGACGCTACTTCTTTCGCTCTTCGCGAGCTGTCATAAGTAATTGCGCGGCGTCATAAGCTCCATGGGCAACGATCGGGATCAACAAGTTTTCTGTGTAGATCACTAAGGCACCGAAGTAGAGTCCCATCAAGGTCGCCAAAAAAATGTAAAGCTTGGTGACCGGGTGAAACAAACCGAATACGATCGAGGAAATCGCGAGCGCGATGCCCATTACCCAATAAAATGGCAAAACGGGAATCAGCGTCTCAGTCCAATCCGCAATCCAATACATCAACCAACCGCGGAATAGCAGTTCCTCACCAACTCCGGCGCAAAGACTGACTACGATCAACTCGCTTGGCCGTAGTTTCAACAGCGCCTTGATCATTCCGTCATTGGTCAGCTCTTCCAACTCTTGGATCGGCCCCCACGGAATCCGCCGTATCAATTCGATAAACAGCAAGATCGGCAAAGCGGCTGCCAACCCAAGCAAGACTCCTTTGCCGATCGGCCACCACTGCTCCAAATCCAATTCCGGAATCAGCTGCCGCGCGGACGGACCAATTACCCAACCCAGAAATAGAGCGAGCACAGCTAAGGCACACTCAAACAGAACGGCGGTTAAAAAAACCTCGTCGGGTGTCTGCTCTGTCGATTCATGATCATCCGTATCCATCCCCCCATTCTGCCAGGATTCATTCTGTCGCGGCAGGGTAGCGAATCACCCGAACTCAAGCTGTCTGTAGATTGGTTCCCAGCGGGAGCCCCGGCGTGATCAGGAGCCAACCGGCGTTTCAATGCTCCGGCTGCCGACAACACCAACACTTCCTGGGAAACAGAACCGTATCCACCCGCTGCCAACCGAAGTGATCACACCGATGAATGGATCTGCCCGATCGGTCACGGACCGGCAACGCAGGGAGGGGCCCGCGGTGCCGAAAACGCGACCGGCAGAGAACGCAGCCTGCACCCCTAGCTGGGCTAAGGGCTGACACTCCTAGCTGGGCTAAGGGCTAAGTGAGCCTTGGCTAAGTGAGCCTTGGCTAAGTGGGCGGGGCTAAGTGGGCGGGGCTGGTAGTGGTCAGATTTCCGCCGATCAGCCAGAGGTCCTGGAATCCTATCGATCACAAGTCGCCAGTCCGGTAAGGCGACGAATCAATTCCCAGCAGCCAGCGTTCAATTCCCAGCAGCCAGCTCCCAGCAGCCAGCGTTCAATTGCCAGCCACCTGGAGCTGGGGATGGTCAGTCGGGGGCTTTTTTCTGACATCGATGCTGGCACGCCATCTCAAGAATATTTAGAGTGGAGGAATGATTCCCACGCAAATCGAATTGACCGAATGCCAGCAGCAGCGAATCGCCAAGGCGATCGCGGACCCTCAGCGGTTCGCCATCCTGGCAGCGATTGCTCGCCAGGACGAGATTCCATGCAAGTCACTGGTGGCTGAGTTCTCGATCACGCAGGCCACGATTTCGCATCATCTCAAGGAGTTGGTGGCCGCGGATTTGATTCACTCGCGACGAGAAGGCCAACTTGCGATTTTGAGTTGCCGTCGCGATGTTTGTGACGCCTTCACTCACTGGCTGACCCAAACATTAGTCGATCCCGGCAAACTGCCGAAATGCCTTCATCCGTGACTTCACAATGCTTAATCAGCTTCGGCAGCAACCTCGGTGAACGCGGTGCGCTAATCGCAGAAGCGGCCAAGCGGGTCTCCGATAGCCCTTGGGTCCGCGAACTCAGGACAAGCCGTCTGTTCGAAACACCGCCGATTGGCGGCCCGCAAGGACAGCACCCGTTTTTGAATGCGGTCGCCGCCTTCGATACCGATGCCTCGGCAAGACAGGTACTGGAACTTTTGCAGGCCACCGAGCAAGACCTGGGTCGCCAACGCCGAGAACGATGGGATGCGAGATCAATCGATCTCGATGTTGTCCTGCACGGCGAACTGGTGGGCGGGGGTACTGGCCTGATCGTCCCTCATCCGCGTTACACAGCAAGACGGTTTGTCTTGGAACCGGCCTGCGATGTTGCCGCCCACTATCGCGATCCTCGCTTCGGTTGGACGCTCAAACAGTTATCCAATCATCTCAAGCAAGCCGCCCCATCCCTGGCACTCCTCGGTGGCGATGCATCAACGCGGATCGAAATCTGCCGTCGCCTACAAACGGAACACCGCATTCAAACCTTCGAGGGCCCACCACCTTCGGAACCGATGGCAGTGGTCGGCCACGCTCCCGCGATTGTTCGCTCGACCGGGCCAAAATCAGCTTCGTCGCCACCTGTGGCCTCCGAGGGCCAAACGGGGACCGAGAATGATTCCCCAATAAACGATTCCCCAATGATCGTCCTCGCAAACAACGATCCATGGGTGTCAGCTTTCGTCCCACCGCTGCCAACACCAACGAACCAGCAGACCAGCGCAAACCAGCAGACGAAGAAGGGACCACACGAGCCAAGTGTAGAAGCCAATCCGGCCTCCAACACCACCTGCGGAATTCCACGGCTGATTGCTCGGATGCAGCGAGCAACCGAAGAGACTCGCTGGCCGGCACCCCATCAGATATGGCCCTCAAGCTTGAGTTGGCCGGAATATCGCCTAGAAATCGATGACCTCGACTGGGCGGTCAACGAAGTCGCCTCGGCTCTCGATTCGATGCGTTGCCCCGTGAACGCCGTCACGCCCGATGGCAACTGGTGGTAACCAAACCTGAATCCTCCGATTCCGATCTCTTCGACACCGAATCACTGCCCGAGCGATCACCTCGATTCGACACCGCACCACTCGATTCACCAAACGGGTGAATCAAGTGGTCCACTGGGCACACTCTCCGAAACGGCTGCACATCCGAACAATCTGCCCATCATTCAAAACAGCACACCTGCAAAAACAGCAGCAGAGATCAAACACAGCACACCAATGGGGGCAAGGAACGCTCGCTGATGGCAAGAACCCCGGCACGGAAGAAAAGAGCACCGCTGCAACTCCCTAGCGGGCCAATTCGCGCCCAGCAGCTCATTTACCGCAAAACGATGGTGGACAGCTGTCGACTCCGACGACCGGCGGGTCGCGGCAGTCCCAACTGCGGCACAATGTCGCGATCGGGGCATTGCAGGGCATTTTATGCGGCACAATGTCGCTCGCTTTGATCATGCCATTGCCAGTTTGTGCCGATTCGCTCCATACTGTGCGGAGGCGTCTCGAAGCGCCGCTTATTTCCTCGTTCTGATGTGCGAAATTTTCGTTCGCCACCGAATCCTCGGGCCAACTGGATTATGCAAAGGTTCTTGTTCCCTCGTTGGATCAATCCATTTCTTGGTATTCTCGCTATCGCTGCGGCAGCCGGTGCCGTTTTCGCGGGTGCCATGGGTGGATTAATTACTGATCCTCAGACGATCAATGTCGGCTACCAGCCAGAGCAGCCAGTCCCCTTCAGCCACGCGATTCACGCAGGGCAACTGAAGATGGATTGTCGGTACTGCCACAACACGGTGTTTGACGCTGCTCACGCGGCAGTGCCACCGACGGCGACTTGTATCAATTGTCACAGCCCGGCAAATGATCAAGGTGTGACAGCCCTGACAGCTGTCCACGCTGAAAGCCCAAAGCTGGCACCGATCCGCGAAAGCTGGAACACGGGCCGCGGCGTTGCCTGGAAACGCGTTCACAACTTGCCGGAGTTTGTCTACTTCAATCATGCGGCCCATGTGAACTCAGGTGTTAGCTGTAAGTCTTGCCACGGACGCATCGATCAAATGGAGGTGGTCTACCAGGCAGAGCAGCTTTCCATGGCCTGGTGTATTGATTGCCACCGGAACCCAGACGAACACCTGCGTCCAGTCGATAAAGTTACCAAGCTTGATTGGGACTTTGATTCGCCAGAGGAGCAGGAAGCTTTCGCGAAAGAACACCGGGAAAAGAACCACATCAACCCGCAAGTCAACTGTGCTGTTTGTCATCGCTAATCGCGACCAAACGGGCCTGTTAAATCTCCACCTCAATCTTCGCAAATTGTCCTGATATGACTTCCAACGATTCGGCTCCTACCGAACCCAGTCGCAAAGAAAAGCACGGTTATTGGCGTAGCCTTTCGGAGTACCGTGGCCGAGAAGAGTTCGATCAGTATCTGCATCGTGAATTCCCGGTCGACGCTTCCGAACTGCCAGAGGGCGTGTCTCGTCGCCGATGGATCCAGTTGATGGGAGCATCACTGGCGATGGCGGGAGCAGCGGGTTGCCGGTACCCAGAAGAGATCATCGCGCCATTTGTTGTTCGTCCCGAAGGTCGTGTCCCGGGTGAGAGCTACAGCCGCGCCACAAACATTCAACTGGCGGACAGGGTTTACAACCTGCTGATCACTTGCGTGGATGGTCGCCCACTCAAGATCGAGCCGAACAAAGATCACCCAGGCGGTAGTGGAACCGATGCTTACGTTCAAGCCTCGGTGCTAGGTCTCTATGACCCCGATCGCTCCCGTTTCGATCAGGGCGACGTGATTCGCCGAACGGGCAAACGACCCGAGCCTGCATCCTGGGACGATTTTGACGCGGAAGCCAACGCTGTAATGGCGAAGGCTGGGGATGGTGCTTCGTTGGGCATCCTGATGTCACCAACCCATTCGCCATCGGTCCAGCGACTGATCGACAACCTGAAGAAGAAGTTCCCCGCCGCAACGGTGAGTCAGTACGACGGTGTCCGTGGCAACGCCATGCACGAAGCGACGGAGAAGTTGTTTGGCCAACCCGCCAACCAAGTTCTTTCGCTCGATGAAGCGGACGTTATCGTAGCGCTGCAAGCCGATCTCCTCACCGCGTCGGGTCCCGGCGTTGCAGGAAGCTTCGCGAAGCGGCGTGATCCGGCTGAAGGCGAAATGAACCGCCTGTATGTCGTTGAAGGGGGCTACACCAGTACCGGCGCCTCGGCCGACACCAGACTTGCCCTGCGTCCCGGTCAAATGCCCGCATTCCTGGCGGAACTCGAGCGGCGAGTAGAAGCTCTCCAAGGTGGCGAATCGCACGACCACACGGACGAAGAAACGCCGTTTGACGAAATCGACCAACCCGAACGCCTCGAGCGATTCCTCGATGTGCTCGCTCACGACATCGCCGAAGCTGGCGAAAAGGCAGTCGTCGTTGTGGGTGACGCACTCGGCCCCGATGCGATCGCCGCTGGCATTCGGATGAACCAGAAACTGGGATCCTTCGGAAAGGCCCAAGCGTTCACCCCTGCCGCCGCCGACCTCGCTTCGATGAGCGACTTGGTAGGCAAGATCGACGAGGGTGGAATCGAAACGTTGCTCATCCTTGGTGACAATCCTGTTGTCACCGCACCGGGCAACATCAACGTGGGCGAGGCGATCGGCAAAGTTTCCCAACGGGGAACGACGATTTACCTCGGCGAATACGACGACGAAACCGGCAATCTCTGCCAGTGGTCACTACCACTCGCACATCCGCTGGAATCCTGGGGGGATGTTTACAACGATCGTGGTTACTACGGCATCTGCCAGCCACAGATCCTGCCATTGCTCGGCGGCCGCAGCACCATTGAAGTGTTGGCTCGCTTGCTGGGCGAACGTGAAACCGCAGGCTCCAAGATTGTCCGCCGAACTGCCGACTCGGTCGGGAGCGGTTCACTCAGCGATCGCCAGTGGCGACAACTGCTGCACGACGGCTACTCCGACGAATTGTCGCTGGAGACACCTGACTGGAAGATCAGCGGCGACGCCCCCGAACCGACTGCTGCCAAGCCAGATGCAAGTTTGGCGGTCGATAAGGATCAATTCGAAGTCCTGTTTCAGCCCGCTGATGGGATCTATGACGGCCGCTTCGCGAACAACGGCTGGCTGCAAGAACTTCCGCAATCGCTGACCAAGCTCTGCTGGGACAATGCTGCGGTCATGAGCCCTGCGACCGCAGCGGCCCTCGACTTAAAACACGGCCTACGAATTGCACTGCGTATCGGTGATTCAAAGGTTGAGCTTCCTGTTTATGAGATGCCTGGCTGTGCTCCCGGTGTCGTTACCGCGACGATCGGCTACGGTCGCAAACGGGCTGGCATGGTCGGTGGAATGACCGATCGAGATGTACCCGCGATCGGCGTGGATGTCTCACCCATCCGCCACGACGATGCAATGCTCGTCGCGTATAACGTAGAAGCTCGTCCAAGATTCGAAGAATACGAACTCTCCCAAACCCAGGACCACTGGGCGATTGATGAACTGGGACGCGAAGAGATCGAAACCCGCAGCTTCACGCTGGTTCGGGAAGGAACGAAAGCACTTCTGGAGAAGGTGCCAGAATTCGCCGAATCGATGGGCCCCCATGTGCCGAAAGTAGGCGCCCACGGGTCACCGTTCCATGAACCGATCCGAATGATCGATGAGAAGAACAAGGAAGAGGGAAATCCAGTGCCCCAATGGGGCATGGCGGTTGATCTGACCAAATGCACTGGCTGCAATGCCTGCGTGATCGCCTGCCAGAGTGAAAACAACATCCCGATTGTCGGCCGCGAGCAGGTCATGAACAGTCGTGAGATGCACTGGTTGAGAATCGATCGCTATTTCCAGGGCGATGAAGAAAACGCAGACGTCGTGCAAACGCCAATGGCATGTCAGCACTGCGAAACGGCTCCCTGCGAACAAGTCTGCCCAGTCGCTGCGACCGTCCATACCAGCGAAGGGATCAATGCAATGGCGTACAACCGTTGCATTGGCACTCGTTACTGTGCCAACAACTGCCCCTTCAAAGTTCGGCGGTTCAACTACTTCAACTACAACGAAGACATCGGCACCGGTTACGGCATCAAGGCTTACCCAAGCTCGATCGAGAATGCGAACCGCAAACTGCAGGCCTTGGTGATGAACCCTGAGGTTACCGTTCGCGGTCGTGGGGTCATGGAAAAGTGCACCTACTGCATCCAACGGATCGAGGGAGCCAAAATCACGGCCCGCAAAGAAGGACGCAGGATCGAAGACGGTGATGTGGTCACAGCTTGCCAATCAGCTTGCCCGACCACTGCCATCACGTTTGGCAACCTGGCTGACGACGATTCCGTGGTTTCCAAGCAGCACAAGAATGTCCGCAGCTACGGCATGCTGACACAACTAAATCTCAAGCCGCGAACTGAGTACCTCGCTCGCGTTCGCAACACGCCAAAGCGTTTGATGACCGCGAAACAGATCGATGATCTGAACAACCTGAAGCCGCCTCATCACCACGATGACGACCACGGCTCTGAGGGACATCACGGCGATGATCATCACGGCGATGATCATGCTGGCGATGATTCGCATGCTGGCGACAACACACACCAGGACGAATCGCCTGCGGCCAACTAAACAGCTGCATCGACTCGCCCGAACCAATCATTGACTACAAACTCGGTGAACGAAAGACCTATGTCACTCGCCATTCCAAACGGACTGGACAATACCGTTGAACGACCCGGCGAACGCGCGCCGTTGGTCCTCGGGGAAACCGATTATCACGAAATCACCGAGACGGTTTGTCAAGTTGCAGAACGAAAGCCCAGCACGAGCTGGGTGATCGGGTTCCTAATTTCTTTTGCACTTCTGCAATGGCTTGGGATCTGCATCCTGTATTTGTTCTACACCGGGGTTGGCGTCTGGGGTAACCGATCGCCAATTTTCTGGGGTTGGCCGATTGTGAACTTCGTGTTCTGGGTCGGTATCGGCCACGCAGGAACACTGATCAGTGCGATTTTGTTCCTGTTCCGCCAAGAGTGGCGAACCAGTATCAACCGAGCTGCTGAGGCGATGACCATTTTCGCCGTCGCCTGTGCGGGAACGTTCCCAGGGATTCACGTCGGACGAGCCTGGCTGGCTTTCTGGCTGGCCCCCTATCCCAGCTTAAATCTTTGGATGTGGCCTCAATTCCGTAGTCCCTTGTTGTGGGACGTTTTTGCGGTCAGCACCTACGGAACCGTTTCGCTGCTGTTTTGGTACATGGGAATGGTGCCCGACCTGGCAACCTTCCGAGATCGCTCCAAAAACAAGTGGCGGCGAATGGCTTACGGGGTTTTGTCCCTGGGCTGGAGCGGTTCATCCCGTCACTGGATGCGATACGAAAAAGCCTACGCATTGCTGGCAGCCCTTGCCGCACCGTTGGTGTTGTCGGTGCATACCATCGTTTCGTTTGACTTCGCCGTTTCACAAGTGCCAGGTTGGCACACAACGATTTTCCCACCGTACTTTGTCGCGGGTGCGATCTTCAGCGGTTTTGCCATGGTGCTAACGCTGATGATTCCGTCCCGGAAAATGCTGGGTTTAGAAAAGCTGATCACGATCCGGCACTTGGATAACATGTGCAAGATCATCCTCGCCACCGGGTCGATGGTCGGGCTCGCCTACGGGACTGAGTTCTTCATCGCCTGGTACGGTCAAGTCCAAGAGGAGAAGTTCGCATTCATCAACCGAGCCTTCGGGCCGTATTGGTGGGCATACTGGACGATGGTGACCTGTAATGTGATCAGCCCGCAGTTGTTCTGGGTGAAGAAGTTCCGCACAACGCCGTGGATCATTTTCATCATTACGATCTTCGTCAACATCGGCATGTGGTTCGAACGGTTCGTGATTGTGGTGACTAGTTTGTCACGCGATTACGTCCCGAGTGCCTGGGCCTATTTCTCTCCAACTTGGGTCGATTGGTCGATGCTGATCGGATCCTTTGGTTTGTTCATGACACTGTTCTTGTTGTTTTGCCGGCTGATGCCTGTGATCAACATGGCAGAAACAAAATCAACCCTCGCCAAGCAAATCCACTTGGAAGAGCACGGTTACGGAAATCACTAATACACGACGCATTCATTTTGAATTCGCTCGTTGACCAATACTTCAGGCTTCACGCCTGATAACCCTGACCTTAACCATCAGAAATTGATGTCAGAGAATAACGAAAAGAAGGTTCACGGAATTGTCGCCGAATACACGTCGGTGGACAGTTTGCTGAACGCTTGCCGGCGGGTCCGTGACGCCGGCTACAAGAAGACGGATGCATTTGCACCCTTCGCTGTTCACGGTATCGACAAGGCGTTGGGGATCAAACCAACTGTGTTGCCGTGGATCGTCTTTGGGTGTGGAGCAGTCGGTGCGGTCGTCGGTTTGGCGATGCAAATCTGGATGAACTCCATCGACTACCCCTACATCATCTCCGGCAAACCGATGATCTCGCTGCCGGCCTTCATCCCGGTCGCCTACGAATTGACGATCCTGTTCGCCGCGTTCGGTGCTTTCTTCGGAATGTGGGCGTTGAACGGATTGCCAAGATTTAGCAATCCTATCTTCACCGACCCGCGTTTCGATCGCGTCACCGACGACCGGTTTTTCCTATACATCGATTCGAAAGACGAGCAATTCGACGAAGCAGGGATTCGGCAGCTCTTCGGTGACACCGGCACGGATTACATTCAAACAGTCGTCGATGACGATTCATCATCCAAAGTCCCGAAAGGCTTTTTTGTAGCTTGGGCAGTCGTCATTGGACTCTCGGTGATCCCCGTCCTGGTCGTCTTGAAGATGCGACTGACAAACAGCAATTTGCCTCGTTTCCACGTCTTCTTCGACATGGACTTTTCGCCTTCGAAGGATGCTCAGCAAACCACAACTCTGTTTGCTGACGGACGCGCCATGCGGCCTGATGTGGCTGGCACCGTAGCTCGTGGTGACATGCTGATCGACATGGATTTCATGACCGGAATCGACATGGAAGCATTAACCCAGGTCGATGCTCGACGTGCCGAGCGATTGGTGAGAAGCTTCGCAGAGCCCTCACCACAACAAGCAGCGGAGCAACCGCCGGTCGCAGCAGAAGATGAAAAAGTCGCACCAGAAGACGACCCAGCTGCAACAGACGCAGCAGCCACCCCAGCCGCGGAGGCAGCGGAAAATAACGACAGCCAAGGGGAAGGAAGCGACGAAGCAGAAACGGCGAAGCCCGCAGCTCCTGTTGCCGAGCCTAGCGTGATGGATACCACTCCTTGGTTGACCGAAAACCCGCTCGAGTTGAACAAAGAGCTGCTTGAACGGGGACAAACCTATTTCGGAATTTACTGCTCCGTCTGTCATGGCTTGAATGGCGGCGGGAATGGATTGGTCAATCGCCGAGCTCAGAAGATCTTAGCAACCAAATGGATTCCACCATCCAAGCTGAACCAGTCAACATTGGCACAAGACGTTTATCCAGACGGAAAAATGTTCAATACGATCAGCAATGGTATCCGGAAGATGCCGGGTTACGCGGCACAGATCACGACCCGTGACCGTTGGGCGATCGTGGCTTATGTGCGGGCATTGCAGCAGAGTCAAAATGCATCGATCGACGAAGTACCTGCAGCAGAGCAGGAAGCGATCTTGAAGCAACAAGCTGAAGTCAAGAAACAGCTCGAAGAACAGGCTGCTGCGGAGGCCGCACAGGCCGCAGCAAAGCCTACCGAAAAAGAGTAAAGAGACCGGCGTGCCCTTGGCATCGCTATCAAAGTTTTGAATTCCATCCAATTTCCTGAATCCTCGAACACCGATGTCTGAACACGACACCCCTGCGGTAAAAATTGCCGATGATCCGGCGTTTAAGCTGCCGACATCCCTGTCGTCACTTTCCATGCCGCTGTGCATCGGAGGCGTCGCAGTGTTGCTGATCGGATGGGCGTGTGGCAGCTCCGTCAGCGCGAAGTTCGGCATGAGTGCCTATCTCACCGCCTTCATGTTCTGCCTGACTATCGCACTTGGCTCGCTGTTCTTCGTGCTGATCCAGCACTTAGTGCGTGCCGGGTGGAGTGTAGTGGTGCGGCGGATTGCCGAACTGTTCATGGTCATGGTGATCCCCCTCGGGGTTTTGTTCCTGCCTGTGCTGGCAACGCTGCTATTCGGCAGCGGAACCCTTTACAACTGGGACGATCCGACTTACGCGGAAAAGAACTTTCTGCCGATGGCGATCTGGACGGAGAAGCTTCGCTGGCTAAACCAGGGTTGGTTCACCGTACGAGCAATCCTTTACTTTGCAATCTGGTCCGCGTTAGCCGTTTGGTACTTCCGACGAAGCGTCGAGCAAGACGAGACTGGTGAAAAGGCTGTCTCCGATCGCATGCAGTACTGGAGCGGCCCAGCGATCATGGCTTTTTGTGGCGCGACCTCCTTCGCAGCATTTGATTGGGTAATGAGCCTCGCCCCAATGTGGTTCTCAACCATGTTCGGTGTTTACATCTTTGCCGGCAGCGTGTTGGCTGCTCACTGCACAATTTGTATCACGAGCTTTACCCTGCAACGGATGGGCGCGCTGCGTGACGAAGTCACTGCCGAACACTACCACGATCTCGGTAAATTCATCTTCGGCTTTGTGTTCTTCTGGAGCTACATCGCCTTCAGCCAATACATGCTGATCTGGTACGGCAATATCCCGGAAGAAACGCATTGGATCTTCGAGCGTCAGCTAGGTGCCTGGGGATGGATTGGAATCGTTTTGATTCTGTTCCACTGGGCCCTGCCGTTCCTAGGAACCATGAGCCGGCACGTGCGGCGAAACGCCCCGCTGATCACCTTTTGGGCCGTCTACCTGCTAGCCATGCACTATGTTGACCTCTATTGGATGATCATGCCGGAAGCTGGTTCTTCGATGGGTGGGTTCATGGGCGTGGTATCCAGCCTATTTTGTGTGGTCGGAATGACCGCAGTTATGATCGGTTTGGTATTGCGAGTGGCTGATCAAACCAAAGTCGCTGCCGTACGCGACCCAAGGCTGCAAGAATCGCTTGCCTTCGAAAACATTTAACCCCGATAAGAACGTTGGCGGTTGTGCCAGAGCACAAACCCCGGTTTTACCTTTACACCTAGAAAAACGAACGCGATGGCAGCCTACGACGACCTTGACGTCAAACGCATCTTTGCCGTGGGAGTTTTCTCCGTCGTTGTGACTGCGGTCACGGCACTGGCAGTCCAAGTGTTGTACTTCGCCCTCGTCAGATGGCAGGAAGTCGATACGCAGAAGGCCAGCAACTACGATCGGCAGAACAACATCCTGAAAGAGCAGGAAGTAGAAATTTCGAGCTACCGGATTGATGGCGAGACAGGCAACATCGCGATCCCAGTAGATGCGGCTATCGAGATGATGGTCGGCGACAGCAAAAAGAAAGACACCCCTGAGGGACAGAGTGACGAAACCTGAGCCTAACCGTTCGCTTCGAACGTTGCTGATCTTCCTGGCGTTGGTGTTGCTAAGCACCAACGACCCGACGGGATCTGCGCGGGCTCAAGGTTTACAAGGGAACGAAAACGTCTCACTGAACGATAGCGTTCCCCGCGAGGTGGAAAACGTCACCGTTGTTCAAAACCTCGGTGACAGCGTCAGCTTGAAACTCAAGCTGACTGACTCACGCGGCAGGGAGGTGGAGACGGGCTACTTCATCGACGGAAACAAGCCAACGATCATCACGCTCAACTACAGCGATTGCCCGATGCTGTGCAATGTTCAGCTAAACCAACTCGCCAAGTCGTTGGGAGAACTCGACCTCCAGATTGGTGAAGATTTCCAGATCTTGACGGTTAGCATCGACCCGAAAGAGACGAGCGAGAAGGCTCGCGAAACAAAACAGAAGTATGTTCAGCAGGTTTTGAAACAGCATCCGAAAGCTGACGAGGGCTGGGGATTTTGCACAGCCGAACAACCTGTCATCACGGAAATTGCGAGCACGCTTGGTTTTGAATACACGTTCGACGAGAAAAGCGGCGAGTACTACCATCCCGCAATGCTCGCATTCCTCTCTCCAGAGGGCGTGATCTCTCGATACTCTCTGGCAGTTGCCTTTGAGCCGAGTGATCTACGCAAAGCTCTCGTCGAAGCGGGAGAAGGTACGGTTGGAACACCAGTTGACCAATTCGTTTTGTGGTGTTTCAGCTACGACCCTACCAGTAACAGTTACGTTCCCGAAGCGTGGAAAATTATGCGTCTCGCCGGAGCCGCGACCGTTTGTTTGATGCTGGCTTGTCTCGCCCCCTATTGGATCGGGCGAAAGCGATCATCAAACCAGGACACACCCACCCCTGTCCTCGAAGACCCAACCAATTAATCACTTTCCTTCGTTAGTGCACATGCCTGCTATTCTAAATTTGCCCTGGACGCTACTCGCGGACAAAACCGAGGACTACGCTTGGTTCCCCGAAGCGGCATCGACCTTTGCAGCCGATAATGATTGGCTGTACGGGTTTATCAGTCTGGTTTGCATCATCTTCTTCATCCCGATTGCCATTGCACTGTTCTACTTTGCGGTTCGGTATCGGAAGCCGAAGGGCGCAAAGGCGGAAAGTAACGCCTCACACAACACTCCGCTGGAATTAGCTTGGTCGATCGGCCCTTCGTTCTTTCTAGTCGGGATGTTCATTTTGGGTGCCAAAGCCTATTTGAACCATCGATCGGTACCAGATGGTGCGAGAGACATTGCGGTTGTAGCGAATAGCTGGAACTGGCAAATCGATTACGGTGGGGGAACAATTCATCCCGAATTGCACATCGTGCTCAACGAGCCGACGAAGTTGTCGATGCGATCGAGCGATGTCATCCATAGTCTCTTTATCCCGGCCTTTCGTGCGAAGAAAGATATCGTCCCAGGTCGCTACAACTACATGTGGTTTCAACCAACAGTCGCGAGCCAGAAGGTGAGTGACGAGAAACTTGCTGCAGCGAAGAAGAGGATGGAAGATCTCGGTGAGAGCTGGGACTGGGACGAGCTGGATTTCACGCCCGATGGATATACCTACTACGATCTGTACTGCACCGAATACTGCGGCAAAAATCATTCTGAGATGCAATCGGTCGTCGTCGTACATGAGACCGAAGAGGACCTAAACGCCTGGATTAAGAAATACAGCCAGCGCGGAGAGGGCGAAGACGCGGACAAGTACGGTGAAAAACTGTACACGCGGCGGGGATGCTCAGGATGTCACAGCATTAATGGCGATAAGCGTGTTGGCCCGTCGTTCAAAGAGGTGTTCGGGAATAGCCGACCACTGACTTCTGGTGAGACAGTAATCGCGGACGAAAATTACATCCGTGAATCGATCTTATATCCAAAGGCGAAAGTTAGCGCCGGCTACCAGCCCGTGATGCCTAGCTACAAGGGTCAGCTGAGTGAAGATGATCTTTACTCACTGGTCGAGTACCTGAAAACAGTCTCGGACTATACGCCTACCGATGTAGCGACAGGTGACCAGGACGGTTCCGATGAGCAAACGCCCGCAGAAGGGCAAGAAGCGACGGTCACTGTTCCAGAGTGATTCGTACGGCGAGCAACTAAAACAATTTATTCGTATCGAGAAACGCAATCGGCGTTCCAGATAAAGAGGTAGAGAATATGTCAGCTGGCTCCATTCCTTCGGGGAAGGTTCGGGACCCGGGATATCCCACAAAGAGCGAGAACTATCTAACGAATTCCAAGGGAATTCTCAGTTGGATGTTCACTCTCGATCACAAACGCATCGGTGTGATGTATTTGGTCGGCGTTGTTGTCGCGTTTGCCGTCGCAGGCCTTTTGGCACTGTTGATTCGATTGCATTTGTTCCAACCGGACGGAGCAATCTTCAAGGGCAGCGATGCAAACAATACGTACAACCAAGTGTTCACGCTCCATGGCGCGATCATGGTTTTCTTGTTTATTATCCCGAGCATACCGGCGGCTCTCGGGAACTTCCTTGTTCCCGTCATGCTCGGGGCTAAGGACGTAGCGTTCCCAAGGTTGAACCTGTGCAGCTTTTACCTTTGGGTAGCTGGTGCGATCTTCTTCGTTTCGGCATTGTGCGCGAGCGGCCTCGACACCGGGTGGACTTTTTACACCCCGTACAGCACATCCAGTAACTCGTCAGTGATTTTGGCGACGTCAGGAGCCTTCATTCTCGGTTTCAGTTCAATCTTCACTGGTTTGAACTTCATCGTGACGATTAATACGATGAGACCGCCGGGAATGTCATGGTTTCGGATGCCATTGTTCTTGTGGGCCACGTACGCGACCAGCATCATCCAGGTTTTAGCGACTCCCGTCTTGGGAATCACTCTGTTGCTGTTGATTGCTGAACGGGCGATGCACATCGGCATTTTTGACCCCGAGTTCAACGGGGATCCTGTAACGTTCCAGCACTTCTTCTGGTTCTACAGCCACCCAGCCGTTTACATCATGATTTTGCCGGCCTTCGGCATCATCAGCGATTTGATCAGCGTCCACAGTCACAAGCGGATCTTCGGATACCGGTTCATTGCTTACTCGTCGATCGCGATTGCGTTATTGGGTTTCCTGGTTTGGGGACACCACATGTTCACATCGGGAATGGGTCCGCTGACGACCATCATCTTCAGTGCCTTAACCTTCACAGTATCCGTCCCGTCGGCGATCAAGGTGTTCAACTGGCTGGCCACGATGTACAAGGGCTCTATCAGCCTGACGACGCCGATGTGTTTCGCTATCGCTTTCATTTTCTTGTTCACGATCGGTGGCCTTACAGGGCTCCACCTTGGAACATTGGCAACGGACCTTCACCTGCACGACACGTATTTCGTCGTCGCTCACTTTCACTACGTGATGGTGGGTGGAACATTGGTAGCCTTCCTCGGCGGGGTGTTCCACTGGTGGCCAAAAATGTTTGGCAAGATGTACAGCGAATGGGGCGGTCGATTGGCTGCCGTCATCATTTTCTTCGGCTTCAACCTGACGTTCCTGCCACAGTTCGTGTTGGGTAGCCGCGGGATGCCTCGGCGGTATGCAACCTATGATCCGGAGTTTGCTTACCTGCATCAAATGAGTACGATCGGCTCACTGCTGCTCGGAGTAGGCTTGCTCGTTGCTCTAGTCGTGCTGATCCACTCGTTATTTCGAGGGAAAAGAGCTCCAGCAAACCCTTGGGGTGGTGCGACGCTTGAGTGGAATTGCACCAGCCCGCCGCCGTTCTACAATTTTGAACGCGCACCGGTCGTGGGCGATCCGTATGATTTCACAACGATCGAGTGGGACAGCGAAAACGAACGATATGTCACGGTTGACCCCGAACGGGAAATTGCTCCCGAGGAGAAACCGGAAACGGAACCTGCCCACGCCCAGGGCGACCACTAAGTCGAGTACGATCTAGAGGCCCATCGCAAGAATGCGATGGGCCTGTTTGCGTGAGTAAACCCGCACACATCCACCCCTTTCACCAGCTCCTGACTCCATGTCCACGATTGAAGCCGGTCCGGAAACGGCCCATAGCGCTGATGGTCACGATCACGACCATCCGTCGTTCTTGGCTCACCATTTCGACACACCCGAACAACAGTTTGACAGCGGCAAGCTAGGCATCTGGCTGTTCCTTGTGACGGAGATCCTGTTTTTTAGTGGGATGTTTTGCGCATATGCAATTTTCCGCATGCTGCGACCGGACGTCTTCGAAGGTTGTAGCCAGTTTTTGAACACAAAGCTCGGTGCGATCAACACCGGCGTGCTTCTCTTCAGCTCTCTCACGATGGCGTGGGCTGTTCGCTGCTCTCAAGTGGAAGACAACAAGGGCTTGGTGGGAATGTTAGCGGCGACGCTATCCTGTGCCATGATTTTTCTCGGGGTGAAGGCAATTGAGTATTCCCACAAGTGGGAAATGGGTCTGCTCCCCGCCGGTCTCTTCGTTTACGACCCGGCAAACCCACATCCTCCACGCCCAGCACCGCCCGAAGGTCCGTGGGCCATTTTCGATCCAGCCTACTGGACTTATCTCGACTACATTTGTGCGCCGTTTGCATTGATTTTTGTGGGTGTTGTCATCTGGCTGATCTACTCGCTTGTCACAGCGAACAAGTTTCACCTAGCGGTCGCAAAGCCTTTGACTGTTGCCTCCATGTGCTTCTTCGTCGGTGTCGGACTCGGGACAATTTTAGAATCCGGCGGATCGGAGTCTCACGTTGGTGAGCATCATGCTGGCGAGGCACACGCCGCAGCGGATGACGGACATGATCATCCCGACGGCGAAACGCACGAGAGTGGTGAAGCCGTTGCAGCGGTGATCGTAGAACCGAACACCAACGAAATTTTGGTTGTTGGTGACGAATCAGGGAACAAAGACGAGACAGCAGTCCGACAGCGTCTGGCGACGGATTCCACGAACTCAGGGATCCAAAGTGAGATCGCGGCACGTCAGCGGCAATCTTCCGTCGCCGGTACGTCGATTGTGACCGAGGACGCTGAAATCACGGGGGCGATTGAAAAGGTGGAGAGCGAGGTTCTCACCGCGCGACAAGCGGGAGTTTTCTTTAGCATCTACTACTGCATGACCGGCATTCACGCGATCCACATCCTCGCTGGAATCGCTGTCCTTGTTTGGTTGCTAGTCCGTGCTGTACGACACGACTTCAACCGCCAGTACTTCGGCCCAGTAGATTACGTCGGGCTTTATTGGCACTTGGTTGACTTGATCTGGATTTACCTGTTCCCCTTGCTTTACCTCATTCGATAGCGTCGGCTATCTTTGACTTAATCACCTCGACGAATTTTCCACATTGGTTTCATTGCTATGTCTGCTCATGGCCACTCCGAAGACGGACAAGATTTCGCTCACCCGCTGCCAGTACCAATGTTGTTGGCAGTGTTTGGTGCTTTGGTATTCCTAACCATTGTCACCGTTGCACAGGCTAGCTTCGACTTTGGAAAGTTTGACGTGGCGATCGTGATGGGGATTGCCACCATCAAGGCTGGGCTTGTGATGGCTTTCTTCATGCACATGGCTTTTGACAAGCCGTTCAATGTGGTTGTATTTCTGTCCTCATTCGTCTTTGTCGGTCTGTTTGTCATCTTCACACTCAGCGATGCCGCGATGACATCAGATTCGTTCGAACCGAAGATTGACGAAGTTGTGCCGGTAGTTGTCGAGATGTGATTTGCCGGAGGGTTCTCAACCAGGCAGCAGGTGATAGCGAGCACTTTCGTGTTGCTCGATGCTGAACGGTCACGGCGTCACCAATCCCCAGTCACGCGAGCAGCAGCCACGCTGCTCCGCTGCGGGCCGCCGGTCGTGTTTGGAGATCAATTCATGCCGCGAATGGCGAATTTGGTGGCTCTGGACAGTTCAATTGTGTGAATGCGGGGGATTTGGCGTGCGGCCCCCCTGGGGATCAGCAACGCTCTGATCTACACTGAATTGGTTGGAATCCGGCGTTGCGTCGTCATTTCGACCCGCCCGCCTTTCTCGCTCATATTGCTGCCCGCCATGGCTCTAATCATTCTTCGCTGTATTTTCTTGGTTTGTGCTGCCGGCGCGTCTGTCATTATCAATACGTCGTTATCCGATACCTCAACCGCCGTTCCATGGTTTGTGTTTATCGGCATCATGACACTGGCAGTTGCGATCGTTGTGGGCGACATCTACGTCCCGAAGAAACGGATCGACACAATTTCGTCAGTCTATTTCGGCGTGCTGATTGGCGTTCTGTTGACCTACGTATTGTCGATTGCAGTAGCGCCAATGTTACAGCAAACATTCAATGCTCCATTGATTCAATTAGTGCTTGCGTTGGTGTTTTGTTACAGCTGCACGAGTATTCTATTGCAGACGAAGGACGACTTCCGATTTCTAATTCCCTACGTCGAATTTGTTCGTGAGGTGAAGGGATTCAAACCACTCGTGCTCGATACCAGTGTGGTGATTGATGGTCGAATTGCTGACCTGGTCTCCACCGGGGTCTTTGACAACCAATTGGTGATGCCTCGATTCGCACTGACGGAACTTCAGGCTATCGCAGACAGCGGTGACAAACTACGTCGCACTCGCGGACGTCGTGGACTGGATGTGTTGAACCGTATGCGGGCAGACGACAGCGTCGACCTGATGATCTTTGATCGAGAACTTCCCGAACTAGCCGGCCAGACTGTCGATCTCAAACTCGTCTTGCTGGCGAAGCATTTAGAAGGAAAGGTAGTTACCGGTGACTTCAACCTCAACAAGGTTGCCAAGCTACACAGCGTGCCAGTCATCAACTTAAACGAGATTAGTAATGCACTCCGTCCCGTATTTTTGCCGGACGAAAGATTCCGAATCAAAGTGATCAAGCCAGGCGAGGGCTCTGATCAAGGAGTTGGTTACTTGGACGATGGAACGATGGTGGTAATCGAAGGCGGCCGCAATCGCATCGGCCAAGAATTGAATGTACGTGTCACCAGTACACTCCAAACCAATGCTGGAAAAATGATCTTCACCAAAGTTGAAGGCTAAGGACCCGAAAATCACAATCTGGCTATCCCTCCATCGAGTCTTCTTACAAAACCGGCGGAAACCTAAACAGACGCCACCTTCTCTACAGATGGTGGACGATTGAAACCACCATTTGTCCTTCGTGCTATGACCGGGCACGGCTAACCGATCGCTGATGGATCTACCGCCTCTCACCTACCTGCTTCTTATTCCCATTGTCTGGTTCAGCTTGTCTTGGCTGTTATCCCGAATCAGTGGATGGCATCGCCTGGCGCAACGCTACCCGGGAATCCGCACCATCGAAGGCGAAACCGCTTCACTGAGAAGTGGTCGCATCGGTCCAGTCAACTATTACTCTTGCTTGAAGTTTGGGATCAACGACGAGGGCTTGCTCATTTCCATTGCTCCCCCTTTTCGTCTGGGGCATCGACCACTTTTCATCCCCTGGAGTGACTTTCACAACGTGAAAGAAGATGGAATGATGTACAGCCAAAAGGTCAAAGCATCGATTGGGCAACCGACGATTACGCGGATGACATTCCCTGGCTGGGTTAGATACCGACTGCCGATGTCATTGCGTCCAGTCGACCCACGACTGCGGGATGATGACTAGCACGAACGACCGAGAGGCTGGCTGCTCGGTACGAGCCCTCAAGGTACAGCAGATTCAATCAGCTGCCATTATCACTTTGTTGCTTGATCCACGTCGAAGAAGTTGCCTCTGGCAGAATGCAACCTACGAATTTTTGCGATTGGAACAGGACAG
>JAQWPZ010000042.1 GCA_029245125.1 Rubripirellula sp.
GCTGATTTTGGGACCAGGAAGTGGGAGTTCCGGACCTTTTTTCACGGAGCCGCGATCCGAGGATGCTTGGAAGCAGGCGATTGAGGTGTTCGGAAGCAAGCCATCCAATCACAAGGATCTGCAGAATTCAGCGTTTGTCCAACTTTATAATCTGAAGGATGACCCCGGTGAAACAAGAGATCTCTCCGAGAGCCATCCCGGGCGTATCACAAAGATGTTAAACGCGTACCAAGAGATTATCAGTCGTGGTCGATCAACCGCTGGGCCAAAGCTTGAAAATGATCGTACCGTAAAGGCCTTTCATCCTCCAAGTTTTGTTTGGGCGAAATGATCAGCGTATGGCAGGTGCTGCAAAGCTGAAAATCGATTACTTGCTTGAAGTAGTGAAAGGATGAGTTGCGTGATGTTCATGTCGATTTTGAACGCCGTTGTGAGCAGGAAAGACGGTGCGCGGGAGGGGATGCTCGCAATTCTTTGTTGCTAAGTTTTGGGATTCCAACGTGATTTTGATTTCCTTCTAAGGCTTCTATGTGCATTGATCTTTCACTTCTGAAAAACTTCGTCACCATTTTGCTGCTGAGTTGTGGTGCCTCTTTGGCGGAAGTTCCCCCTGTTTCTGATTATTGCGCCCGTTTGCAGCAAGAGATCCAGGGAAAGAAACATGGCTTCTTGGCCGGGAATGTGACCTACTACGTTGGTGGTTTCCATGCGAGTTGGGATCAGAAAGAATCTGAAACACTTGGTTTGACTCATCCGTTTCACCACGATCTTCGTAGTCGTGGGGTGGGACTCAAGCAGAGTCACGCGGCAAGACATGACGACACCGGCCTAGGCAACGATTTCTCCGGATGGGAGTTCTACAAGGACACGCATGTTCTGTACGGCAGCGTCATTGTTGGCGACAGGACGTATCCGCATCCGGTGCCGCGAAGAATGGTTTGGCGTCCCGATCGGATGATTTGCGAATACGAAATGGATGGTATTCGTTTACGGGAAGAGAAGTTCATCGCGTCCAATGACGCCGCTTGCTCGATCATTACCGCGGCGCAGCCAGTGACACTGCGATTTGTGGGGCAGAGTTTCTTTGGGCGGCACAGCGTAACCAGTACGGCGACGGGGCAGTACGTTGCCGAGCGCAACGCCATCCATCTTGTCGAAGGTGGGACCACAAAGTGTCAGCCCGAGACAGATAGATCTGAGCAGATCGGTCCAATCATGTATCAGGGGATGAGTACCGTGATTGCCGCGTCGCGGGACTTTGCGACGAATCATCGTTTCACCACGGGCGAACAAGGCCAAGTGGAATATGAGTTTGAGGTGCCCTGTGACAGTCAAGGTGTGGTTCTCGTGTGGGCGATGGACGATGAGTACCAGCGAGCAATCAGCCACGCCACTGAATTGTTGGGCAAGCAAGTTCAACAGACGTCGGAAACTGTTTCAGACTCGCAAGCACCGCACTCTTTTCAGCATCAAGCCGCGCGAGAAGCCTTGCTGGCGAAGACCCATGAGATGAATCGTCAACTCAATGAGCAGATTCCGTGGTTTCGCTGTTCAGATCGCAAGTTTGAGGACGTCTATTATTATCTTTGGTCGCTCTACTTGATGTACTACGTGGATGTGCAGCGTGGATGGGAGATGGAACCACACACACAAACGGCGGTAAACAACTTTCTTGGAATGCATCGCTATGATGCAACGTTTCAAATCGATGTGGGCGCTTGGACCGGCGATAAGTCGCATTATGCATACGGGAACGTTCTGACCTGGAAGCATCTCTTTGAAAGCGGTCAGTATCGGCGGTCGCAAAATGGTGTGATTGCCTTGCCAGACAACAAGGGAACGACTTGGCATAGTGGAGTTTATGGGAATGAACTCTCTGAGCATGTCCTCGGAGCGTGGAAGATCTACCAGCACACTGGTGATGTTGGATTTTTGCGTGATTGTTATGAGGGTTACTTCCGGGAAGTATTTCAGGGAAGAATCGCTCCATTCTTTTCAAATCAATTTGAGGTCGCAGCGGTATTGATCGCGATGGCCCGTCTTACTGGACATGTGGAGGACGTCGATCAATGGCAGCGGTTGGTGCCACTTGAAGCGGGTCAGGTCCGAGCATGGTTTGATCAGCGCTGGCAGGCGAATGGCCACAAGAATTTTTTTGCCGGGCCAAAGAGTGGAATGTTGATGACGACAGGATTTTGGCACCTGCGGTCGAAGTATTTTCCCCGCGAGTACGCCACGAAGATGGTTGAGAGTTGGGCGATCGACAATGAAAAAGGTTTTTATGGGGAGATCTTTCCCCTTGCCATGTCCCGCCAAGCGATGAACCAGTTCGCATCGAAAGTGGATCACTCGTTTGGCTACACTCCCGATACTGCCTACTTTGTGCTCAGCGGCTTGTTTCGGCAAAGACTCGGTGATCCGGCATGGCAACTGGCATTGAATCATCTCGAGAATTACAACTTCAATTCCGAGTGGGGCCTGCCGGTCGCTCCTGAAGCCTACACGCGAGATGGAAAGTTGTTTGGTGATCAGTACTCAAACTTCAACGCAGGCAAAATTCTGCTTTACTTAGAAGGGTTTGCTGGGCTGGAGTATTCAATCCCAGAGCGTCGTTTAGTGGTTCACGACACGATGCCTAAGGTATGGGAGTGGATGGAGGTTCGGCTGCCGATTCAGATGCCAGGCGAACAGGACGTTTCTTGGCCAGTGATTCGGTACGAGCGATCAAGCAGCAACGGTGAAACGGTGAAGACAGTTCGCGTCACCGATTGTCCGTTACAAGTGACGGTTGAACCTTGGACGGAGGGCAAGCAAATCATCCGTGCTGAGGCTCCGCCTGCCGGGATGGTCGGTCCCACGGTATCTCGCTTTCCAGACTACACCACCTATCGTTTTGAAGATGGCGTACCGACAGCCGAAGTGCGTTTGCAGTTGCGGCCAATCTCAAATGATGAGTGAGTCCTACAGCTACGCCACGTAACAGCTGAAGTTTTCGTTGCCAGCAAGTTTCCAGCCCGAGGGTGTCCGGACTCAGGCATGAAAAAGCAACGCTCGATTTTTAGAATGGAACCGCAAATTCTTCTGCCTGCAATGGTGTGATGAGCTGTTCACGTTGCTGTCGAGCGAGCCGCAAGCATATTTTCGCAAGTGCTTTTGAGTAGTTCATTGCGGCGGACAACCGACTGCCCGCTCGATTCTGGCAACAGTGCCCGCGATCGAGGCGTCAATTCTGGCGAGTTGAGTTTCGTGGATTAGCAGTTCGCGATAGGTTTCGATCAGACTAAAGAAATCGGCACGTTTGCCGCGATAATCGGCAATCGAAAGTTTGAGTGTATCTTCGGTTCGCGGGATGATGCGATTTTGATAGATGTCGCGTTGTTCGGTTAACGCATCGGCTTGCACGAGCAGGCGTCGAATCTTGCCATACAACGCATCGCGTTCTGCATCCAAGCGTTTCGCTGTACTGCTGGTTCGATTCGCAGCCTCGCGGACACCTGCGTTGATTTTGTCACGCCAAATCGGGAGCGTTGTTCCAATATTAAAGTTGATCTGGTCGTGTCCATTGGCTGCGGGACTGAGGACCGTTGTATTGTCGTTCACTAAGCCCCAGTTCATGCCAATTTGAAGATCAGGGTACTTCGCCAAACAAGCCAACTGGTGCTTTTGCCGATCACGTTGGATTTCCCAAGCCAGTCCCTTTAGCTTTGGGTTGCACCGCTCGGCTAATGCGATCAGTTCATCGAGTTGGGTCGGAACGTCTCGCAAGCCAAGGTCATCGTTGGCTTCGGCGAGTAGTGTTGCGGGTTGCTGCACGAGAGCGGCGAGGTCTGCTTGCGCAAATTGTTTTTGTTTTCTGAGATTGATCAACTTGTTATCGAGGCGGTCGGATTCGAGTTGTGCACGGAGGACATCCTGTTGGGTACCGCCACTTCGATAGCGAGCTTCAGCGACCTTAGTCAAATCACCGATCAGGTCCTTTGTTTCGGCAATGATTGCTGTGGCTCGTGTGGCGAACCAGACTTCGTAGTAAGCCAGTTGAACGGATTCGATGATCTCTCGCTCGATTTGTTCAACTTCGGCTTGTGCAACCCGCACTTCTTGATTGACGATCGCTGCTTTTGTTTGCAATTTTTCCGGCCAAGGAATTGCTTGTGACAAAGACATCTGGTTGCCGACCCGTCCGGCAGCCGTTTGTAAGGACTGATCGTGTAGCGGCCAGAAGGTATTGGTGAACTTGGGATCGGGTAACGCCTGCACCTGGGGAATACGGTTCAGTTCAGCGGAAACACGTTGGCGGGCCGCTTGAATACTGGGGTGATTCGCCAGTGCAAGCTGAACAAAGTGGTCAACGCTTTTTGCCACCTTGTCGCTGGGCGGTTCACCGACGATCTCGATATCTGGAATAGTGACCGGTGGGGCTGGAATGGTGACAGGAAGGGGGAGGTCGTTGCTATTGGGATTGAGGGCGGCATCCGTTTGCGGACGCTGCTTGATCACATCGCTGAGGGAATGATCCTGAACGACCGCACTGCGGTATGTGACGGGCTGAATCCTGATTTGCCCGGGGATCGTGGCGGCAGGTTTTGACTCAGCCTGTGAAACTGGATCGCTGCCGAGGGACGTCGGCTGATTGGCTGGGCGGCTGATCGCGAAGTCTGTTTGCCAGTCTCGGACGGCGGTGCATCCGCCGGCAGAGAGTGCCATCAGGACGAAGAACAGGAGTGTCCGCGGACCCGCTGAAATCCACGATCTGGTTGTTGTCGGTCTCATAGGGGAGCCATTTCGTTGGCTGTTTCGGACGCCATTCTCCGGTCGTTGAAATATTCGACTTGAATTTTTCTCGAGAATTACGGATATACTCCGTGATATAGCTGCACGGTATCTATTATCGGAAACATCCGATGCGAAACTTCCAACCCACTCAAATTGCCGTCAACCTTTTACTGATCGTCGTTTTGGCGATTCAGCCGATTGCTATTTGTATGGCGGGCGGGAGTTCTGGCAGCGGTTGCACCAGCGGGGTGATTTCCGACAGTTCAGGATGTGGGTGCTGCGCGGCGGGCGGCTCGGAAGAGGGGGGCTGTTGCTGCTGTAACTCGGTATCCGAGGAGATCGCTCAGGACTCTTGTTGTGGTGCTCGTGAAGAGTCCTCCGCGACGAGCCATTTGGATTCAGGCGAGGAAACGTCCACAGCATTTGTCGTTTCCGAGGTGCTCACACAACGCTCGATTTGCCTGTGTGGACACGACTCACCGCCACTGAGTAATTCGTCAACTCGATACCCCGCTTCTGATCATCGAGATTCGCTTTCAAATCCGATTCATCTGAGTTGGGTTGTTTGCGAGTCGAACCGCTTACGAACAGGTTTTCAGTCTTCGACAAACGCGTTGCCGACGAATCGGTTTTCGCAGGTGGTGCTTTGTATCTGGCGGTTGTAGCGCTTCCGCGTTTTGGAGTTGATCAGCGGCGTCGTTGATATGCTGACAGATTCGCCATTCGTGGTTTCGAGATCAAGAACGGTTGTTGCCAACCAGGTTGATCGCTGTCGCCTCCATCAGCCAATCAAATTCCAGATCGTGTGGAAAGCTGCGCAGTTGCGTGCGCGGTGTGCAATCCAATGAGGTTGTTATGAAACCGGAAAACAGGCCGAAGAATTCGGATGATCAAAAACCCAATGCCGAGATGGTGGTTGGTTCTGATCTCGCGGGTTCAGCGAAGACATCGCCCAATGGGGCGGTTGATGAACATGTGGATGATCCGAAACAAACTCCATCGAACTTGAATGCGGATTCCGATCAGCCGAGCGAAGAACATCCGCGAACAAGCCAATCGGTATCGACACTCGGTGGGTTGGGCTGGCTTTTGCGGGTCGGGGTGAACTGCGTCGCGACCGTTTTGGTCGCCGCGTTCATTCTGGCTTTGATTGGCGTTGCTCAGCGATCCGGTTGGATTACAGCCGATGGCTTCTCCAGCGGTGGTCCGAGTGGTGGCGTCGAAAGTTCCAGTGGCGAACCGAAGCGTTACATTTGCCCGATGATGTGTACACCACCATCGACGCAGCCAGGACGTTGTCCGGTTTGTGCAATGGAGTTGGTTGAAGCGAGCAGTAGTGGCGGCGGTGATGGCAAGTCAATCAGGATCGAGGCTGCGGCTCGAAGGCTTGTCGGTATTCAAACCGCGGTATCAACGATGGGGCATGTGACAAAGACTATCCGAACGATCGGTTCGATCGACTTTGATGAAAGTCGCCTGTCGACAATCTCCGCGTATATCGACGGCCGCTTGGAGGAAGTGTATGCCGACTATGTTGGTGTGCGCGTTTCAGCGGGTGATGATCTGGCGCTGATTTACAGTCCTCAGCTTTATTCAGCGCAGACGGAATTCATCACCAGTTTAAGCGGAGGAGAGTTTGGTCGGTTCAGCGTCGGAGAAAGTGACCTGGGCACGATGGCAGAGGAAAACCTGAGTGAGCTGGGAATGACCAGTGATCAGATTGCAACCTTGCGGGAAACCGGAAAACCCCAATCCCGGATTCGGATTAAGTCACCGCAAAGCGGAACGGTCATTGAGAAAACATTCGTCCAAGGGGATTACGTCAAAACAGGACAGAAACTCTACCGTATCGCTGATTTGACGACGGTTTGGTTGATGCTCGATCTGTTTCCCGATGACGCATCGGCGGTTCGTTTTGGACAGCAAGTTGAAGCAGAGATTCAATCGATGCAAGGCGAAGTATTTACTGGGCGAGTCGCTTTCATCGACCCCACGGTCAATCCAGAAACGCGTACAGTTCGTGTTCGTGTCGAGGTGATGAACTTTGATGGAAAATTACGCCCTGGTGATTATGCGACAGCCCGAATCACGGTGCCAGCGATACCAGCGGACTTGGTGTACGACCCGGCATTGGCCGGCAAGTTCATCAGCCCCATGCACCCGCAGGTGATTCGTGATGATCCGGGTCCATGTCCGCTATGCGGGATGGATCTGATTCCCACATTAGAACTTGGGTTTTCGCCGTCGCCACTTCCGGAGCAACGGGTTGTTTCGGTTCCCCGGAATGCGATTTTGTTGGCGGGCGATAGCGGCGTGATCTATGTCGAAACGGAGCCGGGTCGGTTCGAGATACGGCGAGTTTCGGTGGGACCGATGACGCACCAGAACGCGGTGATCATTGAAGGGCTTGCTGCCGGTGAAACCGTCGCTACAGGCGGCAACTTCCTGATCGATTCCCAAATGCAATTAGCGGGCAACCCTTCCCTGCTTGATCCCAGCCGTGCGCCTAGTTTTCCGCCTGGTCCGCTCGACTTGTCGCACAAGGATCCACTTTTACTCGCAGGTGAATCGGGTCTTCTGTTTGATCGAACCTATCAGGCTTATTTTGAAATTCAGCAAGCGATGGCAGCCGACACCACGCCGCCGCCGGTCGCTTTGAACACGATGCTTGATGGATTGATTCGATTAGAGCTGTTGGGTGGCGTGCCCGACGCGGCCCAGGCCCAATTCGGACTGGCGCGGCGGGCCGCTGGCCGTTTGGGCGGTTCGCTCGATACCGCCCGGGCTGCGTTCCGTCATGTGAGTCACGCTTTATTGCGGGCTTCGGTTGTTGCGCGTGGGCCGAAAACCGCTGAGGCGTTAGCCCATTATCACTGCCCCATGGTTCCCGGTAATGGTGGCGATTGGATGCAGCCCGGTGGCGAATTATTGAATCCGTATTGGGGTAGCGAAATGCTGAATTGTGGTGAAGTTGTCCGAGACTTGGCTGTCAAGTCTGACGTCTCGTCGGTCCCCGACGGACTGCAGTAGGAGGTATCGCCATGCTCAGAATCATGATCCATTTACTGATCCGTTTTTGCGTCAAGGAACCGTGGCTGGTGCTCTTCGTGGCAGCCGGCGTGAGCATTGCTGGTTGGTACAGTTATCGATCTGTTCCAATCGACGCGATTCCGAACATTGGTGAAAACCAGGTCATCGTGTTGACGCCCTGGGCGGGAAGATCCCCAAAGGATATCGAAGATCAAGTCACTTATCCGTTAAGTGTTTCGCTACTTGCGGTTCCCGGGGCTGAATCGGTTCGTGGCAAAAGTATGTTCGGGTACAGTTTCGTCCAAGTCACTTTCAAAGACGAGATTGATTTCTATTGGGCCCGTAGTCGCGTTTCAGAACAGCTTGGATCAGCTGCTTCTCAATTGCCGGAGGGCGTGGTCCCGCAACTTGGACCGGATGCGACCGGTCTGGGGCAGATCTACTATTACGTTCTTCAGCCACCCGAACAAGGAATGGGATTGGCCGAGCTGCGCAGCCTGCAGGATTTTGTCGTCAAGTACGAACTTCAAGCCGTCGAGGGCGTAAGCGAAGTCGCCTCGATTGGCGGATACGTCCGCCAGTATCAGATCGAAGTCGATCCGGACAAATTGCGATACCACAACATTTCGCTTGAATCGCTCGTCAAGGCGATCAAGGGTTCCAATCTCGACGTCAGTGCGAAGACCGTTGAAACCACCGGCATGGAGTACATCGTTCGCGGGAAGGGGTTTTTAGGCAGCGACGGTAATACAGACAAGGCAATCGCTGACGTGGAGCAGACGGTCGTCTTGCAACGTGACGGTGTGCCGGTTCGTGTTCGTGATCTTGCGACCGTGCAGCTTGGACCAGATTTCCGACGAGGTGCGCTCGATTACAACGGTGCCGAAGCAGTCGGTGGGGTCGTTGTGATGCGGTACGGTGAAAACCCTCGCGAGGTGATCGATCGTGTCAAAGAAAAAATCTCCAAGATTGAGCCTGCGCTCAAGGGTGTCAAAATCCGGGGAGTTTACGACCGCAGTGGCTTAATTGACGAAACGATTGCAACATTAACCACGGCGTTGCGCGACGAAATACTGATCACGGCTGTCATCATTTTGCTTTTCCTGATGCATGTGCGAAGCAGTTTTGTGGTCGCGGTGTGTTTGCCCGCCGCCGTGCTGATGTCGTTCATTGGAATGCAGGTGTTGGGGGTGGGTGCCAACATCATGTCACTCGCCGGGATCGCAATCGCGATTGGAACAATGGTCGATATGGCGATCATTGTTTCGGAGAATATTTACGGGCACTTAGCGGAATGGGAATCAGAGCAGGAATTGGGGCGGAACAAGCAGGTTGATACATCGCCAGTGAAAGACCGTGCTGACGTTATCTGTGATGCGGCGATCGAGGTTTCACCTGCTGTCTTTACCGCCGTCATGACCACCATTGTTAGTTTTTTGCCGGTCTTTTTTCTAACGGGTCGTGATTACCGGCTCTTCTCACCTTTGGCTTACACAAAGACATTTGCAATTGCCGCGGCGCTGATCACCGCGTTGACGATCGTTCCCGCTCTCAGTCGATTAATTTTGCGAAGTTCCCGCTACTCGAAGTTCACGGCCCTCGTGTCGGGCTTGAGTTTTGCCATGCTGCTATGCGTGACATCGCACTTTCTCTGGGGTGAGCGACTGGCGAACCATTTTGGTGTTCCATCTTGGTCTGTCACGTTGGTTGTTGGCGTGTCCGCTTTCATCATCGGCTGGCAACTTTTGCGCGAACGTATTCGGCCGCTCGACGAAATCCCGTCGAGTCGTTTGGTTCATTGGATCTATGCGGCACGCCTGCGCTATGCATTGAATCACAAGATGATTGCGATGCTGTTTCCGGCGGTTCTGCTCGTGTTGGGATGTGGGGCCTGGGTTGGGTTGCCGACGGTCCTGCGACCTCTGGAAAAGGCAGCCCGTGTATTTGGGGCAGAACTCAACGAGTTCCCCGGCTACGTTGCTGCCAAACATACGTTCATCGGTCTTCGCAGCGATGATTGGATTGCTCTGGATGAGGGTAGTTGGTTCTATATGCCGACGCTTTACCCGGCAGCCAGTTTTTCACAAGCAATGCAAGTCTTGCAGACTCAGGATGTTTTGATCGGGCAAATCCCCGAGGTCAAAGATGTGCTCGGTAAGATTGGCCGCGTTGAGTCAGCACTTGATCCCGCGCCGGCGGCGATGGTCGAGACCTATGTGATGCTTCGACCGGAAAGTGAATGGCGTGATGGGGTCACCGCCCGAGATGTATGGGATGAAATCAATGAGGTTGCGACGCTTCCAGGTGTCACGCCTGCTGCCGCTTTGCAGCCGATCGAAGGTCGCGTTGTAATGCTGCAAAGTGGCATCAAGGCTCCGATGGCAATCCGTATTTATGGTGATGATTTAAAGACGCTTGCCGATGCGGCCATGGCGGTCGCTGGGCAATTGAAGCGATCGCCCCTGGTCGAGGCTGGTACCGTCAATCCTGACATCGTGCTTGGAAAACCGTACATCGAGTTTACGGTCGATCGCGAGGCGGCGTCGCGCTATGGGATGAGCGCTGCCGCAGTCAATCAGGTGATCGAAACAGCACTCGGGGGCATGAATCTGATCAGCACAGTGGAGGGGCGAGAGCGATACCCGGTTCGATTGCGGTACAGTCGTGATCTGAGGGAACAGATCGATCAGTTGAGTCGTTTGCCGGTGGTCACCCGTGATGGCGCAGTCGTGCCGTTGGGCGAACTAGCAACACTCGAAACGACATGGGGACCAGGAGCGATCAATAGCGAAAATGCACGATTGGTTGCGCACGTCGCTTTCATGACCACGGGCGTTGCAGGTGACTTGGAGTCAGTTTCGGCCGTTGAGGATCAGCTCCGCCAAGCACAGATGTTGGCACCTTCGGATCCGAATCATCTCGCAATGCCACCGGGCTATTCATTAGAGGCTGTCGGCAGCTTTCGCAATCAGATCGAGGCGAACTTGCGATTGATGTGGATCATCCCATTGGTTGTCTTCATTAACCTGTTGTTGATCTACCTTGAATTCCGCAACCTGCCGATTTCGTTTGCGGTCTTCACAGGTATCCCGGTTGCGTTTTCTGGTGCCATGCTTTTAGTGGGTTGGATGGATGTTGAGCTCAATACGGCGGTTTGGGTCGGGTTCATCGCCTTGTTTGGGCTGGCTGTGGATGACGGGGTTGTGATGGCCACTTACATCCACCAATTGATTGGACGACGAGAAATATCCAGCGTCGCGGATATTCGGAACACCGTTTATGAAGCTGGCCTCAAGCGGATTCGTCCCTGCATGATGACAACGGTCACCACATTAGCCGCGCTTGTGCCAGTCTTGTTAGCGACGGGGCGTGGTGCAGATGTTGCACGTGCAATGGCGATTCCTGTTTTTGGTGGGATGTTGGCCGAGCCGTTTACTTCCTTCATCGTCCCAACCATTTACTGCGGATATTTGGAAATTAAGCTGCGTTTTGGTTTTGCAGATCAGCTTTGGTCAGGCACCGAGAAAATGCCTGAGGAGGAAGCGATGAAAGTCGTGTGATTTATCCGGCTGCTTGGTCGGCCGCGTGGCAATCTTTCAGCTGGCTTGGAAGCCTCTGAAATCACAATTAATATTTTGAAGGAACAAGGATGATTCTGAAACTAGCGACCTTGGTCGGATCTGTCGTGTTGGCGATCGCGTTACCAGTTTGTTCTGTAAGGGTGCAAGCGAACGATGGAACCACAGGTGAGGTGGTGGAAAGTCAGCTCGTACCGCTCGGTTCAACGCAGCCAGGAACGGCTGGGCCACATGGCGGTTCGGTGAGGCAAGCCAACGGTGTTCAACTTGAGACGCTTGTCACACAAGCTGGTATCCAGTTGTTTGTTTATGACCGTTTTGGACAACCCTTGGCGGTTAATCAAGGTCGCGGGGCTGTTTCCTTGCGGATTGCCGGTAACGCAAAGCGTTATCGATATGATTTACTTCCCAGTGGAAAAGGAACACTGACCGCGCCGGTAAACTTATCCAAAAACGCGGGACGACAAGTCGAACTCGATGGCCGGCTGATTGGCATCCCGGGTGCCAGAGGGCAGGTTGCATTTCGGGACGTTGCTGGTGTCCCATCGAGTGAGATTCAGTTAGCGGCGGCTGCGATCGCGCGACAAAAGATTTGCCCAGTCAGTGGAAAGCCGCTCGGGAGCATGGGGCAATCGGTTGCGGTGGATGTTAGTGGGGAAAAGGTTTATGTGTGCTGCGCTTCTTGCGCGGATACGGTTAACGCAGATCCCGAAAAGTACGGATCGGGACGACCTGAGATTACCGTTACGACAGCCACGCCGGCCGATGCTGCCCTGATTCAAAATCAAGCGAAATGCCCCGTCATGGATGAGCCACTTGGCAGTATGGGGCAGCCAATCAAGGTCATGGTTGGGACCAAGCCGGTCTTTCTTTGCTGCAAAGGGTGTGTCAAGAAAATCAAGTCAGAGCCAGCCAAGTATTTGGCGATGGTTGATGGAGTCGGTTCGCGACCGACCCATTTGGATCGGGTGGTTCCGGCCGGAACCGAGCAGGTTCGGCCGGGTATCTTCAAAGTGACGGCTGCCGATGCCCCCTTCATCGCGGCACAAAAGATCTGCCCCGTGATGGAAGAGCCTCTCGACGCGATGGGCGGTCCGCACAAGGTGCATGCGGCTGGTAAAGCAATCTACATTTGCTGTCCCGGGTGTGCCAAGCGAATTGCTGCCGACCCAAATAAGTACCTTGAGATTTTAGCGAAGCGAGGTGTTCAAGCACCAACGATTCAATCACCGGCGGCTTTGGCTGTTGTTCCCGAAGGAACCGAGCAGGTGCGAGCCGGCGTCTTCAAGGTCAGTGCTGCTGATGCGCCCTTCATCGCGGCACAAAAGATCTGCCCCGTGATGGAAGATCCTCTCGATGCGATGGGCGGTCCTCACAAGGTCAATGCGGCTGGCAGGGCGATCTACATCTGCTGTCCCGGGTGTGCCAAGCGAATTGCTGCCGACCCAAATAAGTACCTTGAGATTTTAGCGAAGCGAGGTGTTCAAGCACCAACGATTCAATCACCGGCAGCTTTGGCTGTTGTTCCCGAAGGAACCGAGCAGGTGCAAGCCGGCGTCTTCAAGGTTAGTGCTGCTGATGCGCCCTTCATTGCGGCGCAAAAAATCTGTCCGGTGATGGAAGAACCTCTTGATGCAATGGGCGGTCCCTACAAGGTCAATGCAGCTGGTAAAGCGATCTACATTTGCTGTCCCGGTTGCGCGAAAAAAATCGCTGCCAAACCCCAGCAGTATCTCGAAGCCCTCTCGAAGAAAGGCGTTCAAGCACCGATGCTTCGATAACCTTCTTTTAAAGCACTCAACCACCCTTGGAGCGATACCGCGATCGTGGGGTGGGTGTTGAAGGTGATTCCTGATTAGTCACGATTGCTCATCAGCCCTTCCCCGCTGTTCTCCGCAGTCGCAACTGTTTTCCCGCAAAGGAATTCCGTATGCTCAGTTCTTTTGCGTTTGTTTAAACCGATTGATTTCTTGTTTGGTCAGTACACCATCACCATCTGCATCGGCCGACGGGTTCTTGGCAAAGAATGCCTCGATCCAGGGTTTATTTTGTGATGTGTCACCCGCTGCGGCAGGGTTTCTCTCATTTGGGCTGCGACTCTTTTTTTCCTTCGTCTGTTTTTTTAGGATCACGGGGTCAGCCATTTTCGCGGTGAGTGTCTTGACTGTCGAATTCCACCCTCTGGCTTTGGTGGCGGTCTTGATTGACCAGAGGGTGACGTTATCAATTTCGACCGTTCCCCGTCGTGTGCCCGCGATTCCAAGGCCATCCGAATCATCTGCGACGGGAATCGCCAAGCTCTTGTGTTTGGCATAAAGCGTGGGGCCGCCAGCGAATTGGACCACGAATTCGTCGGCCTGACGCTCGGCCAAAAGGTGATACCAACGACCCGACTCAAGGCGAATCTGTTGCGTTTGAGCCAGTTGAACCTGTTCGTGGTCGGCAAGTAGCGCAATGCCGGTCTTGCTGAATTTGAGTCGCACGTTGTGGTGGCCGAATTCAATCAGCGGAACCAGGCTTGTTTCATCACCATCGTTAAACCGGACGGAGAAGGATGCGATGAATTCGCGGGGGGTTGTTAACGACTTAATGCGGGGTTCGTAGCCATGGTGGTGCTCACGCTGTGCCTGGAATTCGGCGGTCGATTGCTCACCCTGCAGTACGCCTTGCACAACAGTCCACTGGGTAGACTGGCGTGGTTGCCAGGTCGTTTTGTCGATTTCTGTTGCCGCCGATTTGGTTTCCTTAGGTTCTGTTTTTCCGGGGCCATTGAAGTTTGATTGATAACTGACTTCGCTCGGGACATTCATTATGGGGCGGAGGCTATCGCGTGAATCCGCTTCTTGGCCTTGGCACGTGCTTCCGATGCAAAGTGCGAGGCAGGCAGTCAGATAAGGGCGGCAGTTTTTGATTGCATGCATCGTTGGATCGTAATGGGTTTAGATGGTGGAGGTGTGGCTGCTGGAAGGTTTCTGTCGTTGGCAGCGGATGTGAACCGACTGTCGCATTGTGCTGTTATTGCGTGAGGTCGTCGCTGTTTTCGTCGTCTGTAGGTTGCAGCACGCGATCAAAAAAGGCTCGCATCGCCGGTAGGGTGCGTTCGCTGTGCTGGTTGAATACCCCGTGGCCTGCACCCTCAATTTTCAAATAGGTGACATCCTTCGCTCCAGCCTCGCGTAGCTCACGATGGAGTGCATCCCCTTGCGAGACGGGGACTGTTTTGTCCGCGGTTCCATGAATGATCAAGAATGGAGGAGCCTGCTCGTTTGCATGCGTTACCGGTGAGGCCTGGCTTTTTGCGGCATCGACATTTGTATTACCGAACAGTCGCGAAGGTGTCCCCGTCGCATTTCCACTTCTGTTCTTTCCCCAGTTTTCGAAGTCTGACGGTGGGGCAGAACAGCAGACAGCTTGCACAAGACTTGATTCGTCAAGAAAAGGTCCATCCCCTTCAAGCTCAGCTTCGGCGGACGCTAAGCCAAGGATCGAGACGAGATGAGCACCTGCTGAGTTTCCATAGGCCCCGATCCGTTCTGGATCGACGTTGTATTCTTTTGCATTGGAACGAAGCCAGCGAACAGCGCATTTGCAGTCCGCGATGCAATCGAGCACAGTTGCCTCGTCGGTCAAGCGATAATTGATCGAGATGCAGACATAGCCTCGTGCGGCATAGTCCATGGGGAGTGAACGCCATTGTCCGCCACCCTTGTCACCACTACGCCAACCGCCGCCATGAATAAAGACGATCGCGGGGCGTGGCGTTGCTGATACGTCTTTCGGCCTCGTCAGATCCAGTTTCCACTTCTTGTTGCCTGGGCGATAGGGAATATCCGCTTGGAAACTCACTCCCTCTGGCGTTGCCGGCTTTTCAGCAGCACCATTTCGCACACGCCGGCGATTTCGCATTCGCTTCGCCAAGACTGTAAGTTCAGTTGTTGTGATCTTTCCATCCCGATCAGTGTCGACTCGGTCAAAGTTCTTCTTGAGCTGATTGACAGATTCATCTTTTGTGACATGGCCGTCGCGATTTTTATCATTGGCCTGCATTGAGTTCTGGACGAAGCGTTGAATCGCCGGGTCAGCAGCGACTCTGTTTGCTGCATCTTGAGTTGTTGCATCTTGAGCTGGTGTGCTGGATGTAAATGCAATCAAGACGAAAGAGAGAGTCGCGAATGATCGACAGCGGGTGTGGTTCATGATGGAGGCGTGTAAAAATGAGGCAATGGAAAACGCGTTCGAAAACTGGCCTTGAATCGAAATTGGCGAATTTAGGTGGTGAATTACGAATCACGCTGATGCCGTCGGTTTGTGGTTTCCGAGCGGCAATTGTAATCGAGGGCTGCAGTCGGTCATGTGAAGAATTCAGGATGGTAAACGTTTGATGGTCTGCCTAATCGCGTGAAGCTTCGCCGTTGGATTGCATTTTATCAACGAGGAAGGTCATCGCTTCGGGAATCCAGCCACTGTTCCAAGCATGCTTGCGATGGGGTTCCATGACGTAGCGATGTGGGATGCCGTGTTCGACAAGCAAACGATGAATCTCGACACCACCGATGGCTCGTGTTCCTTCCGTATTAAAGTAAAACAGACGCGATTCATCACCAAGTGCTTGGCCTCGCAGTCGGATGAGGTTGGAGAGGCGATGTGCTTCAAAATTTGCTCGTGAACCCCATTCGCGAGCGATACGGTTGTCTCGGTCGGATTCTTCAATGGGTCCGGTGTCGACGCGGATGCCTGAGTCCCAGGCCGCTGCCCGATAAAAGATGTCCGGGTGACGCAGTAGCAGGGTTGCAGCGCCCCATCCGGATTTGCTGAAGCCAAGCAAGAGTCGGCTCTTCACATCGGTTCGGACTGGATAGCGTTTTTCGATAAACGGGAGCACGGTTTTTAATAGGTGGCTTTCATCTTGCTTCTTTGGGTTTAGGTCGTGGTCGGCATACCACGGCTTGCTTGTGTATCCAGGGGCGACGCAGATCAACTGATGTCGATTGTGAAAGTCGTGCTTTTTAATTTCAACTAAACCATCGCCATGTTTTTCGATGCCAACCCCATCTTCATGGACCGGCAAAACGTACAGGACTCGGTAGTTCTGGCGGAGGTCAAAGTTGTCGGGCAGTAAAATTCGTAAGTGTGTTTTGCCTGCTTGATAAGGGGACGAAATTTGATGCGTGTGAAAGCCACCTGCAGGTTGCTTCTTGCCCTGGTCCCAGATTCGAAAATCGCGGATGCCACCGGAGAACGAATCTGGGTCGTAGTTCGGGTTGGGTGCAGCAGGTTGAGCATCGACGTCCGCCAGATACTCATCCATTTGTTTGGCCATCCAACTCGCCTGCTTTGGTTTGGCCGCGGCAAGATTTGTTCTCTCTAGCGGGTCATTTTTTAAGTGGTAAAGTTCGGTCTTGCCATCATCGGCATAACGAATCAATTTCCATCCATCGATGATTGCGGAACTGTACGGAGTCGTTTCGTCGTAGTGGGGATAGTGCCAAAAAAGCGGGCGATCAGGGATGCTGTCCGTTCCGGTTAGCAACGGCATGATGCTTACGCCATCGAGATGCTCCTCGGGTTTCGGTCGTGCATCGATGTACGAGAGGATCGTAGGGTACAAGTCCATCGCAATGGTGGGCACATCACTGACGCCGGTCCTGACACGTGGGCCAGCGACGATCAGGGGTACGCGGGTGCCGCCTTCGTAAGCTGTCCCTTTATTTCCGCGATGGTTCACCACAAATTCGTTACCTTGACTGCCGTTATCGCCGGTGAAAATGATCAGTGTGTTGTCGAGTTGATTGATCTCCTTCAGCTTTGCGACCACCCTGCCGATACTTTCATCCAAACTTTGGATCATCGCCGCCTTGCCGGGGTGATCCATGTAAAAATTCGCACCGGGATTATCGATTAGCTTTTGCTCATACTTGTTCACATAGGACGGCTTGCCGGTGATGGGGGTATGGACGGTGTAGTACGAGAGATAAAGAAAGAACGGCTGGTTCTGCTTTCGTTCCAAGAAATCGATAGCGCAGTCAGTGAGCACATCGGTAAGACAGTCTTTTTCGCCACCTTTGTCCGAAAGTCGAGGCAGAGTTTGGAAGGCGGGATAGAGGAAGCGTTTGCCTTGATTTGGCGAATGGTCGCCACCAAAATTCTCATCAAATCCATTGTTTTCAGGCATGTGATCCTGATACATGGCCGCCAATTCTGCGACACGTGTGGCATTGTTTCTTTCGGTTGGCTTCGGTCTTGGGACGAGATGCCATTTTCCCAAAAAGCATGTGGCGTATTGGTTCTCTTTCATGGCTTCGGGCAGTAGCACGCGTTCGCGACTGATCCAAGTTTGCCAATCGGGTGTCACGGTTTTGCGATTGATTTGTGGCTGTCCAGGAATCCAATCGGTCAGCCGCAAGCGAGCGGGAGATCGACCCGTTAGTAAAGCTGCACGACTGGGCGAGCAAAGTGTGCTGCCCGAGTAGGCGTGGGTGAACCGCATTCCTCTGGCTGCTAAAGCGTCGATGTTTGGCGTCTCGTGAAAGTTGCTTGCATAGCAAACGATTTCGTCCGGGCCGAGATCGTCGACCAAAAAGACCACGACGTTCGATTGCCGGGTTTCTTCGGCATCGGTCGACGATGCGGTAGGACCAAGCACGATGCTAAGGATCGCGGTGAAGACGGAACTTGGCGATTTCAGCATGATGTCGTCTCAATGAATGACAGATACTATTGCCGGTTCGTTGCTGGGAGAGCGGCTTTTAGCTCCGCCCGTATTTTTGCGTGCATGGGCGAATCAGCTAAGTTCGTCCATTCGTTTGGATCGAATTTGTGGTCGTAGAATTCTTCGCCTCCATCCCGATACTGGATGTAACGATAGCGTTTTGTTTGGACTGCGTGATTCTTCAATCCATAGGTCATTACAACGGGGTAATGCCACTCTCGATTGGTGTTCATCAAGAGGGGGCACAGGCTGCGGCCGTCTAGCTCTTTTCGTGTCGGTAAGCCACAGAGTTCGATCAGAGTGGGATAGATATCAAGCAAGCTAACCGGGTGCTGACAGAGTTGGTCGATGGCGATGCCGCTGGATGCCCTGATTTCACTGGATGTCCTGATGCGATTGGGTGCAACGAAGATCAGAGGGGTTCGTGTTGAAACATCCCACAACGCGTGCTTTCGCCAATGCTCTTTTTCACCTAAGTGCCAACCGTGATCGCCCCAGAGAACGATGATTGTGTTGTTGGCGTATTCGCTGCGTTCGAGTGCATCGAGCACTCGACCGATCTGAGCATCCGCGAAGCTAATGGTGGCGAGATAGGCTTGTACCGCGAGACGCCATTGGCCATTAGCGACCACGTTGGCATGGTCGCCACCTGGAACCGCAAAGTTTTTTTCGCCAGAAGGATCGTAGACTTGTCGGGCGAGCATCTTTCCAAAGTCTGGAATGTCGTCAAGATCTTTCATTTGGACGAGGGGTAATTGGATGCTTTCAAGCGGGTGTCGATCAAAGTATTTTCGAGGAACGGCCCACCTCAAATGTGGTTTCGTCATTCCGCAGGCGAGGAAAAAAGGTCGATCGTGCGGTTTCTGTAATTCGGTGACTGCCCAACTGGCAACCTTGCCATCGAACATGTCTTCGTCGCTGCAGTCGAGCGGTCCCCAGGGCGTCCACGCGGACTTTGGTAGACGTTTGTCACGTCGGGCAGTGACGGGTTTTGTTGGCGGAACGAAATAGCTGTCCCAGGAGTCTGCGTCACCGCGATTCCTGCCATGGAAAATCTTTCCACTGCCATGAGCTGAATAACCGGATGCTCGGAAGTGCTGCATCAAAGTGACCGCGTTGGGAAGCTTGTCGCGGAGTTTTTCGCCATTGCCGTAAACGCCCGATCGGGACGGGGCAATTCCGGTCAGCAGACTAATTCGGGAAGGATTGCACAGCGGCGACGCGCAATAGGCGCGGGTGAAGGAGACGCCTTGTTTTGCCAATCGATCAATGTTTGGCGTGGATGCTTGTGGATGGCCGCCAAGGTGACCAACCCAGTCACGCAAATCGTCGACCGCAATGAAGAGTACGTTTGGCCGATCATTGGCAAGCACTGGCTGGCAATCAAGCGAAAGCGCGATCCACCCTAGCAGCAAACTAACAAAGCCTCTCATGAGTGTTCCTTCCGTTCGAGCAGATCTGTCGATCGATTTGAAGGTGAATCCGTTCGATCCGTCCGTTGATGAATCGCAGTTCCGGTTTCTTGGGAATGATCGGAACTTTGCCGGTGCACCGGCAGTGGGGATTAACTGGTCAGGCAATACTCCGTTCGGTTTACCTGCGTTTGGGTTTGTTGTGGAACGAAAGGATGCCGTCAATGTCAGGCGAGGAGACACTTACACGTAATCCGCCTCGTTTGATTCGAGCGGATCTAGCGAGTTTGCCATGCTTGAAGCGTGAAAGCCGATGCATCATTCGATTCTATTTTGGCGACTTATTCGTCTGCTTTTTTTTGTGAGACCCTTTGTCATCCACATTTTCCTTGATCGTCGTGTCGCTTACGGAAGAGGATGGGCAGCCGCCTTTTGGGACTTCTACATTCGCAGTCCAGAGGATCGCATTCAGCATCACTTTGCGAAAGTTTTCGTCCTGCCAGCTGACGTGATTGTGAGCCCCTGTGAAACCAAATCCGCGTCCACCGTTGTCGCGCTGGTAAGCCCAGGCAACATGTTGTTTCTCACCCGCTGCGACCGCTTTGCGAACAGTCGGATTGCCACTTCGTGCACCATCGGGACGGCTCAATGTTCTTGCCGGTGGCAGATCAGACAAGATAGGTGTGACACCTTTCATATCTTCGACAAAACGCATGTGGTAGTACCATTCATCATTGATGGAAAAGGGTTCAACCCCGTTCGCAATCGGGTGGTCTGGGAAATCATCAAAGTTGGGTGCCCAATGAGGATTGACTGACCAATCGAGATCGCAGAATCCGCCCATCCAATTAAGGAATTTCTTGCCCGGTTCTCCTTTTTCAGCTTCTGTCGCCCAGTGAATCATGACGACGCCAACGCCTTTTTTCATGAGTTTGTCAAACGCGGCTAAGTGTGGATTGACGACGTGTCCTCCGTGGCCAGTGCAGAAAATCACGATCGTCGATGCATCATCAAGAATTGTCGTGTCCTTTGGATAGCCGTAGTGCGGTACAAGGACACCTTCCACGTTCAATCCCGAACGGTTGAGTGCATCCGCGAGGATCATGTTTCCAGCGCGGTGTTCGTGCATCATTGGGCCGTGACTCGGTGACCCAGAGATGAAAACAACCTTTGCCTTGTTCTGGGCCGAGGCCGGAATCGCGAATAGACAGGCCAACACAAAAGGGAGAATTGTTTGATTCATGGTTTTCATAGCAGCTAGGACGAAGCAACAGTGTTCAGAGTGATGGTGACTCGGTTCGCAAACAATCGATAACCTGGTGGACCTAATCGTAACGTGGTGCGACCTAGTGGGGGTGATTTTGGTCAGTGTGATTTGTTCGGATTCTCACCTGGGGGAATGAGAGCCGCCTGATTTGTTCATGCGGGAATCGATCAGGCAGGCTCGCAGTCAAGGGAGTTTGTCCATGTTTTCGTGTTATCGCACTGGATCATGCATGCAACTGGGTGCATATCTTGTTGATTTGGGTGGAGTTCTTGAATTGCTGAATCGAGGGGCGCAGTGTTAAACCGAGGCTTGGAGTGAGCCAGTTGTTGTTCGGTGCTTTTTGTCGGATTTTGAGATTTATAAATCTCTCACGCGGTGAATTCGACAAAGCCAGAATGCTCGGGATGATGAAAGCTAGGGAAGTAACAGATTCTAGATTTGGCGAAGCCACATTAGCATGGGGTCCGCTGTGCGGCACGGTCCAAGACGTGCAGGATCATTTTCCTTCACGAGCCCAGCGTTTGTAGAGTTCAGTATTTGCTCGATAGGATTCGCGGGACGTTTTGCTTTTGGTGGCTTTCATCTGATCTTCGGTTTCCAGCGTATAGACCTCCGGTGTCTCGGGACCGAGGTCGTTTGTTTCTTCGCTCCATTGGATCAATCGCTGTCGGTGTTTTGCCAAGTCTTGGGCGTACTGCGGATCATCCGCGAGGTTTGTTGTTTGCCATCTATCTTGGCCATACAGATAGAGTTCTTCCGCAGCACGTGTAGGTGCAAATAGCAAATTCTCTGAGAGCGGGCTTAGTTTTTGGTTCGCGTGCAATTCTCGGAGACGCTGAATGATGAGCTTGCCGTCTTTGTAGGTGCTGGGCATCAAGTGCGGCCGCTGCGGAAAGAAGTTCTTAATGTAGAGGTATCGCTCAGAGCGTACCGAACGGATGTGGTCCACTGCTTCGCCGCAGCGATCCCGAGCTGCGAAGATAGCCTGCTTCGGCTGGAAGTTGGCTGCGAGAAAGTTTTTCCCCTGCATGGTCTTGGGAATTGCAATATTAGCTGCAGCGAGTGATACGGCCGCCAGATCGATGTGCTCTACCA
The DNA here is from genome assembly GCA_029245125.1 of Rubripirellula sp. Lineage (GTDB taxonomy): Bacteria > Planctomycetota > Planctomycetia > Pirellulales > Pirellulaceae > Rubripirellula. The sequence goes on from JAQWPZ010000042.1 coordinate 21,865, forward strand.
AATCTGTTCGAGTTGCACCCCGATTGATTCCAGGGCCACGAATGACGAGCGGGATGTGGGTTCCTTCGTCGTAAAGGAACTGTTTGCCTCTGGCATGACTGATCCCATGATCGGTTAGAAAGACAACTAGAGTGTTGTCGATCAGTTTCTCATCTCGCAGTCGCTGCATCACCAAACCGACGTGATGATCAGTGATGCGCACGCTGTCCAAATAAGTCGACCAGTCTTTAAGGAGGATTGAATCGCGCGGGTAGTAAGGCGGCAGTGTGACATTGCTTGGGTCAGTGACGTTGCCAAGGGCAGCTTTTACCTGTTGGTTGAAATTTTCATATTGTGTCGCGGAAGCACCGCGTAATTTACCACCTTGAAGTTGTACCTGCATAAAGAAGGGTTGTTCGGGCTGCCGTCCCGACCAGTCATGGCTGTCGTATATCGACTTGTCCCAGTCAAAGTTGTAGTCGGTCTTTCCGAGCCTGTTTTGCGTGCGTGTTCTGGTGGGTTGGGATCGGTAGTCGCGGTCTGCCAGTCCACTTCCGATACAGGTGTAGTACCCCGCGTCCTGAAACAGCTTGGGAACCGGCTGGACACCATCGGGCAAGGTGATTCGATGCTCGCCACGTCCGCTGCGGTGGTGGTGTGAACCGATTGAGGTTTGATACATCCCCGTGATCATTGCGGAGCGGAAGGACGAGCAGACCGGGGATGTAGCGTAAGCGCGGGTGAACTTCACGCCTTCCCGTGCCAATCGGTCCACATGCGGCGTTTGGATCGTCGTTTCGCCATAACATGAAAAATTCGCTGACATGTCGTCGACAACGAACCAGAGAATGTTTGGTCGCTCAGCAGACGCCATGTTGGTGAGGAAGATCGAGAGTAACAGGGCTTGGAATTTTCGCATCGCAGATGGTTATTTCTCGAGAGTTTGCGGGAGTGTCACTTGTCAGTGATGTGGGCGTGATTCTGTTTTTGATACCACGGCATTGATCTACGCTGCCGATGGATTGTCTTCATAAAAAAGATCGAGCTCATGGTACCGATAACATTACCTCGGTATTCTACCAGTCGGGCGGCATGGTCCTGTTGTGTCATAAGCCGCCATCACGAACCAGCGATTTGTTGCAATGTATTTTTCATTGCCGTCGAGACTTGTTCCTCTGAAATAGGGAAGTCCAGTTTCGTGGTTGGTGCTTTCCCGAGTTTGTGCTCTGACTGGTGTTGCAATTTTTGGTCGTGGAATTCAGTCGGATCGATTTTGATGCAACCGTTCAGTCCCTCCGCAAGCGATTCAATCAATAGGTTCGCAAAGACGTGAAAGAACGAATTCTTGAGTTCATTGCAGAAAATCCCATCTCCTTGGTTGTGGTTTTGCTGCTATTGCCCTTTTCGTTTGTTTATCGTTATCGACGAATGAAGAGGCGAATTAGTCGGTCGGATGATCCCAATTCCAGAATTTTGCTTGTACTTGGTGGCATTGTCGCCGCGCTGATCATTGGCGGTTTCCTGCTCTGGACCTAATTGTGGAATATCCGTCCGGCGGTCAGTTCGGAGGACTCTGCAGGCGGCTCGGAGTGCGATCGTTGCGGGTGCGGAATGATCTGGTTGATGCAAATTGTTCGCGAGGAGTTTGGGCCTGCATGTAGGACCGCAATTTTGTGCTGGGCTGGCGAGCGGTTTTTGCATCACTGTGGGCTACCCCACGAAGTCTTTGTTGCTTCGTGTCACTACATGCCACCACAAATCGATACCGCAAATCTGGGCTCCCGAAATCTGGGCTCAGAGGCTGGTCCCCGAAACTGCTTTGGCTAAGAGTCACCATTCAAGGGGGGTTGGCTCTAGTAAGTTGGCTGTGATCACGCTGGAGTTCGTAGAGTTACCGCAGATACCTTGGAAGGATTGTGGTTTCCAAAGCGAATTCACTGAGGAAATGCGGCTGCGAGAGCGGGATTTGAGCAAGCAAAAAAATTCATGTATCTGCCTTGAAAGCTAAATCGTTCGGAGAGATAGCATTCTAAATCCGTACAATTAAATTGAGGCGGTTCGATCTTGCAGGATCGGTCTTCGCTATTCTCAATTCTTGACTAATCGTGAGTCTCTTCCATGAAAAAATTGTTGGGCCGTTTGGGCTGTTGTGTTTGCTTGATGATGATTTTGGTGTCTAGCGGTAGGGGTGACGAGCCCGCTGTCCGAGCGATGCTTGAAAGCTATTTGAAATCGTTCAATGAGCAAAAAGCGGATGAGCTGATCACCTTTTGGGTCGAGGATGCGGTTCACCATGATCGGGAAACCGGTGAGCGGACTGAGGGAAGAGATCAGATCGCTGCGGACTTGAAGCAAGCCCTGAAAGGGAAGGCGTCCATTCGAATCAGTGGGAGCATCGACCGGATTCAGTTTGTCACGCCAGATGTGGCAAAAGTCGAGGGTGAGACACTCCTTAGTCAAATCGATCAAGAACCGAGTCGCACGGCGTTTTCGGCCATTTTGGTTAAGAAAGATGGAGCTTGGAAGTTCAACGCGATTGATGAGCATCCCGTTGTGGTCCCCGCCTCCGGGTATGAGGCATTGCAGGACCTGTCGTGGTTCATTGGACAGTGGACCGATCAAGGCGAACAGACTCGGGTGGAAACAAAGGTAGATTGGACACCAGGAGGAAATTTCTTGATCCGCTCCTATGTGGTGATCAGCGAGGGAGTCGAGGCGGCGAGTGGCACGCAAGTCATTGGCTGGGATCCACGTGAGTAATCAATACGATCGTGGTCGTTTAATTCAGACGGTTCTTTTGGAGACGGCGATTGGTCGGCCAGTGGAGATCAATGGTTGATCAGAAGCAGTCAAACTCTCGCCGACGGCCAAGCCGCTTCGGGAACGTACGTATTGGAGCGAGAAGGCGATACGGCTGTGCTTCGTCTTATCGGACACGAGATCGAAGGTGAACCTCAACCAACCAAGGAGGCTGTCGTGATGGTTCGAGTCGAACCGGTGGCAGTCAGCGATGCAGGTGCCGCACCCGCAGTTGATCAAGTTTCGGACAATAAGGAGGGTAAATAATGAGAATTCGATTTTTTGTAATCCTATTAGCCGCCTTCGCGATTACTTTCGCGACCGATCTGAGTGACGCATTCGCGCGGGGCGGTCTGAATGGCGGAGGCTCTCGTGGTGGCTCTCGCGGGAGTGCCCAACGAAGCCGACCTTCCTCGCGGCCAAGTACCCCTCACCTCGGTGGTAGTCGACCATCATCCAGTGGCAGTCGACCATCGATGAGTCGACCCAGTAGCAGTCGGCCCTCGACGAGTCGTCCTAGTGTTAGTCGGCCCAGTAGCAGTCGACCCTCGACAAGTCGTCCAAGTGTTAGTCGGCCCAGCATGAGCCGGCCGTCGAGTCGACCAACGACAGGACTGAAGCCCTCGACGCGACCATCTTTGCCGAGTAGTCGCCCTTCAACGCGGCCCTCGACGCGACCATCTTTGCCGAGCAGTCGCCCATCAACGCGACCCTCGACACGACCGTCTTTGCCGAGCACGAAGCCGTCAACGAGGCCAAGTTTTCCAAGTTTGGGTGGGGGCAATCGACCTAGCTTTCCCAGTATTGGACGGCCAGGTGGTAGTGCGAAACCCAGCACACGGCCCAGCACACGGCCCAGCACGAAACCCGGAATCGACATCGGTGGCCGCCCAGGATCGGGTGGGAATCGTCCCGTTTTCGGGGGTGGCGGAAGGCCGTCTGCTGGTGGACTAGGTGATTTTCTGGGAATGGATAAGCCACTTCGGCCCGGCACCCGACCTGGAGGGGGTGGTGAGGGAACACGTCCAAGGCCATTTCCAGGCATAGGCGATCGTCCTAGCACATTGCCGAATAAACCTGGCAACGGAGATCGTCCCAGCATCCTTCCAGGAAAACCTGGCAACGGAGACCGTCCCAGCATCCTTCCAGGAAAACCTGGCAACG